>JBCCTY010000039.1:0-20638 GCA_039197885.1 Actinomycetota bacterium | reverse complement strand
CACGTTCGGGACCGGGATGTCCGCCTCGATCACCTCCTCGGCGACGACGACCCGCAGGGACGGGTCGAGCTCGGCGCAGAGGCACGAGAGCAGCGTGGTCTTGCCGGACCCGGGGGCACCGGCGACGACGATCGAGCGCTGGGCGGCGACGAGCGCCCGCAGCACCGATGCGGCGTGGGCGTCGAGCGTGCCGGTCTCGACGAGCTGGTCGAGCTGGCGGAAGCCCACGCCGGTGAAGCGACGGATGTTGGCCACGAGGTGGCCACCGCGGGTCAGGTCGCGGTGGACGAGGTGGAGCCGGGAGCCGTCGTCGAGATGGGCGTCCTGGAGCCCCTCGGCCGGATCGAGCTTGCGGTGGGAGACCGAGTTGTCGTCGAGGAGCTTCGTGAGGGTGCGGGCGACGTGGTCGTCGTCGTGGAAGATCTCGTGGTGGTAGCCGCTCCGGCCACCGTGCCGTTTGACGAAGATCTGGTCCGGGGCGTTGACCATGATCTCCCAGACGTCGGGGTCGTCCAGGAGCGGGGTGAGCGGGCCGTAGCCGAGCAGATTGCGGCGGGCGCGGTCGGCGAGGCCGTCGGTGTCGGCGATCGGCCGATCTCGTCGACCCCGGCGATGGTCGTCGTTCCACTCGGCGATCTGGTCGTCGATGAGCGCGACGAGACGCTGGCGGTCACCGGCGTCGCCGGGGTCCAGGCGCAGCCGTTCGGCGTCGGCCTGGACGGCGCGCTCGATCTCGAGGAGAGGGGAGCGCGGGTGGTCGCGCTCGGTGATGTCTGCCCGCATCGCCCACGCAACGTAGTCACCGTTGGTGTGTGAGGACAGCTGAAAAGCACCAGGACATCACAACGTTTGCCCAACCGGCCTCGCTCGTGGCCGCGGTCGGGGTGCTCCGAGCGGGCGCTCAGCCGCCGGGATCGACGGGGGCGAAGCGGAGGGCGGGATCGACCGGATCGCCCGAGATCGGTGCGGCCACGCACTGCTCCCGACTTCGCGCCCCGGTCTCCCAGCATCGGTGCTGCGCCTCGAGGCGGGTGGCGAAGACGCCCTCGTAGACGATGTAGATGTCGTCGCGCAGGGACGGGACGAGGTTGGTGTCGAGCACGCGCGCACCCCGCCCCGCTGCGAGCGCTTGCGCCTGCGCCAGTGCGTCGCCCCGTCCGGCCTCGCTCTCGACGATCTGCGACGAGAGGATCGACACCCACGTGCCGTAGAAGTCCTCCACGGCGTCGACATCCACGCCGACGTCGAACTCCAGTCGGGTCGATGCGTCGACGACGAGACGACGCGACTCCAGATCGATCGACTGCCCGTCGGCGGCCACGACGCGCACCAGCACGTCGTACTCACCGGCCGACAGGATCTCGGCGCTGACCGGCTCCGCCGGCGACCCGGTCGAGCTGACCACGCCGTCGACGACCAGCTGGACCTCGGCGCCCACCAGTTCGGGGAGCGCGGGGACGGTCGCGGTGAGCAGATCGCCGGCCGAGAACGCTCCGTCGATCCCCGGCTCCAGGACCACCGTGCCGGCGAGCGCCTCTCGCACCGCCCCGGGGTCGGCCGACGCCGCCGAGGTGGTGGGAGCGCCCGCCGTGGTGGTCGTGGTCGTCGGCGATGCGACCTCGACGGTGGGGGCCTCGACGCCAGCGACCTGGGCAGCGGCGAGGATCGCCTCGGGCGAGGCGTCGTCGCTGCCCCGGCCGACGGCGACGTACGCGACGGCCGCGGTGACGAGAGCGACGAGTACGACGGTCGCGACCAGCGCCGGCACCGGCACCGTCGACGTCGTGCGATCAGGGCGCGGCGGAGCGACCGGCCCGCTCGACCCTCCCTCTCGACCGCCTGCCGCCATCGCGGGCGCGCTGACCGGTGGCGGGAGGTCGGCCAGGTCCGCTGAGCGGAGGCCGTCGGGCGGCACGGGAGGTGGGAGGTCGGCCAGGTCGGCCGAGCGGAGGTCATCTGGCACCACGGGTGGCGGGAGATCCTCCAGCCGGTCCGGCGTCGCCCGGCGTGTCGCGTCGTCGTCTCCGTGGTCGCCCATCCGCTCGCGCCTCCTGCGCAGACGCGCGCCCGCCGCGCTGGCCGGGAGCACCCCGCACCACGTCCGCCCTCGCTGACGGGACTGTGGCCGACGGACGTCCCACCAGGCAAGGACCCGCCGCTCACAGCGCTACCTTGCTGCGCGGTGGACGATGCCGAACTCACCCTCGAGCTGCGCTCCGTCGGACTCATCGACGCGACGTTGATCGGGAGCGGCGGGTCCGCGCTGGTCTTCCGTGCCACGGACACCCGATTCCGTGGCCGACCGGTGGCGGCCAAGGTCTTCCTCCAGGACGTCGGCGATGTCGAGATGGCCGCCTTCGCCGCCATCCCCGACCACCCCAACATCATCTCGGCCCTCGAGGCGAGGACGACCACCGAGTCGGACCGACTCGTCCTGGTGACCCCCTTCATGTCGGGGGGCACGTTGCAGGATCGCATCGACCGCCGCCGCCTCTCCGGGGAGGAGGTGCTCGACGTGGTCGCCGACGTGGCCGCCGGGCTCGCTGCCGTGCACGCCGCCGGCATCACCCACCGCGACGTGAAGCCCTCGAACGTCTTCGACGGACCGAGCTCGCAGCTCGGCGACTTCGGGGCGGCCATCGCCGCCGACGCCGCGGCCGGTGCCCCGATCGTCTGCACCCCGGCCTACGCCAGCCCCGAGCTGCTGGCCGGTCGACCGCCCGACGCCGCCGCCGACGTCTACTCGCTCGGTCTGACCGGGATGACCGCCCTGCTCGGTTCCAACCCCGTGGACCGTCCGGGCGACGACCCGCAGCAGCTGATGTTCCGGATCATGAGCGGCGAGGCCGACGCGTCGACCACCCGACCGCCGTCGGGTGTCGACCCGGGCCTGTGGCGCTTGCTCGTCCGCATGGTCGGACCGGTCGAGGAGCGCCCGACGGCCGCCGCCGTGGGCGCCGAGATCGATCGGCTCCGACGGCGCCTGTCGCCGCGGCGCCGCATCGCCATCGCCGCGATCGCCCTCGTCGCCCTCGGCGCCGTGGTCTTCGGCGTCACCGTGGTGCTCGCCGACGATGCGACGGCGCCACCACAGGTCAGGTTCACGGAGCCGGTCGATGGCGACGGACCCGACGCGGCGGCGCCGCCGGCGCCCGAGGAGATCCTCGGTCGGGTGCGATGGCCGACCGAGGTCGACCAGGACGCCCGGATCCGCATCGTGTTCGGCGCCGAGATCGATCCGTTGCTCGACGCCGAGCATCGCTGGCAGCTCCTCGCCGACGGCCAGGTGCTCGCCACGGCGCAGGGCAACGACGGCATCCCGCTCTCGACGATGGGGGTCGAGGCCGGCGTCTACGAGCTGACCGTCCGGCTGACCGACGGTCTCGATCGTTCGGCCGAGGAGACGATCCGCATCCGGATCGGTCCGCCGGCATGACCAGGCGAGCGGACGACGCGACGGTCACCACGGGTGGGGAGCGCTGCCCATGGATCGCGGCGCCGGCGGTTCGTACCCTGCCGGCCGTGACGTTCGCTCCCGCGCCGGCATGCCCCGGCTCCGACCGGGCACGGGGATCCTGACGTGCGGGTGCGGAGCGCGCTCGCCGTCGTGCTGGCGACGATCGTCGTGGTCGGAGGTGCGGTCGCCGCAGGCTCGGCGCTCGTCGGTGGCGAGCCGAGCGAGGTGCTCCTCGTCGCCACCGACGCCGGCGCCGGCGCCTTCGTGGAGCCCGACACCACCGTCGCGGCCGTCGAGATCGACCCGGCAGCTGCGATCGGCTCCCAGGGCGGTGGTGGGCTGGTCGAGGTGGCCGCTTCGGCGGCCGGGCTGTTCCAGGAGCTGCCGGCCGGCACCTGTGCCGCCGGTGCCGCCACCGATGCGCTCGACGCGTCGGGCACGGTCGGCGTGTTCGCCGAGGCACTCGGCGTGGCCCCCGGCGAGGTGGCCGACCTGGTCGGCGAGCTGACCGGCGTGGCGCTCACCAACGACACCCGGGTCACCGCGACGGGTCTGCTCGACGGTGAGGCCACCTCCTTCCAGGCCGTGCTCGAACGGGGCTCGGCCGTCCTCATCGACGATCGAGGTGTCCCCGCCGTGCGCTGCACCGGGTTCCAACCACTCGCACCCCCCGAGGTCACCGACGACGAGGAGTTCGTCGGCCTGGCCTGGACGGGCTTCGACCCCGATCGGATCGTCGAGATCACCCCCGCCGACGCCGGCGCCGAGATCGTCATCGCGCCGGGCCCGGTCGAGGACCCGGCGGACACCTACATCAGCGAGGCCGCCGACATCCTCCCCGGGCTGCGATGGTTGGCGCCGTGCGAGACCCACGGGGGGCAGGCGGTGACCGCCGATGCCGAGAGCTGGCCCGATGCCGGCTTCGCCGTGTGGCCGCCGACCGGCCGCGTCGTGCGGACCGAAGGGGTCCTGGTCGTCGAGATCGATCCGGCCGATCCGCCGAGCTGTGACGGCGACGTCGCTGCGGACGCCACGACGCTGCTCGACCTCCTCCCCATCGAGCCGGTCGAGTCGGCCGTCGACGAGGTCCTCGACCCCTCCGACCCGATCCCGCTCGTCGGCGCCGTGACCTACGTCAGCGGTCTCGGTCCCGTGCTCGATCCGGCCGGGAACCGGGTCCACGCCACCGTCGCCCGCTACCGCGACGAGGCCGCCGCGAGCGCAGCGTTCGCCGACGCCGTGAGCACCTACACCGACACCTGGCCCGAGGGCCCGATCACGACCCGCCAGGAGGGCGAGGGCCGGGTCACCGTGGGTACCGGCGATGACGACGTCTACCGGGCGGGGTCGATCGGGACGGTGGGCGACCTCGTGATCCACGTCCACCTCGGACCCGTCGCCAACGACGGCTCGAAGGGCCCGGCCCCGGGCCCGGGGGCGGCCAACATCGAGTTCCGCGGCTACCTCTTCGGCAGTCCCTACCCGTGGCTGAACGACCTCAGCCGCGTCGTCGATCAGTCGCTGCGGGCGGCGAACCCGGATGCACCGGCCGGGCGTGGGTCCGGGAGCATCTGCGACGCCCGCGAGCAGTTCTACGTCGTCCCGGTGGCGCCGGGTCCCACGTGCGCCGACGCCGAGCGTCTGCCCGACGAGGTCATCCCCATCGGCCTCGCCGACGGCTTCGAGTGCACGTCGGGCGTCTCGGGCGGCATCCCGTTCTGTGAGGAGGTGGCCACCGGGTTCGCCTTCGAGTTGCTCTCGGTCGACACCGAGATCTGGCCCTTCGCCTGCCTCCCGTCCGAGCTCTTCCGGCCCTGCGCGCTGGGGTTCGAGTGATGGACCGCCGACGATCGCTGCTCCTCGTCGTGGTGGCGCTGGCCGTGGGCATCGGTGCGGGCGCCGTGGCGTTCGCGCTCCGCTCCGACGAGCCTGCCACGGCGGTGCTGCTGCTCTCGGCCGGTGATCCCGGCCCCGACGCCTTCCTCGAAGCACCGCCCACGAGCGCCAACGGAGCGCCGGACGGCACCGACCCGGACGGCGTCGAGGGCGAACCGTCCGGAGGCGTCGACCCGGTCATCGCCCTCGAGACGTGCGACCTCGACGCCGCTCGTGCCGCGCTCGACGACGCCGACGCCGCAGCGGCGTTCGCGGGTGGGCTCGGCGTCGGCGTGGACGACCTGCGGGCGTTGCTCGACGAGCTGCGCCCGGCGACCCTCAGCGAGGACACCCGGGTCACCGCCCACGGTTACCGGGATCCGACGGCGACGGTCTTCCAGGCCGTCCTGCAGGCCGGGACGGCCGTGCTCCTCGACGACAGTGGACTGGTGAGGGTCCGATGCGCCGGCATGCAACCGCTCGACGCACCCGTCGACGTCGGGTCGCCCGAGCTCCAGGGTGAGGCCTGGGTCGGTCTCGACGTCGGCGACGGTGAGCCGGCCGCGCCGCCCTCGACCACGGCCGCTCCGCCGCCGGTGCCCCAGCCCACCGTCCCGGAGCGACCGACCACCCTGATCGGCGAGGCCTCGGCACTCCTCGACGGCCTGACCTGGCTGACGCCGTGCGGCACCGACCTCGCCGGCACGGCGCCGACCGGAGCGATCCCCGAGGCCGGCACGCTCACCGACCCCACGACTGGCAGGACCCTCGCCACGGCCGATCAGGTGGTCACCGACCTCGACGCACCGCAGCCCGACCCGTGTGGTCCGGCCCCCTCCGACGAGGCAGGTCCCGCACCCTCCGAGGAGGCGGGTCCCGCACCCTCCGAGGAGGCGGAGGAGGACGAGGTCGTGGGCGAGGACGAGGTCGTGGGCGAGCTGAGCGAGGTGCTGCTCATCACCCAGGACGGGGTCGGACCGGTCACCTTCGCCGACGACGTCCCGGCAGCATCCGAGCGCCTGTCGTTCCTCTACCCGCCGCCCCCACCGAGGGAGCGGCCCGACTTCGACGTCTTCGACGGCGCCGAGTGGCCGCCGCCAGACACCCAGCAGGACGCGTCGATGTTCGTCGTCAGCTGGGGGCCACAGCCGGCCCCGATCAGCGCCGTCGAGGTGCTGTCCTCCGATGTGGTCGCGGCCGACGGCTCCGTCTATCGGCTCGAGACCGTCGAGGGCCTGCGGGTCGGATCGCCGGTGACCGAGGTCCTGGCCGCCTACCCCGGCACGTCGGTCGCGTGCGAGGAGCCGCCAGATCTCGAGGCCCTGTCGCCCGGCGGGCAGTTCTTCGAGGACGGTTCCTACGAGGGCGAGGACGGGTTCTACGCCCCGCTCGACCCCCACGTCCGTGCCGGCCGGCTGGTCTTCTTCGTGGCCGATGGCGTGGTGAGCTCCATCCGCGTTGCCGAGGACCTGGACCGCGGAGACGTGGAGGGGCTCTACGAGGGCGTCCTGGACTACGGCGAGTGCTACGCCTACGGCCTCTGACGCCGGTGGGCAGGTCTCCCCACAGACAGCGGCCCGGGCGGGCCTCATCATGCGAAGCATGCACACCAACCGCTTCACCTCGGCCATCGACACGATCACCGGGACCGTCGCCGTCGACGCCGGCTCCGACGACGAGCCGCTCCGCATCCTGCTCACCAACGACGACGGGTGGGACGCCCCTGGCCTCGTCATGCTCGCCGAGGCGCTGCGTTCGGCCGGGCACGACGTCACCGTCGTCGCCCCCGCCGCCAACCGCTCCGGGGCGTCGGCGAACGTGTCGTTCATCGGGACGCTGGCGGTCACCCGTCACGACGAGCGCACCTTCGCCGTGCACGGCACGCCGGTCGAGGCGGTCAGCTTCGGCCTGGATGTCGTGTTCGCCGGAGACGCACCGGATCTCGTCATCTCGGGCGCCAACGACGGCGAGAACGTCGGCGCCATGGTGCTCTACTCGGGCACCGTCGCCGCCGCTGCCGCAGCGCTGAACGCCGGCGTCCCGGCGATCGCCGTCAGCAGCGAGTTCGACCTCGAGACCTTCACCGTCGACCACCGTCCCACGGTCGCCGCGGTGGTCGAGCTCGTCACCGCCCTCGGCCGACGTCGGATCGACGGCGCCGTGCTGCCCGCCGGTGTCGGCATCAACCTGAACCACCCGAGGTCGAGCGCCGGGGAGGACCCCGAGGTCGAGGTCACGCGCACCGGGCGGGGGTGGTTCGCTCTCGAGTACCACCTCGACGAGCTCCCGGCACCCGGCACGACGACCGAGGCGAACGTCGGGTTCCGGCTCGACGTGCCCGAGCCGCTCGATGGCGCCGACACGACCGCCCTCGCCGCCGGGCGGATCTCGGTGGCCGTGCTCCACCCGGGTATGGACCGCCCTCCGGTCGGTCTCGTCGGCCCCCACGAAGCCGCGGTGGCATGAGCAGCCCGACGACGAGGACGATGAGCGCGAGGGGCCCGGAGGTCACCGACCCGTGTCCTCCCCTCGGTGCCGATGCGGACCACACGGGGGTGACGGAGCATGAGTGAGCAGCGACCAGCCCCCGGCTACTACCCCGATCCGTCCGGCGAGGCCGCCTTCCGCCGGTGGGACGGGCTGGCGTGGACCACCGACACCGCCGACGAGGCACCGGTCGCCGGCCGATCGGACGTCTCACCGGCGCCGGTCGCCCACGAGCCATCGACCGAGGTCTCGGCAGGTCGTGGTCCCCGCCAGCGCCGGCTGGTCGGCGCCGTCGCCGTCGTGGCCATCGGGGTGGGCGTGTGGCTGTTCACCTCGGGTGACGGCGCCCGCGGCGGCACCCATCCGTGGGCGGTCGTCGACCGATGCGCCCCCGACGACGAGGGCGACCTCACCGGCGTCGCCTGCCGCTTCGACACCGGTCTCACCTCGGGTGGCCAGGTCGTCAGCGACGATGGTGTCGCCGCTCGGTTCATCGGGTCCGACGTCGAGCTCGTCGTCGTCGGCGACAGCTACGGGGCGTACGTCTCGGTCGAGGTCGAGATCACGAACGAGACGGACGAGCCGCTCGACGCCTACCGCACGACGCGTCGCGTGATCGACGTCGCCAACAGCTTCGACCTGGGCGGAGACCTGAACGAGTGGACCTCGGCGGGCTTCCCCGAGCAGGACGTCATCGAGCCGGGTGCGACGGTCCGGACGATCTCGCAGTTCCGGTTCACCGACCGCGCCGACCGCTTCGAGCGGTCCGTCGCGCGCAACGGCGAGGACGTGGTGCTCTTCGGCCAACTGTGGTGGTCGTCCGACGAGATCGCCACGATCGACCTGCCGGTGGTCGACTTCCCGGGCCTGGAGGCCATCCGCGACGCCGAGCCGCAGCCCGAGCTGACCGAGCGCTTCAACGAGCAGCGCGATCTCGAGCGAGCTCGCGAAGCGGGAGGAGCGCCGGACGCCGACGACGGCGCAGGGCTGACCGGCCAGCGTCTCTTCCCGTAGGCGTCGAGGGTTCCCCGCCGCACGGCGGCTCGACCTCGGCGTCAGATGGTTCCGTCGGCGATGCCGCCGATCACCTCGGCGGCCCGCACTCGCACCTCGTCGAGATCCGACAGCCTGCGCATGCTCGCCAGCGGACGGGAGAGGCGATGGTTGCCGGTGAGGCGGTCCTCGTGGCGGGCGAGGAAGTCCCAGTAGAGCGTGGTGAACGGGCAGGCGTGCTCGCCGACCCGGCGCTTCGGGTCGTAGTGGCAGTCGCCGCAGTAGTCGCTCATGCGATTCACGTAGGCCCCGCCCGACACGTAGGGCTTGGTCGCCATGCGCCCGCCGTCGGCCCACAGGCCCATGCCCATCACGTTGGGGACCATGACCCACTCGGCCCCGTCGATGTAGTGGTCCCACTGCCACCGCATCACCGCTTTCGGGTCGAGCCCGACGAGGTTGGAGAGGTTCGACAGGATCATCAGGCGGGGGATGTGGTGCACCCAGGCCCGCTCCCGTAGGCCGTCGAGGGCGTCGGCGACGCACCGCATGTGCGTCTCGGCCTCGCCGGTGAGGGCGGGCGGTATCGGGGCGTCGTGGTCGAAGACGTTCGCCTCGGCGTGGTCGGGCCACCGCCAGTACAGGCCCCACACGTACTCGCGCCAGCCGATGACCTGGCGGACGAAGCCCTCCACCGAGGAGATCGGCACGCCACCCTCCTCGAAGCGGTCGAGCACCCGCTCGCACACCTCGTCGGGCAGCAGCAGGCCGAGGTTGAGGTAGGGGCTCAGCATCGAGTGGGCCAGGCTCCACGACCGGTGGGTCATCGCGTCCTCGAAGGGGCCGAACCGGCCGAGCTCGTGGTCGACGAAGTGGCGGAGCCGGGCCAGCGCGCCGCGCCGGGACGTGGCCCACCACCCGACCGGCGACTCGCCGTGGGTCTCGGGGAGCGAGGCCAGCACCTCTGCGTCGAGCTCGTCGAGCTCGGACGACGGGGGTGCGGTGAAGATCGACGCGTCCTTCGGCGGTGGCTCGCGGTTGTCGTGGTCGAAGTTCCACTGGCCGCCGATCGGCTCGTCGCCGTCCATGAGGTAGCCGGTCGCGGTGCGGCGCCAGCGGTAGAAGCGCTCCATCTGGAGCGTCGTCTGGTCATCGGCCCATGCGGCGAAGTCCTCGTGGTGGCAGAGGAACTGGTTCGACCGCACCTGGGTCACGCCGAGGCGCTCGCACAACGCCCGAGCCCGGCGGGAGTTCGGTTCGGTCGCGACGAGCTCGTCGGGCGAGCACTCGTCGACGTGGGCCCGGACGCCGTCGCCCATCGTCGGCGCCCGACGCAGGTCGACCTCGAAGCCGGCGTCGCGCAGCTCGCCGGCGAAGCGGCGCATGGCGGTCACGACCAGGTGGTTGCGCTGCACGTGGCGGCCCAGGGCCAGCACGGCCTCGCTCTCGACGAGCAGCACCCGGGTCTGGTCGGGCTCGGCGTCGGAGAGCGCGCCGATGCGCCGGTTGAGTTGATCGCCGAAGACCAACACGGTGCGCACGGCGTGAGTGTGGCCGGTCGCGGCGGGGGACCCGGCACCGGGGCACTGCTCTGGACAACTACATTCATATGAATACACTTTGGTCATGGCCGACATCACCGTGAACCGCACCGCTCCCGTCGTCGACGCCGACCTGGAGGTCGAGCTCCACGACGTCTTCCACGTCACCCAGCTCACCCGGGGCACGGCCCTCGAGACCGAGGTCGGTGCCGATCACGTGGTGCTCGAGCCGCACCGCACGTCGAAGATCCACCGCCACAACCTCGCCGAGACCGTGCTCTACGTGCTCGACGGCACCGGTGTCGTCGTGGTCGGCGACACCGACCACGCGGTCATGGCCGGCGACCGCATCCGCATCCGGCCCGGCCAGTTCCACGGCGTGCGGACCGGCGACTCGTGGCTCACCTTCCTGTCGGTGCAGACCCCGCCGATCCTCGACGAGGCCACCGGCCGCTTCGACCTGGAGCCACTCGCGGAGTGAAGCGCCCGGGCGCGACGCCCGCCCGAGGCCTAGCGTCGGTCCCATGGGGATCGAGGTCGAGTCGTCGGGGCAGGTCTGTGGCGCACGGGTGACCGGGGTCGACCTCGCGGCGCCACTCGACGACGACACCGTGGCCACCATCCGCGCCGCCTGGTTGGAGCATCACGTCCTGGCGTTCCCCGGCCAACGACTCGACGACGACGATCTCGAGCGGTTCACCCTCCGGTTCGGGCCCTTCGGCGACGATCCCTTCATCGCGCCGATCGACGGCAGACGCCACGTCATCGCCATCTCGCGCCGGGCCGACGAGACCGCCCCGCTCTTCGCCGAGAACTGGCACAGCGACTGGAGCTTCCAGGAGCGGCCACCGGCCGGGACCTGCCTGTACGGCATCGCGATCCCGCCCGAGGGTGGCGACACGCTCTTCGCCGACCAGCACGCCGCGCTCGACGCGATGCCCGAGGAGCTCCGCTCACGACTCGCAGGACGCCTGGCCATCCACTCCGCCCGGGGTGGCTACGCGCCGAGCGGGATGTACGGCGAGCAGGACCAGCGCACCGACCGCAGCATGGACATCCGGCCCTCCGACGAGGCCATGGCGACCCAGCTCCACCCCATCATCCGGGCCCATCCCGAGACCGGCCGCCCCGGGCTCTTCGGCTGCATCGGCTATGTGATCGGCTTCGACGGCATGGCCGACGACGAAGCGGCCGACCTCCTGACCGACTGGTACCGATGGCAGACCCGCGACGAGTTCGTCTATCGCCACCGTTGGGAGCCCGACATGCTCGTCATGTGGGACAACCGGTCGGTCCTGCACCGAGCCACCGGCGGCTACGACGGCCACGACCGGCTGTTGCACCGCACCACGATCGGCGCGGCCTGACCCGGGCTCGGCGTCGCTCTCCGGTCAGCCGAGGCAGGCCCGCACGGCGTCGTTCAGTGCGAGCGTCCGGGGGTCCCCGGCGATCCCGTTGCCCATCTGGTTCATGAGGTAGCCGTAGCCGACGCCCGTCTCGGGGTCGGCGTAGCCGAGCGAGCCGCCCGCTCCCGGATGGCCGAACGCGCCGGGTCCCAGCATCGGCGCCGTGGAGTTGTCGAGCCAGAACCCCGAGCCGAACCGTGTCTCGTCGAGCAGGCAGGCGTCGGGGCCTCGCACCCGCTCGGCCCGCATCGCGTCGACGGTGTCGTCGGTGAGCAGGCGGACGCCGTCGACCTCCGTGACGGTCGCGGCGTAGATGCGCGACAGCGACCTGGCGTTCGTGATGCCGTTCGCGCCGGGCATCTCGGTCGCCCTGACCGCCCGCTCGTTGAAGTTGTGCTCGGCGCCGGGGGCGAACATGCCGTCGAGGAAGAGGGCACGCCCGCCGAGAGTGCCCGGTCCGGCTCGCTCGATCATCCGCTGGAGCTCGGCCGGATCGCTCGGGAGCGGCGCCGGCTGGAGGCGGGCGACGCGGTGATCGTGCTCCTCGGGCAACCCCATCCAGAACTCCGCACCGAGCGGCCCGCACACCTCGTCCTGCAGGAACGCGTTGATGCGGCGACCGTCCACCCGGCGGACGAGCTCACCCACCAACCACCCGTAGGTGAGGGCGTGGTAGCCGTGGGCCGTGCCCGGCACCCACAGGGGGACCTGGTCGGCGAGCGCCTCAGTGACCGGCGCCACGGCCATCACCTCGTCGAAGGAGAGGTCGGCGTCGTAGGCGGGGATGCCGGCCTGGTGGCTCATCAGCTGGCCGACCGTCAGCTGGCCCTTGCCGTGCGCGGCGAACTCGGGCCAGTAGGTCGAGACCGCCTCGTCGAGGTCGACGAGTCCCCGGTCGCGGAGCATCCCGACGCAGATCGCGGCGACGCCCTTGGTGGTGGAGAAGACGAGCTGCAGCGTGCGGTCGCTCCACGCGGTCCCGTCGCGATCCGCGGCGCCGGCGTGGAGGTCGACCACGAGCTCGCCGCCGACGTGGAGCGCGAAGCCCGCGCCCAGCTCGTCGCGCTCGGCGAAGTTGGCGGCGAACGCGTCGGCCACCTTGCCGTAGCCCTCCGCCACGTACCCGTGCAGCTCCACGTCGGTCCCCTCCGTCGTCGACGTCGGGGAGTCAACCTAGGCCAGCGCCGCGACCCCGGCGTCGTTGCGCAGTCCGGCCATGAGTCGGCAGCGGGTCGGCCCGATGGACCCGATCGGCATCTGGAGCTCCGAGGCGATCTCGGCGTACTCCCGGTCTTCCTCGAAGAGGAGCCGAACGAGGGTGCGGCGCCGCGCCGACAGGCGACCGACGGCGCCGCGCACCGCAGCGCAGACCTCGCTCCGCTCGATGCCGCGCTCGGGCCCGTCGGTGGGGTCGACCGCGTCGTCGAGGCGATCGCCGAGCGCTTCGGTGCGCTCGCGGCCCCGGAGGAGGCGAAGGCACTCCCGCGTGGTCGTCGTGCGCACCCAGGCCCGCACGGCGCGGGGCTCGTCGATGCGGTCGAGGTGCAGCTGCAACCGCAACCAGACCTCCTGGCCGATGTCGTCGACATCGGCGGCGTCGAGCCGGAAGCGACCCCGGGCGACGCCCGTGACCGTGCGCTCGAGGAGCGTCCACAGCTCGGACCACGCAGCGGTGTCGCCGGCGCGCACGGCGGTCATCGCGTCGGCCAGGGCGTCGGCGGTCGGGTCGCCGCCGCGGTCGTCGTGGTGCTCGGTGTCGGTGACGATCGCCCGGTTGCGCATCGTCGGCTCCCCTCGTGATGGCACGAGGGTCATGAAGCCGCGTCAACCTGGCGCCAACCTGCAGCGAAGCTGCAACGACGCGGATCGGTCGTCGCAGCTTCGGGAGTAGCGTCGTCACCTCGCGAAGTCGGATGGGAGTGGATGGACGACCGGTCCGTCTCGGTGCAGGTGCGCTGCTCGGTGCTCGGCCCCCTGCGCGTGCAGGTGGGTGACGATCTCGCGCGCCTGCGCCCCGGCCACCCCGAGCGCCTCCTCGCGCTCCTCCTCGCCGCCCAGGGCGACTTCGTCAGCGTGGACCAACTCGTCGACCGGCTCTGGGACGGACAGCCACCCTCCGCGGCGGTCGCCACGCTCCACTCCCACGTCCGGGCGGTGCGCGGTGCCCTCGGCCCGGCGGGGCCGATCATCGCCAACCAGCGGGGACGCGGATACCGGGTGCGGCTCGCTCCGGCCGATCCCGACGGTGCCACGCTCGACCTGCTCGACTTCCGCGCTCACGTCGGCGCCGCCCGTCAGCTCGTCCAGAGCGACGAGATCGTCGCCGCTCGCGCTGAGCTCCAGGCGGCACTGGCCTGCTGGCACGGGCCGGGGGCGCTCCCCGAGCTGGCCGATGATCTCGACGCCCGCAGCCTCGTCGTCGAGCTCGCCTCGCTGCGGGAGTGGGCCGAGCAGCAGGCCGTCGACCTCGTCATGCGCAACGGCGATCCCGCCACCGTCGTGCCCGAGCTCGAGGCGGCGCTCGCCCGCGAACCGACCGATCAGCGCACTGCAGCGCAGCTGATGCGGGCCTATGCGTCGTCGGGGCGTCCGGAGCGGGCGAGCGCGGTCTACGGCGAGCTGGTCCGCCTCCTGAGGGAGCGCTCCGGTGACGTCCCCCTCCCGGAGTTGGCCGAGCTCGACGGCCAGATCCTCCGCCACGATCCCGAGGTCGTCGGCCTGCAGAGCCCTGCCCCGTCGACCCCCGAGCCGTCGACCGCCGACCCGTCGCCCCCCGCACCGAGGCCGACGCACGCCGGCGTCGGCCTCGGGGCCGAGCTCACGAGCTTCGTCGGGCGGGACGCCGAGCTCGTCGAGCTCTCCGGCGCCCTCGACCGGTCGTCGATCGTGACCCTCGTCGGAGCCGGCGGGTGTGGCAAGACGCGCCTCGCCCGCGAGGTGGCTCGCCAACGCGACGCCGACCAGGCGATCCGGCTGGCCCAGCTCGCCGACTGCCCCGAAGGCGATGCGGCAGCCGTGAACGAACGCCTGGCCCGGGCGTGGGGCGTCGAGGCCGCCACGCTGGAGTCACTGGCCGACGCCGTCGCCGCCTCGGCCCCGAACCCGTCGTTGCTGGTCCTCGACAACTGCGAGCACGTCCTCGACCAGGCAGCCCTGGCCGTGGTCATGCTCGTCGAGCGGGTCCCGGACGTGCGAGTGCTGGTGACCAGCCGGGAGGCGCTGCACCTGCCGGGGGAGCGGATCGTGCCGTTGCCGCCGCTGCCCACCGGAGACGACGCCGTGCCGGACGGCTCCGGGCCGAGCGACGGCGCGCGGCTCTTCGTCGAGCGGGCCGTCGACGCCGGCTGGAAGGTCGATGCGTCAGAGGTGCTCTCCTCGACGATCACCCGCCGTGCGGTGGAGCGGATCTGTCGGCGCCTCGACGGGCTCCCCCTCGCCATCGAGCTGGTCGCGCCGCTCGCGTCGCTCCACACCCTCGACGAGCTCGAGGAGCGGCTGGCCGAGCAACCCGACGTCGACCGGACGGTCCGCAGCCCGCACCTCCGGCAGCGAACGCTGGGTGAGATCATCGACTGGAGCGTCTCGCGGCTCACCGAGCACGAGCACGCCGCGCTGCTCGCGGCCTCGGCCTTCGCCGGGCCCTTCACCCGCGAGGCGTTCGCGAGCGTCGCCGACGCCACGTTCCCCTCGACCACGCCGGCCGACTGGCCCCGCCTGCTCGACGCCCTGGTCGCGCGGTCGTTGCTGTCACCGGTCCCCGAGGACGGGGTCACGCGGTTCCGTCTGCTCGAGACCATCCGGGCGTTCACAAGACGTCTCGCACGCGATCTCGGCCTCGACGAGGCGCTCGCCGCCGCCCACGCACGTCACCACGCCGAGGCCTCCACGGCCGGTGAGGTGCGCTCCGGGAGGGCAGGCCCCGACGCACCCGAGGTCCGATCTGCGCTCCTGTGGGCGATCGACGTCGGTCGGGACGACCTCGCGATCCAGCTGCTCGATGGCGTCGGCATCCGCATGTACCGGCTCGCCCTCCCCGCCACGGTCGTGTCGTGGCTCGAACGCCTCGGCGCCGGCGACGGTCCGCACGCCCCGATCGCGCTCGACCTGCGGGCCACCCACGCGTTGTTCTCCGGTGACTACGAGCGGGTCGACCGCATCGCCGGTCGGGCCCTGGCGGCCCTGCGTGAGGCAGGGGATGGTCGGCGGGCTGCCCGTGCCTCGGTGATCGCCGGGTTCTCCTACGTGCTCGCGGGCCGCAACGACGAGGCAGCGGAGTTGATCGCCGCCGCTCGAACCGAGTCCGCCGAGCTCGACGACGACTGGCTGTCGGCGTGGGCCGACGCCGTCGACGGCCTCCTCGCCCGGCGCGACGGGCGCCTGGACGAGGCCGAAGCCGCATCGGCGCGGGCGCTGTCGGCCTTCTCGGCGCTCGGCGACCGCCTCGGCCCGCTCCTCCCGACGCTCACCCTCGGGCGTATCGCGTGCGCCCGCGGTGACGTCGACGGCGGTGTGCGCCTGCTCGACCGTGCGATCGAGGCGGGCGAGTCGCTCGGTGATCGCCTCGTCGTCACGCTCGGCCACGCGTACGCAGCGCGGGTCCTCCTCGGGGCCGGACGGGTCGACGAGGCGCTGGACCGCCTCGTCGTGGGTCTCGTCGCTGGTCGATCCGCTCCCAACCGGGTCCTGATCGCCGCGCTGCTCGAGTACGCCGCCGGAGCGCTGACCTCCGTCGGCGACGACGAGTCGGCTGCCCGGCTCGTCGGCGCCGCCCAGGCGCTCCGACCCACTGCCGAGCGCGACCCGCTCGGTCTGGCCGGGCCGTCGGTCGAACGCCTCGGCTCGACGAGCTTCGAGCTGGCCGTCGTCGAGGGCGCCGAGCTCGACCGGACGGCGGCGATCGACCTCGCCCTGGAGCGCCTCGCCATGGTGCGGTCCGCCGGTTGACGCGGCGACAGCGCCACGTCGGCGCAGGTCACGCCGGGTGGACGACGTTCGGGTCCGCCGCTGCTAGGTTCGGCTCCCGACCGTGAAGCGGGTCCCGTGAGGCCCGGACGGACGGAAGGAGCGCAGTGGCCGAACGCGAGCGTCGACTCGCGCCGCCCTTCGGCGGCACCTACGTGGCCCGTTCCCAGGTGCTGGACACCGAGGCGATCCAGCGGGCGCTGACCCGGATCGCCCACGAGATCATCGAGCGCAACGCCGGCGTCGACGACCTCCTCGTCGTGGGCCTCCAGACCGGGGGTGTGCCGCTCGCCGAGCGGGTCGCCGAGTTGCTGGTCGAGTTCGGTGGCGCCGACGTCCCGCTCGGCCGCCTCGACGTGGCCCTCTACCGCGACGACATCACCCTCCGTCCCGTGTTGCCCGAGGCGGTCACCGAGATCCCGGTCGATGTCGACGGTCGCATCGTCGTGCTGGTCGACGACGTGCTGTTCACCGGACGCACGATCCGAGCGGCGCTCGATGCCGTGCACGACTACGGCCGGCCGAAGGCGGTGCAGCTGGCGGTGATGGTCGATCGGGGCCACCGCGAGCTGCCCATCCGCCCGGACTTCATCGGCAAGAACCTGCCCACGGCCAGGTCCGAGGTGGTCGACGTGACGATGCACGAGGTCACCATCGGCGAGATGCAGGCGCGACCATGACCGGCGCCACCGGCGTGGACGGGCGCCCCCGCCACCTGCTGTCGATCGAGGAGCTGGGCGCCGACGGGCTGCGGACGCTGCTGCAGCTGAGCGACACGTTCGTCGAGGTCGGGCAGCGGGAGATCCCGAAGGTGCCGGCGCTGCGGGGCCGCACGGTCGTGTCGATGTTCTTCGAGGACTCCACCCGGACCCGCATCTCGTTCGAGACCGCCGCCAAGCGGCTGTCGGCCGACGTCATGGGCTTCTCCGCCGGGTCGTCGTCGCTCAAGAAGGGCGAGTCGCTGCGAGACACCGTCGAGACGATCCTCGCCATGGGCGTCGACGCCCTCGTGGTGCGCCACCGCTCCTCCGGTGCCCCGCTCCAGGTGGCTCGGTGGTGCGACGAGATCTCCGACGGCCGGACGGTGTCGGTGCTCAACGGCGGCGACGGCTGGCACCAGCACCCCACCCAGGCCCTGCTCGACGCCTACTCCCTCCTCGAGCGACTCGGCCGTCGACCCGGCGACGTGCCCTCGCTCGAGGGCGTCAGCATCGCGATCGTCGGCGACATCCGCCACAGCCGCGTCGCCCGGTCGAACATCGAGGCCTTCACGCTGCTCGGCGCGGACGTCACGCTCGTCGCTCCGCCGACGCTGCTCCCGGCGGCGATGCCCGGGTGGCCGGTCTCGGTCAGCCACGACCTCGACGAGGTGCTCGCCAAGACCGACGTCGTCTACCTCCTTCGGCTCCAGCGCGAGCGGATGGAGGGCGGTCTCCTGCCGTCGATCCGGGAGTACACCGCCACCTACGGCCTCACGATCGAGCGCACCCGCCGCCTGCGCGACGATGCGATCGTCATGCATCCGGGGCCGATGAACCGGGGCGTCGAGATCGCCGACGACGCCACCCGACTGCTCGGTTCGCTCGTCACCGACCAGGTCCGCAACGGGGTGGCGACCCGCATGGCGGCGCTCTTCTGGCTCCTCGGAGGTTCCATCGATGGCTGAGATCGCGATCCGGGGCGGCACCGTCGTCGGTCGGAACGGCTCACGACGCGCCGACGTGCTCGTCGACGGTGAGGGCGAGATCATCGCCGTCGGTGAGGACCTGCGCGGCGCCATCGAGGTCGACGCCGGCGGCTGCATCGTCACCCCCGGCCTCGTCGACCTGCACACCCACCTCCGCGAGCCGGGCAAGGAGGAGGCCGAGACCGTCGAGACCGGCTCCCGTTCGGCGGTCGCCGGTGGCTACACCTGCGTCCTCGCGATGCCCAACACGACGCCGACGATCGACAACGCCTCGGTCGTGCGCGACGTCCAGGAACTGGGCCGTCGGGCGCTGTGCGACGTCGAGGCGTCCGCGGCGATCACCGTCGACCGGGCCGGCGAGCAGCTGACCCCGATGGCCGAACTCGCGGCGCTCGGGGTGCGTTGGTTCACCGACGACGGCACCGGGGTCCAGGACGACCACCTGATGCGCCGGGCGATGGAGTACTCGCTGCCGCTGGGTGTCGTGCTCGCCCAGCACGCCGAGAACTCGGCATTGTCGGCCGGGGGCGTCATGCACGAGGGGGCGGTGTCGAGCCGCCTCGGACTGCCGGGCCAGCCCGCCGAGGCCGAGGAGCTGATGGTGATGCGCGACATCGCCCTCGCCCGGCTCACCGGCGCGAGGGTCCACGTCATGCACGTCTCGACCGCCGGTGCCGTGGCCATGATCCGGGCCGCTCGGGCCGGTGGGATCCCGGTCACGGCCGAGGTGACGCCGCACCACCTCGCGCTGACCGACGCATGCTGCGAGGGCTACGACGCCGTGTTCAAGGTCCATCCGCCACTGCGCACCGAATCCGATGTGGGTGCGTGTCGCACCGGCCTCGGGGACGGCACCCTCGACTGCATCGCGACCGACCACGCCCCCCACACGCCCGAGACCAAGGACCTGCCCTTCGACCAGGCGCCACCCGGGATGATCGGGCTCGAGACGGCCTTCGCGGTGGCCAACACCGAGCTCGACCTGCCGCTCGAGACGATCCTCGACCGGCTGTCGTGGACGCCCGCCGCCCTGCTCGGTCGCCCCGACCACGGCACGGTCGAGGCGGGACAGCGAGGGGACCTGACCGTCATCGATCCCGATGCCACCTGGACCGTCGACGCCGCTGCGACGGTCAGCCGGAGCCGCAACACCCCATTCGCCGGGCGGGAGCTGCGCGGGGTGGTCCGGCACACGATCTGCAGCGGCGAGCTGGTGTTCCACGACGGTGAGGTCCAGCGATGAGCCGCACGGGGCGGCCCGGAGGGTCGACCAGCAGGCGAAGGTCCAGCGATGAGCCGCACGGGGGCGGCCCGGAGGGTCGACCAGCAGGCGAAGGTCCAGCGATGAGCCGCACGGGGGCGGCCCGGAGGGTCGACCAGCAGGCGAAGGTCCAGCGATGAGCCGCATTCGCGAGGCGGCGCTGGTGCTGCGGGACGGCACGGTGTTCGAGGGCGAGGCGATCGGGGCCGAGTCGGCGGTGCAGGCCGGCGAGGTGGTGTTCAACACCGCCATGTCGGGCTACCAGGAGGTCATCACCGACCCCTCCTACGCCGGCCAGATCATCACCTTCACCTACCCGCACATCGGCAACTACGGCGTCACGCCCGACGACGACGAGTCCCGGGGCGTCGCCTGCCGGGGCGTCATCGTCCGCGAGCTCGCTCGTCGTCGGAGCAACTGGCGCTCCGAGGCCGACCTCGACACGTTCCTCCGCGAGCGCAGCCTGGCCGGCATCGGTGCGGTCGACACGCGTCGCCTGACCCGGCACCTGCGCGACGCCGGAGCGATGGTCGGTGCCTTCGGCACGGCGACCGAGGCCGAGCTGCTCGCCGAGGCGCAGGCCGAACCGGGGACCGATGGCGTCGACCTCGTCGCCACCGTCACGACCCCGGAGCCCTACACCGTGGGGGAGGGGCCGTGGCGGGTCGTGGCCTACGACTTCGGGATGAAGCGCAACATCGTCAACCTGCTGGGCGAGTTCGCGACCGTCGAGGTCGTCCCGGCCCACACCCCCGCCGAGGCGGTGCTCGCCAGGGAGCCCCACGGCGTGTTCCTCTCCAACGGGCCCGGCGACCCCGAAGCGGTCGAGGGCGCGCCCGAGGCCGTGCGCGAGCTCATCGGACGGGTCCCGATCTTCGGGATCTGCCTCGGTCACCAGATCCTGGCCCTCGCCCTCGGTGGCGAGATCACCAAGCTGCCCTTCGGCCACCACGGCGCCAACCACCCGGT
>JBCCTY010000038.1:0-20965 GCA_039197885.1 Actinomycetota bacterium | reverse complement strand
GTCGCGCCTCACCCACCCGCGGCCGCGGCGAGATCCCCTCCGGTTCCGGCTCGTCTCACGACTCCGACGGAGCGCGCACTAGGTTCAGCCCATGGTCGATGCGAGGTCGGTCGCGGGGCGGGGGGTCCTGGTCACCGGAGCAGGGAGCGGCATCGGCCGCGCCACCGCCCAGGTCTTCGCGGCCGAGGGTGCAATGGTGGGGGTTGTCGACCTCACCGACGACGCCGTCGCCGCCACCGTGTCAGCCGTCGAGGCTGCAGGAGGCACCGCTCACGGTCGTGTGCTCGACGTCAGCGACCCCGCGGCGGTCGCCGCGGTCGTCGTCGACGTGGCCGAGGCGCTCGGTCGCCTCGACGTGGTCGTCAACAACGCCGGTGTGAGCGCCGTCGCCGCGATCGATGACGAGGCGGCGTTCGACTCGGTCTGGGAGCGGACGATCGCGGTCAACCTCACGGCCCACACGACGGTGGTCCGAGCCGCCCTGCCCCACCTCGAGGCCTCCGATGCCGGGCGCATCGTGAACATCGCCTCGGTCGAGGGCCTGGGAGCGCAGCCGGCGCTGACCGCCTACGTCGCGGCCAAGCACGGCGTCGTCGGGCTCACCCGCTCGATGGCCGTCGACCTCGGTCGCCGGGGGATCACCGTCAACGCGATCTGCCCCGGGCCGATCCGTACCGGCATGACCGCCGCGATCCCGGACGAGGCCAAGGAGCGCTTCGCTCGCCGCAAGGTCCCGCTCGGTCGCTACGGCGAACCGGTCGAGATCGCCCACATGATCCTCAACCTCGCGCTGCCCGCCACGTCCTACGTGACCGGTGCCGTGATCCCCGTCGACGGCGGCATGACCGCCCAGAACTGAGCCCGGAGGACCCCGTGACCACCGACGACATCAGCTACGAGGTCATCGACCGCGTGGCGGTCATCACCCTCGACGCGCCCGAGCGGCGCAACACCATCACGCCGCGGATGCTCGACGACCTCGCCCAGCAGCTGCTCCGGGCGGAGCAGGATCCGGAGGCCCGCTGCGTGGTGCTCACCGGTGCGGGCACGGTGTTCTGCGCCGGGCTCGATCTCGCCTCGACGGCCAAGGGGGAGGGCATGCTCGACTCGCCGAGCGATGCTTCGCCGCCCCCTGGCGAGCTGCCGCTGCGCGACATCCCGCCGATCGTGCTCCACAAGATGGACACCCCGACCATCTGCGCGCTCAACGGTGGCGCGGCCGGCTACGGGCTCGACGTCGCCCTGGGGTGCGACATCCGCATCGCCCACCCGAAGGTCAAGCTCGCCGCCGTGTTCACCAGGCGGGCCATCCTGCCCGAGAGCGGCGGCACGTGGCTGCTGCCGCGGCTGGTCGGCTGGGCCCGGGCCTCGGAGATCCTCTTCGCCGGGAAGACGCTCACGGCCGACGAGGCGGTCGAGATCGGCCTGGTCAACCGGCTCGTCGACGTCGAGAAGGTGCTCGACGAGGCGATGGACCTCGCCACCGAGATCGCTGCGAACGCCCCCCTCGCCGTGCGGGCGACGAAGCGGATGATGCGACACGCGGCGACCGAGAACTTCGAGGATCACGTCCAGCGCCAGTACCTCGGGCTCCTCCCGCTCATGCGCACCAAGGACTTCCGCGAGGGCGCCATGGCCTACATGGAGAAGCGCGACCCCGACTTCCAGGGCCGCTGATCAGAGCTCGGCGACGAAGTCGGCGAGGCGGCTCAGGGCCTCGTCGAGATCGTCGTCGGACGCCGCGAGCGAGAGCCGGAGGTGGCCGGCGCCGTGGGCGCCGAAGCCCGATCCGGCGAGGGTCGCGACGCCGGCCTCGTCGAGGAGGCGATCGGCGAAGGTGTTGTCGTCGAGGCCGGTGCCGGTGACGTCGGGGAAGGCGTAGAACGCACCACCGGGCGGGTGGCAGGTGATGCCGTCGATGCGGTCGAGCCGGTCGACCATCAGATCGCGGCGACGGCGGTAGGTGGCGAGCATCGCGTCGGTCGGGGCCTGGTCGCCGATGAGCGCCTCGACCCCTGCGAGCTGCGTGAACGGTGGTGTGCACGAGACGGTGTTGACGAGCAGTCGTTCGAGATGTGGGACCAGCACCGGTGGGGCGAGGGCGTGGCCCAACCGCCAACCGGTCATCGCGTACGTCTTGGAGTGCCCGTCCAGCACGATCGTGCGCTCGGCCATGTCGTCCTCGGCGGCGATCGAGCGGAACGGCTCGTCGAACTGCAGGCGGCTGTAGATCTCGTCGGAGAGCACCCACAGGTCGTGGCGTCGCGCCGTGTCGGCGACGGCGGCCAGATCCGCGGCCGGCGAGACGCCGCCGGTCGGGTTGTTGGGCGAGTTGAGGACGACGAGCTTCGTTCGGTCGCTGACCAGCGATGCGAGCTCGTCGGGGTCGACCCGGAAGCCGTTCGACGACCGGAGTGGCACGCTCACCGCCGTCGCTCCGCAGAACTCGACCATCGACCGGTAGATCGGGAATCCCGGATCGGGGACGAGGACCTCGTCACCTCGCTCGACCACGGCGAGCAGCACGAACGACATCACCGGTTTGCCGCCCGGGGTGATGACCACGTCATCCGGCGAGACCCGCATCGACCGTCGACGACTCGCGTCGTCGGCCACCGCCTGCCGCAGCTCGGGCAACCCGAGGGTGGGCACGTAGCCGTGGGCACCGTTACGCAGAGCCTCGACGGCGACCTCGACGACGGGCTCGGCGGTGGGTGCGTCGGGTTGCCCGATCTCGAGGTGGATGACGTCTCGCCCGGCGGCCTCGAGGGCGCGTGCCCGGCGGAGCACCTCGAACGCGCTCTCGGTGCCGAGGCGCGTCACCCGCTCGGCCAGCGGTCGGGTCACCGGATGAAGAACCACCAGGTCGAGATGGCGAACGCACCGAGGGCGCTGAGCGCGATCGTGACCTTGGCCGAGCGCGGCACGGAGCCGTCGGCGTCCTGGGGCAGGCGGTGTCGGATCCGCTGGAGGAGCCGATCGGCCCACGCGACGTCGCGCGACAGGATCAGCAGTCCGGCACCGATCGTGACGAGACCGGGCCCGGGGAGGGCCAGCATGGCGATGCCCGCGAGCAGCACGAGGAAGCCGAAGGTCATCCGGATCAGCCGGATCAGGATGTGGGCCTTCGCCTCCTCGACCGTGTCCTCGCGGACGCCGGTCTCGAACTCGGCCTCGATGGCGGCTTCGACGATCTCGTCGAGCCGCTCGTGTTCGTGGTGCGCGTCGTCCTTCATGGAGCCTCGGGGTCGGGGGTCGGTTCGAGCTCGTGTGCTGCCAGCACCCACGGTAGGAGCGCCACGCCGAGCAGCTGGTACGGGAACAGGATGGACATGATGCCCAACACGGCCAGGTGGAAGGTCCATGCCACGACGGCGAGCGGCCGGGCCCAGCGGTGGACGATGACGGCGAGCGGGGCGCCGAGCTCGAGGACGAGCGCGCCGACCGCCATCGGGCCCCAGATCCACGACACTCCGACGAGCGGTCCGGCCAGCGGCGAGACGAGGTCGCCGAGCAGCTCCTTGCGGAGGTTGTCGGAGGCCACGTGTGCCCGGAGCACCTCGCCGTCGACCCAGTCCAGCCCGCCGTTGCGGAGCTTCGCCCAGCCCGCCACGACGTAGCCGAGCGCGGTGATCGCGCCCAGGACGACGAGCGGCCAGCGGTAGGACGGCGACGGCGTCCAGCGGCCGGCGCCGCGGCGTTCGTCGAGCGACAGGGCATCGGCGGCGGGCACGACCGCCAGCACGAGGAGGTGCAGCGTCAGGAGGTTGTCGGTGTGGAGCACGACGCCCCAGGAGTGCAGGTAGGTGAGTGACCACAGCACGGCCAGGGCGCAGACGGGAGCCGCGATGCGGTAGCGCCACCCGACGGTGACCGCGACGGCGGACGCGAGCGCCACCGCGGTGACGCCGACGACGACGGAGCCGGCGACCGGGCGGTCGACGAGGAGCGCGACCGGTCCGACGGGGTCGAAGCGGTCGGCCTCGAAGTGGCGGACGCCGGTGATGTGGGTGAATCGGATGGCCAGGTAGCCGACGGCGAAGAGCCCGGTGGCGATGCGCTGGTACGCAAGCAGCTCGGGCCGAGCGGGGCGGAACCACCACGGTGAGGCGGATCGGGTCGTGGCAGCGGGGGTTGCGACGGTCATCGCAGCACCTCGCACGAGGACAGGAGCTCCGTCGTCCGGGAGCGGTCACCCTCGTACCACGCGACGCTGTCGACGGTGTCGGTGACGACCTCGACGGTGAGCACCTCGTCGCGCTCGGACGACGCGACCCGGCGCGCCACTCGTTCGCAGAGCTCGTCGGTCTCACCCCGGCGCACGGCGATGTTGATCGTGCCGCCGGCGACGATCACCTCCGGCGTGTCGGCGATGAGGCGGGGCGAGAGCTCGACGCGCTCGCCGGTGGCCGTGCGTCCGATGACCAGGGAGAGGTCGACCTCGGCGTCTGCCGCGCGGGAGAACATCGGGTACGTCGAGAGTGGGTAGGAGTCCTGCGCTCCCCGGAGCGCCGGGCTCAGCACGGCGAGCGCCGCCACCGCCCCCAGCGCGAGTGCGGTCGCCCGGCTCGTTCGTCGGTGCCGGAGGGGCGTCTCCGGAGCGGGGATCGCGGATCCGTCCACGACGGGCACGGTAGTGCGGAGCCCGGACCCGACCGCGCGTCGCCCCGCCCCGTCGCCCGGACGGATAGCGTCGGCCTCCGTGCATCGCCGGGTCGCGCTCGCCGCTGTCGCGTGGGTCGCCGGGCTGGCGGGTGTCCGGGTCGGGCTCACCCCGCCAGAGCTGTGCGAGGTACCGACGCGCACCGAGGTGGCCGAAGCGGCGGATGCCGCGGCCGAGTGGGCGATCCGGGGCCTCGACGGTGATGGCCGCTTCCTGTACGGCTACTCCCG
Organism: Actinomycetota bacterium; assembly: GCA_039197885.1. Classification (GTDB taxonomy): domain Bacteria; phylum Actinomycetota; class Acidimicrobiia; order Acidimicrobiales; family Poriferisodalaceae; genus JBCBSZ01. The sequence goes on along the minus strand of JBCCTY010000038.1, from coordinate 16,072 downwards.
CGACGACGGCACCGTGAACGCCGCCTACAACCTGGTCCGCCACGCTGGCATGACGAACGCGCTCTACCAGTACGTCCTCGCCGGTCATCCCGAGGCGCTCGAACCGGCCGACGCCTCGCTCGAGGCCCTGCTCGCGCTCGTCGTCGAGCGCGACGACTGGTCGGCGGTCGTCGAGCCCAACGGACAGGCCAAGCTCGGCACGGTCGGCCTCCTGGTCCCCGCGCTGGTGCACCGACGCGACGCCACCGGCGACACGAGCTACGACGAGGAGATCCGTCGGTACGGGCGCTTCATCGTGGCCCAGCAGGAGTCGAGCGGTGCGATCCTCAACCGCTGGGATCCCGAGCTCGACGGCCCGGTGCCCGGCGAGTACGGCCGGTTCGCGACCGGCGAGGCGTTCTGGGCGCTGGCGATGCTCGATCGGCGCTTCCCCGACGAGGGGTGGCGTGAGCCGCTGCTCCTCACCGCCGACTACCTCGCTCTCGAGCGCGATGACGCCGAGGGTGAGTTCCTGCGCAATCCCGATCACTGGGCGGCCTACGGGTTCGCCGAGATGGCCCGCGAGGGTGGTCCCGGCCTCGAGGACCACCACGTCGACTACGTCCGCGCCCTCAGCGGGGCGTTCGGTGTGATGGCGCGCTACGAGTCCCAGCGGTCGGGCACGGGACTCACGCTGCTGCTGCGGGGCAATACCGCACTCGGGGCGGGCGTCGGGGCGATGGGCGAGGGGCTGGCAGGGCTCTGGAACACGTCCCTCCTCGTCGATGACCTGTCGGACCGGTCCGACCGGCTCGCCGACCGGCTGGTGTGCACCGCCGACCTCTTGGTCGAGCGGCAGGTCGACGAGGCCGAGGCGAGCGAGGCCCCCGACCCCGATCTCGCGCTCGGAGCGTGGTTCGCGAACGACTACACGCAGGTCGACGACCAGCAGCACTCGCTGTCGGCCCTGCTCTTCGCCGAGGAGGCGCTGCTGTGGACGGAGGGTCGATGAGCGCCTGGGTGTCGGTGCTCGGCTTCGTGTTCGCCCTCGACGGGGTTCGGATCTCGACGCTCACGCCGGCGGCGTCCGGTCGCGACCGACTCGTCGGCGTCGCCGTCGCCGCCGGGCTGGCCGTCGTGGTGGCGTTGCTGGCCGAGCCCGTCTTCGAGGCCGGTGACGTCAGTCCCGAGACGTTCCGCGTCGCCGCCGGCCTCATCGTGTCGGCCGTGGCGGTCCGTCGCCTGATCCTCGGCGGTGGGGCGCCCTACACGGACGTCCCCGGTCGGTGGGGCGGGCTCGTGCCGGTCGGGTTCCCGGTGGCCATCAGCCCGGAGCTGATCGCCTGGGCCGGCTCGCGGGGGGTCGACGACCTCTGCGCCGCGCTGCTCGGCATCGGTGTCGCAGCCGTGGTCGCGGCAGCGGCGTCGCAGATCACGATCACCGGTGCGAACGCCCGGCTCGGTGATGCCTGGATCCGTCTCTCGGGCGCCGGCCTCGGTGCGGTCGCCGTCGTGCTGATCATCGACGGCATCCGCTCGGTCTAGGACTCGCGTCCGTACCGGAAGCGCCCCGTCGGTCGGTCCCGCACGATCCGACGAATGGTGTCGGCCGGGTCCAGGTCGGAGCTGTCGACGAGGTGACGCTCGGCGATCCCGCCTGCGGCGAACTGGCCGTGGAGCTGCCGGGTGACGTTCTCGTCGTCGAAGGTGTGGCCGTCCCGGTTCCGCACCCGCTCGACGCAGCGCTCCACCGGCGGGAGCAGCACCACGTAGTCGAATGCCTCGCACCCGGTCGCGGTCAGGAAGGCGTCGAGGAACCACGGACCGAGCACGCCGTCGTAGACCGTGTCGTACACCGCAGCGAGCACGCCGGTCGCTGCGCCGGCCGCACTGGTGACGACGGCGTTCTGCTCGTGGGACTCGGGCAGCCAGGGATCGATGCCGCCGGTCGCGACGAAGCCGAAGAAGGCGTCACCCTCGACCAGCATCGACCGTTCGGCCCGCGCGGCCAGCCCGGCGCTCACGGTCGACTTGCCGGCTCCCGGTGGGCCGGACACCGCGATCAGCGACGCCACGCCGTCAGTCTGGAGGCTGCGGATCGACCGGGGAAGCGGATTCCGGTCCGTCCGGCCGTCCGGTCCAGAGGTCATCGCCGTAGCGGGTCACCAGTCCGACCTGGTCGACCTGGAGCTCGTAGGGCTGGCCACCGGAGTCGTAGCGGTAGCGGTCGACGGCGAGCCGCTCGTAGGTCTGCCGGGCACGCACGACGTCGAGCTCGGGCCAGCGGACCCAGGTCGCGTCGATCGAGGCCCGCCCGCCGATGCCGAGGTCGAGGCGGCGGATGGCGAGGGTGTTCGTCGCCGGTGTCCAACCGAGGTCGACGTCGAGACCGACGGAGAGATCGGGCCGGGCCCGGCCATCGACGGTCCAGCCGACGTCGTCGCATCGGAGCTCCAGCGATCGGGCAGTCGCCCCGACGTGCACGTCGGCGACGACGTGGCGAGTCCGCCAGCCGGCATCGGCCTCGACCCGGTAGTCGATCGTCACGTCGGTGCCGATGCGGACCCGACCTCGGAGCTGCGCCCCGCCGACGTGCTCGACCAGCGTCAGGTGTTCGGTGCTGGCGAGCTCGTCGGAGGTCCAGCGCAGCGAGGTGGAGCGGTCGACCACGCTCGGAACGTAACTCGGGCCCGGCCGGTCGGCACAGCGGGCAGGATGCAGGCCGGACGACGCGGAGGGGTCATGAGCGCACGGTTCGAGGAGCTGCACCGGAGCGGGACCTTCCTGCTCGTCAACGTCCACGATGCCGGCGCCGCCGTGGTGGCGGAAGCGGCTGGTGCGGTGGCGGTGGGAACGACGAGCTCGGGTCACGCCAACACGCTCGGCCGGGTCGACGGGTCGGTGCGGCGGGGTGAGGCGATCGAGCGGGCGGCCGAGATCGCCGCGGCCGTCGACGTTCCCGTGAGCGTCGATGCCGAGAACGGTTGGGGCCACACCCCCGAGGAGGTGGCGGCGACGATCACCGAACTCGCCGCAGTGGGTGTCGCCGGTGCCTCGATCGAGGACTGGTCGAACGACGAGGAGCTGGGGCTCTACGACGAGGAGCTCGCGGTCGAGCGCATCGAGGCGGCGGTGGAGGTCGCCAGGGCGCTGCCCGAGCCGTTCGTGGTGTGCGCCCGCGCCGAGGGCTTCCTCCGGGATGCGGCGGACCCACTGGCGATGGCGCTCGACCGGCTCCCCCGCTTCGCCGCAGCGGGCGCGGGGTGCGTCTACGCACCGGGGCCTCGCGACCGCGACACCATCTCCCGGCTCGTGGCCCGGAGCGGCGCCCCCGTGAACGTGCTGATCGGCATGGGCAGCGAGCTGACGATGGACGACGCCCGCGAGCTCGGGGTGCGGCGGGTGAGCCTCGGGGGCTCGCTCTACCGGGCCACGATGACCGCCTTCCACGATCTCGTGCGCCAGGTGACGACCAGCGGCTCGTTCGCGGTCGACCGACCGTTGCTCGACGGCCGAGAGCTCGCATCCTGGACGCGGCCCGATCCGGCCTGAGCGCGGGATCGGACGAGTCAGGCCAGCTCGCGACCCAGGGCCGAACGAGCGGCGTGGAAGCCGCACATGCCGTGGACACCGCCGCCGGGCGGGGTACCGGCCGAGCACAGGTACACACCGTCCACCGGTGTCCGCCACGGATCGAGCGAGACCGTCGGCCTCCGGAGGAGACCGAGCCCGACGTGGGTGCCGTTGGTGATCGAGCCGCCCCGCAGGTTGGGGTTCCACGCCTCCAGGCGCGCCGCGTCCCAGACCGCCCGCTCGAGCACGAGCTCACGGAACCCGGGCGCGAACCGCTCGATCTGGGCCTCGATGGCTGCCGTCTCGTCGCGATCGTGCCCGGCGGGGACGTGGCAGTAGGCCCAGACCACCTGGCGTGGCGCCGGAGCGCGACCGGGGTCGACCACGGACGGCTGCGCGAGGAGGACGAAGGGGCGCTCGGGCATGCGCCCGGCGATGGTCGCCGCCTCGGTGTCGGCGACCTCGTCGAAGGTGCCGCCGAGGTGGACGGTGCCGGCCGTGCGGCATGCCGGATCGATCCAGGGGACCGGTCCGTCGAGGAGGAAGTCGACCTTGTGGATGCCGGGCCCGGGTTCGATGCTCCGGAGCCGCCGTTCGTAGCCCGCCGGGAGCCGTCCGGCGAGCACCGTCGCGGCGCTCCAGGGCGCCAGGTCGAGCAGCACGACGCGACTGCGGGGCAGCTCGTCGACGTGGTCGACCCGGCGACCGGTCTCGACGGTGCCGCCGAGTGACCGGAGCCGGCCGACGAGCGCATCGGTCACCGCCTGCGCTCCGCCCTCGGGGATCGGCCAGCCACCGACGTGGGCGAGCCCACCGAAGAGGAGCACGAACGCGCCGGTCAGTGGCGCGGTGAGGGGCAGCACGGAGTGGGCGGCGGACCCGGCGGCGAGCGCCCGGGCCTGCGGCGTCGCGAAGCGCCGCTGCACCACGCTGGCCGGGAGCGCTCCGGGGAGGCCGAAGCGGGCGGCGACGAGGGGGTGGCGGGGCGGGCGCAGGGGCGAGCCGAGCACCAGGTCGGCCAGCTCGTCCCACTGCTCGGCGACGACGCGATGGAGCTGCCACCAGCGATCGCCGTCGGCGCCCAGGGCCTCGAGCGTGCGATCGCGGTCGTGGTGGAGCCGGCCGGCGGGAGCGTCGTCCAGTGGGTGGGCGACGAGGACGTCCGGCTGGAGCCAGCGGAGGCCGTGCTCGTCGAGGCGGTGGGCGGCGAAGGCGGGTGAGGCAGCGCCGAAGGGGTGCACGGCCGAGCCCAGGTCGACCAGCGCTCCCGTGAGGACGTCGTCGGCGCTCGAGCACGCGCCGCCGAGCCGATCGGTGCCCTCGATGACGTGGACCGAGCGTCCGGCGGCGGCCAGCTCGACGGCAGCGGTCAGCCCGTTGGGGCCCGATCCGACGACGACGGCGTCGTGCTCGGTCATGCCGGTGCCACGAAGAGCTCGACGGCGGCGTGGTCGTCGGGTGGGTCCGACAGGTGCACCGACACCCCCACGGTGGTCGGCCGCGGTGGCAGCTCGTCGGTGGTCAGCAGGACACCACTGAGGTCGGCTCGATCGCCGACGATCATCCGGTGCGGCTCGATGTCCAGCCCGTCGACGGCGAGCTCCAACCGCTGCCCGACCTCGCCGCCGAGCACCGACGACACGGCGACGAGCGGTCCGTCGTGCACGATCGACCACTTCGGCAGCCGCTGGCTCGGTCCGAGCCGGAGCCCACCCGCCTTGAGGCGTCGCAGCAACGACCGGCTGTCGACCGGCTCGGCTCCCAGACCGATCGCGCGGGTGCGGACGTGGGCCGGCACGTCGTAGTGGTCGCCCTGGAAGGAGAACCGCCGCACACCGAGCCGCTCGGCGAAGTCGTGGAGCTCGTCGAGCGAGTCGTCGGAGACGAGATGGGCCCACCGTTGGTCGCGCCAGGGCCAGACGGCGGGATCGACGAGGATGGCCACCTACGCCCCGGCGAGGAGGTCGGGTCCACGACGGAGGGTGTGGCCGCCGTCGATGGCGAGGATCTGCCCGGTGACCCAGCCCGACTCCGGGCCGAGGAGGTACCGCACGCCCTCGGCGACGTCGCCGGTCGTGCCCAGGCGGGCCAGCGGCATCTGATCGAGGTAGTCGGCGACGATCCCGTCGTTGCGGACCAGCCCGTCGGCGATCTCGGTCGGCACCAGTCCGGGTCGGACGGCGTTGACGCGGATGCCGTGGGCGCCGAGCTCGTCGGCGCTGTTGCGGACCAGCATCTCGAGCCCGGCCTTCGAGACGCAGTAGGCCGTCATGAGTCGGTGGGTGAGGAGGCCGGCGATCGACGAGATCGCGACGATGGAGCCGCCCTCACCGTGAGCGACCATCGCCCGGGCCGCCTGCTTCACGGTGAGCATGGCACCGGTCAGGTTCACGCCGAGGACGTGGTCCCAGGTCTCGACGGCGAGGTCGGTGACCGGACCGCCGGCGCCGACCCCCGCTGCGGCGACGACGTGGTGGAGCGGGCCCGCGGCGCTGGCGACCCGGACCGCAGCCTCGACGGCGGTCTCGTCGGCGACGTCACCCTCGGCGATCGTGACCCGTGCGGCCGGGACGTCGACGAGCAGCTGGTCGCGCCCGGATCGCAGTCGCTCGGCGGAACGACCCATGAGGGTGACGGCGGCGCCGTCGGCAGCGAGCCGGGTGGCGCAGGCGAGCCCGATGCCGCTGCCGCCGCCGGTGACGAGGGCTGTTCCGGTGAGCTCCACCCGTACGACGGTACTCATCGTCGACCGGCGGTCACGACGTCGGTGAGGAGCGTGTCGTAGGCCGGGGCGACGACGGGCCAGTCGTAGCGGCGGGTGTCGTCGGCGAGGCCGTCGAGTCGGCGGCGAGCGCCGTCGACATCGCCCAGCAGCCGTACGAGGTGGTCGACGAGATCGTCGGCGTCGTCGTACAACACCTCGGCGTGGTGGCGGGTGGGGATGATCTCGGGGTAGGAGAGCCGCCGGGGGAGCAGCGGCACACATCCCGCGGCGACGGCCTCGATCACCGCGACGCCGAAGCACTCCTGCTCGGCGGTCGAGATCACCACGTCGGCGTCATGGAGCGCGGCGATGTAGGCCTCGCCTCGCAGCTCCCCGGTGTGGCGGACCCGGTCGCCCAGGCGGTCGAGACGGGCGACGATCGGCCCGTGGTCCGGCAGGTCGTCGGCCCCGCACATCACGAGGGCGAAGGCCACGCCGCGTTGGGCGACGCGGAGCAGTGCGTCCAACGCCACGTCGGGCCGCTTGTCGTGCTGCCAGCGATGGTTCCAGAGCACGGTCGGCGTCGAACGCACCGGCCGGTCGGATGCCGAGATCGCCGAGAGGTCGACACCCACGGGCAGCACGGTGCTGGCGGCGGCGAGACCGGGGAGGAAGCCGTCGTGGGGGTGGTCGGGTGCGTCGTCGACGAGCTCGGCGGCGGTGTCGAGCAGGCCGGTGCGATGGAACTCGGAGTTGAAGACGACCCGGTCGGCGGCGAGCAGCGATGCCCACTCCTGCAACCGGATCCCCTTCGAGATCGTGGCGCCGGCGGCCTCGGGGTACAGCAGCTGGCTCTCGTGGCGGTAGTGCACGACGGGCACGTCGCCGATCGAACGCCGCGTCAGGCCGAGGAGCTGCGCGAGGTCGGTCATCGACGACACCAACACCACGTCGGGACGCCGCCGGCGCGTCGCCCGCGCGATCTCGGTGGCCAGCGTGACCGCAGACCCCTGGAGCCGCCAGCGCCAGTGCCCGGCGCCGTGTCCGATGATGCGGACCGCGTGACGACTCGTGGCGGCGTAGCCCTGGGCCCAGGCCTCGTGCGACCCGCCCAGCCAGGGCTCGACCAGCAGCACGTCGAGGGGCTCGTCCATCGCTCCGCACGGTAGGCGGGTCCACCCCGTCGGGGCGGACGCCGACCAGAGTGGCGACCGTGCTCGCCGCCCTGCTCGCCGTCGCCCTGACCCTCGGGATCCCGCCCGGTGACGTGATCCCCGACGCCGGTGCGCCCGATCACGGCGATCTCGCCGAGGCCGAGATCAACTCGCCGATCGTGGGGATGGCGGGGTCGCCGTCGGGTGGTGGGTATTGGTTGGTGGCGGCTGATGGTGGGGTGTTCGCGTTCGGGGATGCGGGGTTCTTCGGGTCGACGGGGTCGTTGGTGTTGAACTCGCCGATCGTGGGGATGGCGGCGACGTCGTCGGGTGGTGGGTATTGGTTGGTGGCGGCTGATGGTGGGGTGTTCGCGTTCGGGGATGCGGGGTTCTTCGGGTCGACGGGGTCGTTGGTGTTGAACTCGCCGATCGTGGGGATGGCGGCGACGTCGTCGGGTGACGGCTACTGGATGGCGGCGGCCGACGGTGGGGTGTTCGCGTTCGGCGACGCCGGCTTCCTCGGCTCGGCGGCCGAGGTCGACCTCGACCGACCGGTGGTCGGGTTCGGCACCGACGGCGCCGAGGGCTACACGATGGTGACCGGCGACGGTGTGGTGATCGGCTTCAGCGAGGCGGCCTCGTCGATCGCGACGGCCGAGTGTCGCCCGGAGCCGGTCAGCGGCTTCGCGGCCAACGCCGGGGGCCCGGGATGGTGGATCACCACGACACCGTTGCCGGTCCCGAGGACGGTGCCCTCGGCAGCGAGCTCGCCGGCCGACAGCGCCACGGTGGACGAGCTGCTCTCCTACGCCCAGGCCTGCCAGGGCGACGTCGTCGAGCCCGCGTTCGGCTCGCTGTCCTCCCCGGTGCCGGGTGCGCGCCGCTCCTCCTCGTTCGGTTCACGCGTGCACCCGATCTGGGGCGTCCGCCAGCTCCACGCCGGCATCGACGCGGCGGCTCCGACCGGGACCCCGGTCCTCGCTGCCTCGGACGGCGAGGTCGTGCAGGTCGCCGCCGGGATGACGGCCTACGGCCGTCTCGTCGTCGTCGACCACGGCGACCGGGTGGCCACCGCCTACGCGCACCTGTCGGCGGTCGATGTCGAGGTCGGTGATGCGGTGACCCGTGGTCAGCAGCTCGGCCGCGTGGGCTCCACCGGCTTCGCCACGGGTCCACACCTCCACTTCGAGCTGCGCTTCGACGGCGTGCCGGTCGATCCTCGCCGCTACCTCGATGCCACCTTCGTCTCGGCGCCCGCGTGATCGATCGTCCGGGCGCTCAGTCGAAGACGACCGTGCGGTTCTCGTAGGCGAGCACCCGGTGCTCCAGGTGGAGTCGCACCGCGCTCGCCAGCACGGTCCGCTCCAGGTCGCGACCCTTGCGCACCAGGTCCGCGACCTCGTCGCGGTGGCTGACCGGGGTGACGTCCTGGACGATGATCGGGCCCTCGTCGAGGTCGGCCGTGGCGTAGTGCGCCGTGGCCCCGATGATCTTGACGCCCCGCTCGTGCGCCCGGTGATAGGGCCGAGCTCCCTTGAACGCGGGGAGGAACGAGTGGTGGATGTTGATCACCCGACCCGCCCACCGCTGGGTGAAGGCGTCGGTGAGGATCTGCATGTAGCGGGCGAGCACCACCAGCTCGATGTCATGCTCGACGAGGAGCTGGTCCATCGCCGTCTCCTGCGCCGCCTTACCCCCGGCCTCGGCGTCGATGGGCAGGTGGTGGAAGGCGATCCCGGCCCGCTCGACCAGTGGGCGGAGCGTGTCGTGGTTCGATGCGACGAGCGCGATCTCGGCGTCGAGCTCGCCGAGCTCGACCCGATTGAGCAGGTCGGTGAGGCAGTGCCCGTCCTTCGACACCAGCAACGCCACCCTGGGGCGCCGGGTCGTGGCATGGATCGACCAGGTCATCGCGAACCGCTCGGCGAGGGGCCGCAGCGCCTCCGACAGCTCGTAGCCGTCGGGAGCGCCCTCGGGGAACTCGACCTCGACCCGTTGGAGGAAGAGGTCGTGTGACCGGTCGGTGTGCTGGTCGGCGTGGACGATGTTGGCGCCCTGGCGCTGCAGGAACTCGGCGACGGCGGCCACGATGCCGGGACGGTCCGCGCAGCGCAGCAGGAGGACGATGCGGTCGGTGGTCTCGCTCACGGCCGGTGCACGCTATCCCGGGACGGCGTCGAGGAACTCCAACGTCTCGTCGACGAACCCGAACTGCTTGGGCAGCGAGAAGTGGTCGACGTTTCGCAGGGTGACCAGCCGGGCGTCGGGGAGTGCCTCGGCCAGCGGCTCGCCGGGGCCGGCGAAGTCCTGGTCGCCGATGAGGACCAGGCACGAGGCGGTGACGTTCGGGAGCTCGGCCGGGTCGAGTCCGCCGCGGGGACGTCGCATGAACGCCGAGAGCGCCTCGGGGTCGTTGCCGTCCTCTCGGGCGTAGCGGGCGAACATCTGGGCCTGGAGGTCCTCGCCGGGAGCCTCACCGGCGACACCGGCGGCGATGCGCCTGGCCTGCTCGGGGTCGCGCTCGAGGACGTTGCGGCCCACGCCGCCGAGCACGATCCGCCCGAACCGGTCGGGATGGCGGGCGGCGAGGGCGAGCAGCGTGATCGCCCCCATCGAGAAGCCGATGCCATCGATCTGGCCATCGGGCAGCCGGTCGAGCACGTCGCCCTCGACGTCGGCGTAGGCGTCGGGATCGTGGGGCTTGGGCCGGTCGCCGTGACCGAGCAGATCGAGGGGCAGTGCCGTGCGGCCGCCCTCCTCGAGCAGGAGCGTGAGGCCCGACTCGGTCCAGGTCGAGGCGGACGAACCGGTGAAGCCGTGGAGGAGCACGACCGGGTTCGCCATCAGAGCACCCCGCTCTCGTGGCCCTGCCAGTGGGGCTTGCGCAGCTCCCGCTTGAGGATCTTGCCCGAACCGGTCTTCGGCAGCTCGTCCATGAACTCCACCGACCGGGGGACCTTGTAGCCGGCGAGGTGCTCGCGAGCGTGGGCGACGACGGCGTCGGCGTCGAGGACGGCGTCGGGGATCGGGACGACGACGGCGTGGACGCTCTCACCCCACTCCTCGCTCGGCACACCGAACACCGCGGCCTCGAAGATCTCCGTGTGGTGCTCGAGTGCCGACTCGATCTCGGCCGGGTAGATGTTCATCCCGCCGCTGATGATCATGTCGCGCTTGCGGTCACAGATGTAGAAGAAGCCGTCGTCGTCGAAGTAGGCGACGTCGCCGACGGTGTGGAAGTCGCCCCGCTGCTCGCTCGCGTACTTCTCCGGCGCCTTGTAGTAGGTGTCGAACACGCTCGACGCCTTGACGTAGAGGTCGCCGGGCTGATGGGGCTCGGAGATGCGTCGCCCGTCGTCGTCGAACAGCGCGATCTCGACGTGAGGCGCCGGACGACCGCACGATCCGCGCTTGGTTCGCTGGTGGGCCGGCGCGAGGACGGTGTTGATGCCCATCTCGGTCGAGCCGTAGACCTCCCAGAGCGAGTCCTCGGGGAACCGGTCGAGGTAGAGCTCCTTGAGCGCGTACGGCCACGGCGCGGCGTTGGCGATCATGATCCGCATCGACGAGACGTCGTAGCGGTCGAACGCCTCGTTGGACTGCGAGCAGATCCGACGGATCGGGGTGGGCGCCGAGAAGGTCGAGGTGACGCCGTAGGCGTCGACGAGACGCAGCCAGTCCTCGGCGTCGAAGTGGTGCTGCACGACCACGGTCTGGCCGAGCATCGCCGCGATGGCAGCGAAGGCGCCGGGACCGGAGTGATAGAGCGGGCCGGTCGTGACGTAGACGTCACCCGGGCCGTAGCCGATCAGCTCGAGGAGCGCCTTCGACTGGGTGGTCCCCGAGGCCGCCCCGTTGGTGCGGACCGTTCCCTTCGGCTTCCCGGTCGTGCCCGACGTGTAGATCATCGTCGTGCCGGCGGCATCGACGCTCGGTGCCGTTGCCGGCACGTTGCGGAGGTAGTCGTCCTCGGCGATCTGGCCGTCGAGGGGATCGCCGTCGAACACGACGACCTCACGGACGTTCGGCGTGTCGGGTCGGGCGTCGGCGATCAGCCCGGCGTACGCGGCGTCGACCCACACGAACACCGCATCGGAGTCGTCGATGACATAGGCCGCCTCCTCGATGCTGAGCCGGTAGTTGAGCGGCACTGCGATGCACCCGGCCTTGCGGGCGGCATGGGTGAAGGCGAGGAGCTTGATGGAGTTCTGGCCGCACCACACGACCTTGTCGCCGGGGCGGACGCCGTTGGCGGCCAGGGCGTGGGCGACCTGATCGCTGTAGCGATGGAGCTCGCGGTAGGTGAGGGTGCGGACGGGCTCTCCGGGTCGGTCGTCGATGATCGCCGGCTTGTTCGCCATGCCCACGGCGTAGGCGGCCAGGTAGTCGTCGGCCATCGTCGAGTCGTCCCCTCCCTGCGATGCGCCGACCCCCGGCGTCGCACGTGGGAGTCTTCCAGACGTGACGATCCGTGTGGGCTTCCTCGGCGCCGGGAACATCGCCCGCTACCACGCCCGGATGGTGATCTCGGCCATCTCCGACGACGAGGTCGACGCCCGCATCGTCGGCGCCCACGACCCGACCGACGACGGTCGGGCGGCCAGCTTCGTCGATCGGTTCGGTGGCGAGGTGGCCTCCTCGGCGGAGGCACTCGTCGACGCCGCGGACGCGGTCTACGTCTGCACCTGGACCGCCGCGCATCCCGAGCTCGTCGAGCTCGCGGTGGGCGCCGGACGGGCCGTGTTCTGCGAGAAGCCGCTGGGGGTCGACCTGGCTGCAGCTCGTCGGGTCCATGACCTGTTGGTCGATTCGCGGCGTCCGCACCAGGTCGGGCTCGTGCTCCGCCGGTCGCCGGCGTTCACCGTGTTGCGATCGCTGGTCCAGGACGACACGGCGGGCGCGCCGATGGCGATGGTCTTCCGCGACGACCAGTACCTCCCGGTCCAGGGCGCCTACGCCTCGACGTGGCGGGGTGACCGCCACCTGGCCGGGTCGGGGGTGCTCATGGAGCACTCGATCCACGACATCGACCTGATCGAGTGGCTCCTCGGGCCCATCACCCGGGTGGGTGCCACGATGGCCGCGCACCACGGCATCGACGGCATCGAAGACGTCGCGACCGTGTCGTTCGAGACCGCCTCCGGTGCGTCGGGGAGCCTCGTGACGGTCTGGCACGACGTGCTCTCCCGCCCGAGCCAACGCTTCGTCGAGGTCATCTCGGCCGCCCGGGTGAGTCGCCTGGAGGGGGAGTGGACGGGGACGGTCGCCTGGGAGGACGGGTCGGGTCGCCATGCGCTGATCGACGACGAGCTGCTCGCACACGCAGCCGAGCACCACCCGGAGGCGGCGAACCCCGACGCCGCGTTCCTCCGCGGCGTGGCCGACCGCTCGCCGTGCTGGCCCGACGCCGCCGACGCCCTGCGGTCCCACGTCGTCATCGACGCCGCCCACCGCGCCGCCCGAGGCGGGATCCTCGTCGACGTCGCTCCCTGAGTCGAAGGGAGCGGTCGAGGCGGCGATCGGGTGTGGGACGCTGTCGCCCCCTCGGGAGGGACGCTCGTGAGTCAGCTCGATCCCAACTCCGTGCTCGGCAAGGTCGAGGCGATCCTCGACGCCCTGGCCGAGGACGGGACGACCGTCGGGCTGTCCGCGCTCGCCCGCACGTCCGGCGTGCCGAAGGCGAGCGTGCACCGGATCTGCGCCGACCTCGTCACGTGGGGCGTCGTGGAGCGGTCGGGCGACGGGTTCCGCCTCGGCGCTCGCCTCTTCGAGCTCGGGAGCCGGGTGCCGAGCCAACGAGGGTTGCGCGACCTCGCCCTGCCCTATCTCGAGGAGCTGCTCGTCGCCTGCGGTCACTCGGTTCACCTCGCCGTGCCGGTCGACGATGCCGTGCTCTACCTCGACAAGCTGATGGTCCATCGCTCGGTGCCCACGCCCTCGGAGGTGGCCAACCGGGTCCCGCTCCACGCCACCGCGACGGGCAAGGCGATCCTCGCCTTCGGCGAGTCGTCGATGACCCAGGATCTGCTCGTGAAGCCTCTGGATCGCTACACGGATCGGACGCTCACCGACCCCGCCGATCTCGCCCACGACCTCGGCGAGACCCGCGCTCGGGGCTACAGCGTCGAGTGGGAGGAGTTCGCCGACGGCTACGCGTCGATGGGCGCTCCCCTCATCGGCCTCGGCGGGCGGGTGGCCGGAGCCGTCGCGGTGACCACCGCGGTCGACGACCTCGACGTCGACCGGATCGCCGCGGCGCTGCTCACCACCACGAGCCGGATCTCCGAACGGCTCGGCGCACCACCGACCCGGTCGAGGTCGCTCGGCTGAGCCGTCAGTCCCGGTCGCGCCTCGTCGTCCCCGGCGTCTCGCCGAAGGTCTGGCGGTAGGCCCGCTGGAAGTGTTGGAGGTCGAGCAGCCCGACATCGGCGGCGACGTCACGAAGTCGGAGCTGGTCGTAGCGCGGATCGAGGAGCATCCGGCGCGCGAGCTGCAGTCGGCGGTGGCGGACCTCGCGCGCGAAGGTGCGGGGGCGGGACTCGAAGGCGTGGTGGAGCGAACGCACCGACATCCCGACCCGGCGAGCGGTCGCCGATGGCGTCAGCGTCGCGGACCGGAGGTGGTGCTCGATGTCGGCGTCGATCGCCGTCCACGGATCGGTCCACCGACGTCGATCCGTCGGAGGAGGGCGCAGCGCCGAGCGGACGAGCTCGACCAGGGCTCGGTCGAGCCAGGGGTCGAGGCTGGGGTCGGCTTCGTACGTCAACTCGTCCGTCGCCACCGCCGTCAGGCCCAACAGGGCCGAGAGCGCGCCGCCGTGAGATGAGCGGGCGGGGACGAGCAGCGGTCCGGTCACGAGCCGATCGACCGACGCCGGTAGTCGGATCGAGAGCTGGCAGAACGCATCGTCGAAGCGGAACTCGAACGGCCGATCGGTGCGCACGAGCACGGCATCGCCCGGGTGGGTGACGACGTCGACGCCGGCCTGGGTCGTGCGGCCCACCCCGCGTCGCTGGACGTTGAGGTAGCACCAGCCGCCGTCGTGGGCCGGCCGACGTCGCACGAGCTGGGCCGACGACTCGATACGGGCGATCTCGACGAGCTCCCTGCGCTCGACCGTGATCGAGCCCTCGAAGTGCGCCGGTTGCTCCGCCTCGGGTCGAAGATCGAGGAAGGCATCACAGATCGCCTCGCGCCAGTAGGCGAACCGGTCGGCCGGTCCGACGTCGTCGGTGCTCCACTGGAGGCGTCTCGGGTTCATGCGGGGATCGTGCGCTCGTCGACAACTCCGACGTTCGCTCGCGGCCCATCCACGAGGCAAGCAGGGTGGTTCGGTGTGCGGACCACCGCGCCGGGGAGGGCACATGCTGCAGACCGAGCTCACGACCAGGTTCGGGCTCGACGTCCCGATCGCGCAGGCCGGGATGGCGTTCGCCGGGATGACCCCGGCGCTCGCAGCGGCGGTGGCGGAGGCCGGTGGACTCGGCTCGATCGCCGTCGGCGCGGCGCCGCCTCCGGCGGTCGAGGCCTTCGCCGGAGGCTTCGCGCAGGCGGCTCCGGGGAAGCCGCTCAACCTGAACTTCATCACCGTGTTCACCACCGACGAGCACATCGACGCCGTGTGCGCCGCCGCGCCGTCCGTCGCGTCGTTCCACTGGGGCCACCCGAAGCCGGAGTGGATCGCCCGGCTCAGCGAGGCCGGGGTG
Organism: Actinomycetota bacterium; assembly: GCA_039197885.1. Classification (GTDB taxonomy): domain Bacteria; phylum Actinomycetota; class Acidimicrobiia; order Acidimicrobiales; family Poriferisodalaceae; genus JBCBSZ01. The sequence goes on along the minus strand of JBCCTY010000038.1, from coordinate 956 downwards.
AGCGTGTGGGAGCAGGTGGGCACCGTCGAGAGGGCCGTCGAGGCGGTCGACGCCGGTGTCGAGGTGGTCGTCGCCCAGGGTCTCGAGGCCGGCGGCCACAACTTCGCGACGCTGCCGACGTTCGCCGTCGTGCCTGCCGTGGCCGATGCGGTGGGGGATCGGGCACTCGTCCTCGCTGCCGGCGGCATCGTCGACGGTCGGACGCTCGCTGCGGCGCTCGCGCTCGGTGCCGACGGCGCCTGGGTCGGGACCCGCCTGGTCGCGACGCCGCAGAGCTCGGCGGCAGCGGAGTACAAGGCCCGGCTGGTGGGCGCCTCGGGTGTCGACACGGTGCGGACCTCGATGTTCGGTCCCGACATGCCCGACTTCAACCCGATGCGAGTGCTGCGCAACGGCATCGTGGCCGAGTTCGAGGCCAACCCGGGGGCGGTGCCCGACTCACTGGAGGGTCAGCCGATCGTCGGGCGGATGGATCTCCTCGGACAGCCGATGGACCTGCCTCGATTCACCAACTTCGTCCCGATGGCCGGAGCCGAGGGCGACTTCGACCAGCTCCCGCTGCTGGCCGGTCAGGGCGTCGGCGGGATCGACGCGATCGACGACGCCACCGGCATCGTCCGGACGATGGCTGCCGACGCGGCGCGGCTCCTCGGTCGGGCCTGATGCCATCGGTGCTCGAGGCGGTCGCCGCCATCGCCGCGTTGGACGATCCGGCGGCGCTGGTCACCGTGCTCGACCCACCGCGATCGCGCCGCTCGGCCGACGGACCCCTGGCCGGCGTCCCGATCGTGGTGAAGGACAACATCGCGGTCCCGGGTGTGCCCACGTCGGCCGGCAGCCCACTGCTCGCGGATCGGCCCGAGCCCGTCGGTGCCGCGGTCGAACGGCTGCTCGACGCCGGGGCCTCGATCGTCGCGACGGCCTCGCTGCACGAGCTCGCCTTCGGCATCACCGGG
>JBCCTY010000037.1:0-21215 GCA_039197885.1 Actinomycetota bacterium | reverse complement strand
CGTGCGACCGAGGCGACGCCATGCGGAGGGAGCGTGGAGCCGAGTCGTGCGACCGAGGCGACGCCATGTAGAGGGCGCGAGGAGGCGGGACCGGGCGCTGGGGTCAGGCACCGGGGCCGCCGGATCGAACCCTGCCGGGCGCCCGCAGCGTCATGCGACGCAGGCGCTCCAGCGGGCCGATCCCTGGCCCGACGCTTCCTCCGGTGGAGATGTCGACGTACGCGAGCGAGCCCGGTGCCGGCGGCTCGACGCCACCGGGGCCGTCCCAGGCCCGACGCTGCTCGGTCGCTGCGCTCTCGGCGTCGTCCGGCTCATCCAGCCCCAACGCCTCGAGGTCATCACCGTCGAGGCGATCGATCAGGGTGACGCCCTGCTCACCGGCACCGAGGAGGTAGTGCCGACGACCAACCTCGACGAGGGCGACGGCCGCACCGCGGGCCACGGGCACCCGCGAGAGGACGCGCACTCCGCCGCGCTGGCGGCTGCCGGACCGGTCCGCCCATCGCTTGACCCCGAGGAGGGCCACGACGATGACGACGACCGAGACGATGAGGCGAGCGAGGGCACCCGCCGAGATCACGTCCACGTCGGTCTCCTGACCGCGGGGACGACGTCAACCGGCCGCACGGCGGCGTTCCTCGGGCTGCAGCACCTCGCTGATGCGGACACCGAGCTCGTCGTCGACGACGACCACATCGCCGCGGGCGACGAGCGTGCCGTTCACCAGGATGTCGACCGGAGCACCGGCAGGTCGGTCGAGCTCGACGACGCTCCCTTCGGCGAGATCCAGCACGTCACGGACGGGCAGGAGGGTGCGGCCCAGCTCGACGGTGACGCTCAGCGCGACGTCGGAGAGCAGCGCCAGGTCGGCCGGTGACGCCGGCTGGGTGACGGCCGACAGCTCGGGGTAGGTCGCGGGCGAGACCTGCACGGGTGGGGCGGCGGGCGCCGGAGCCGCGGGCGGGGCGGCAGGGGCCGGGGCAGCAGGGGCCGGGGCAGCAGGCGGCGGGGCAGGGGCCGGTTCCGGAGTGGGCTCCGTGGCCGGGGGGCTCACGTTCTCGGCGACCCGGTCGGCAGCAGCCTGGCCACTGCCGCCGCCCATGCCGGTCGTCACCCGATCGACGAGCTGGCTGGCGAAGTCGTCGGGGATCAGCCACGACAGCTGACCGTGCAGACGCTCACCGATCTTCACGTCGAACCGGATCCGGAGCTTGTCGGTCCCGATGGGTCCCAGATCGCTGATCGACTCGAGCACCGTCAGCTCGGGCGGGGTGATGTCGACCAGGTCACCGAGCACGTCGGACAGAGCGATGGCCGAACCGGCCATCAGCTGGTTCATGGCCTCACCGACGGCGGAGAGGCCCATCTCCCCGAGGATGTCCTCCGGGGTGAGGTCCATCCCTGCGCACATGATGTCGACGATGACCTCGACATCCGCAGCCGGGAGCACGAAGACGCTGTCACCCGACACGGCGCCGACCATCGAGAGCTGCACGAGGAGTGCCTGGCCCTCGGGCCACACCTCCTGGGAGTCACCCGAGAGGATGACGGGCGCGGTGATGTCGACGCGCTCGCCGAGGAGTGACGCGAGGTTGGTCGCGCCCGCACCCATCATGATGTTGCCGACCTCGCCGAGCGTGTCGGCGATCTCCGGATCGAGCCCGCTCACTGCTCACCCCACTGGGCGATCTGCACGGCGAGGCGGCGACCCTGGCGGCCGATCCGCCCGGTCAGGACCGGCCGATCGCCGATCACTCCGACGGCAGGCTCGTCGACGCGGTGCTCGAGGCGGATGACGTCGCCGGCCCGCAGCTGAGCGATGTCGACAGCGGGGACCGACGAGGCGCGCAGCTGCACGCTCAACGGCACCTCGACGTCGGGCAGCAGCTCGCGGAGAGGACGAGGTCGCTCCTCGCCCTCCTCGAGGTCGGGACCGTTCTGACGCCAGACGTGGGCCTCGAGCTGGCTCATCGCCGGCGCGAGGGTGCTGAACGGATAGCAGATCGACAGCAGGCCCTCGGTCCGGTTCGTCGACTGCAGCACCAGCTGATAGGTCAGCATCAGCACCATCTCGTTCGGCGGGACGGCCTGCACGAACTGCGGGTTGAACTCGATGTTCTCGATCTCCGGGTTGACCGCGGCGAGCGGGGCGAGCGCCTCCTCGAGGGCCGAGCGGAGATGACCCATCAGGTCGAGCAGGAGCCCGCTCTCGAGCTCGGTCGGCCGGCGCATCGGGATGGGCGTACCGAGACCGCCGAGCAGGCGATCGATGAGCGTGAGGCCCATCTGCGTCGACATCTCCATCACGACCGATCCCGGCAGCGGCGCCACGGAGAAGGTGGTGATCACCGACGGCGTCGGGATCGAACGGGTGTAGTCCTCGTAGGTGATCTGGTCGGTCGAGACCGGCTCGAGTGTGATGACCGACCGGAGGGCCTGGGTCAACAGGCCCGTCGACCGACGAACGAACACCTCGTGGGCCGTCTCGAGGCTGCGCAGGTGCTCACGAGCGAACTTCGACGGGCGGCGGAAGTCGAACGCGACGAGCTGCTCCTGCTCCCCAGCCCCGACGTCCTCCGGAGCGTCGTTCATGGAGTTCAGCAGCGCATCGATCTCTGCCTGGCTGAGCTTCGCACCCGCCATGGTCGTCCGAGCCTCCCGTACCGGTTCCTGCACGTGAGGTCGACCGCAGGCGCGGCGGGATGAGGAGTTGCGTCGCGACGCCTCCGGAGCGCGAGCTCGAGGACGGGTCGGTCGATGCCCGCTACTGGACGATCAGCTCGGTGAGCACCACCCGCACGACGGCGACCTGCTCGCCTTCGGTGTTGAAGATCTGGTCGGCCCGATCGGTGAGCGCCGTCCGGAGGTTCTCCGGTCCGTTGGGGTCCTTGATCTCGTTCATCGTGAAGGCGGACACCTCGTCGACAGCGGCGTCGAGCAGGATCGGGAGACGGTTCTCGACGGCGACCTGGTCGGCCGACTCCTCCATCACCACCGCCATCGACACGAGGGCGAAGTGGGGATCGTCGTCGGCGAGGGTCACCCGCACCTGGCCGGCGTCGAGGACGATCCCCTCGACCGGTTCGGGCAGCGTCGTCGGTCCGGCCTCGACCGGCTCGGCGCTCCCGCCGCCCGCGAGGACCTGGGTGTAGACGACCGCGGCGATCACCGCGCCGATCGCGATCTTCTTGATGTCGAGCTTGCTGCCGCCCGACTCCTCGTCGTCGGCGCCCTTCTTCTTCTTCTTGGCCATCTCTCAGCTCCCGGCGCCGTCGGTCGGCGCCCCTGTTCCGATCGGCACCTCGCCGTCCGATGATGAGGGGACGATCGGCACCTCGCCGTCCGACGATGAGGGGGTGATCGGCACCTCGCCGTCCGATGATGAGGGGGCGGTGGGCAGCAGGTCGTCGAAGACGCCCTCGCCGGTGCCGTCACCGATGAGGACCTCCGGGCCGTCGGACGCCGCACCCTCGTCGGCGGGTGCGGGCTCCGGGGTGTCGGTCGGTGCCGACTCGGGTGCGTCGGGATCGTCCAGGAAGCCATCGACCGAGCCGGTCTGGTCAGCCGCGATGACCAGCTCGACGCGACGGTTGACGGCACGGCCTTCCTCGGTGGAGTTGTCGGCGATCGGGCGCCACTCGCCGTACCCGGCCGGGATCAGCCGGTCCGGTGCGATGCCGTAGTTCCGCTCGAGCTCCGCGGCGACGGCGAGCGCCCGCTCGGCGGACAGGTCCCGGTTGGTGAAGTCGAGGCCGGGGAACGGGATGTCGTCGGTGTGACCGTCGACGAACACCGCGTTCGGGAACGTCGCGATCTCCGGAGCGATCACCTCGAGCACGCCATCGGCGTCGTTGAGCTCGGAGCTGCCGCTCGCGAAGAGCACGTCGTCGGTCGCGACCGAGATCACGAGGCCTCGCTCGTCGAAGCGGAAGTTCACGTCGTCGCGGCGACCCTCCTGCTCGAGGATGCTCTCGAGCCGCTCCTGCAACTGACGGAGCTCCTCGCGATCGAGGAACGCATCGTCGGGCTCGCCCTCGACGGGCGGTGGCGGATCCTCCGGGTCCGGCTCCGGACCGGACTCCTCGGTGCCCGTCGTACCCCCGTTGCCGGCCTCGGCCCCCTCTTCCGTGCCGTTCTCGAGCACCTGGTCCGAGGCTTCGAGGAACAGCGAGCCACCGGGAACGGGGATGGCGCTGCCCGCCGCGAGGTTGGCGCCGAGGATGCTCTCGCCACCGTTGAGTACACCGCTCTGGAGCGTCGCGTTGCCGAAGTTCTCCTCGAGGCCCTTCAGCAGGACGATGAACTTGGCCTCGTCGACCGTCGACATCGCGAAGAGCAGCACGAAGAAGGCCATGAGCAACGTCACCATGTCGGCGTACGTGGTCATGAAGTTGTCCTGCTCGACCTCGGGACACTTCTGCTTGCGGGCCATGGCGTCGTCCGTCAGGCCGCGTCGCCCATGCGGGCCTTGGCACCGACCCGCTGGGCCGGCTCGAGGCGAGCCTCGAGCTTCTCGACGAGCAGGCGGGGGCTCGCTCCCTCGCGCACGGCCATGATCCCCTCGACCGTGAGCTCACGGGCGGCGATCTCCATCGCGTGGAGGCGCTTCAGCTTGGCCGCGATGGGGTTGAAGATCGCGTTCGAGAAGAACGAGCCGTAGAGCGTGGTGAGCAGGGCGAGGGCCATGCCCGAGCCGAGCGACTCGGGATCGGACAGGTTGCCGAGCATGTTGATCAGGCCGATGACGGTGCCGATCAGGCCCATCACCGGGGCGTACTGGGCCAGCTTGGCGAACAGGTCGATGACGAGGCCGTGGCGGGCGTCCATCGACTCGATCTCGGTCTCGAGCACGTCGCGGACGACGTCGCCCTCGACGCCGTCGACGACCATCTGGAGGCCGGACTTCATGAAGGCGTCGTCGACCTCGGCGATGCCCTGCTCCAGGGCGAGGATGCCCTCGCGCCGGGCGGCCTCGGCGAAGTTCATGAGCTGGGTGACCACGGCGTCGGGTTCGGGGGGCGATCCGGTGAACGCGATGATCAGGCCCTTGGGCAGCTTCGCGGCGTCGGCCATGCGGAAGCCGGCGAGCGCGCCGCCCATGGCACCGAAGAGCACCATGACGAGCGACGACGGACCGATCAGCCCACCGAAGCTGTTCCCGTCCATGATCGTCGAGGCGACGATCGCGACGAGGATCAGCGCGAGGCCGATGAGGGTGAGGGGATCCATCGGCTAGTCCGATTCGACGGCCGTCGGCAACACGACGAGGTCGGCGGTCTGTCCCGCCACCTCGCGGAGCTCGTCGGTGGCGACGATGACCGAGGCGCGGTAGCGGCGGATCGCGTCCACGACGTCGTCCGGAGGCTCCGAGACGACGAGCTTGCGGCCGTCGACGAGGCTCAGGACGGTGTCGGGCGTGGCTTCGATCGTGTCGATGAGGTCGCTGTTGACGAACAGCGGCTCACCCTTGAGACGGTGGACGAGGATCACGGCGCACCTCCATGTGGCCTGGACCTGGTCGCCGGCGCGTCCTGTGCCGACGTTGCGATGTCACGTTCTCCTGTCGGTCCGAACGGGATGCAGGTAAGCGACCCGCCCGGACGCGGAGCGGCCCGGACCACTCGGGCCCGGGCCGTCCATGTCAGGTCACCTCAGCTCGGTCATCGCTTGAGGTTCACCAGCTCCGAGAGCATCTCGTCGGAGGTGGTGATGACCCGGGAGTTCGCCTGGAAGCCGCGCTGGGCGATGATCAGGTTCGTGAACTCGCGGGCCAGATCGACGTTCGACATCTCGAGCGTGCCCGCCGAGAGCAGTCCGCGGTTGCCGCTGCCGGCGGTGCCGACCAGCGGCTCACCCGAGTTGGTGGTCTGGATGAACGTCGAGTCGCCCTGGCGCTGCAGGCCGGCCGGGTTGTTGAACGACGCCGTCGCGACCTGGCCGAGCACCTTGCTCTCGCCGTTGGAGAACTGACCGAAGATCGAACCGTCGTCGGCGATGGCGAAGTCACGGAGGAAGCCGATGGCCTGGCCGTCCTGCGACACGGCCTCCATCGTGCCCGGACCACCGAACTGCACCAGCGGCGATGGCCCGTTGAGCACGGCGGTGAAGGTCATCGGCGCAGCTCCGGGCGGCGTGAAGCCCGAGAACACCATGTTCGCCGGCGCGGCCAGCGTGCCGTCGGTGTTGAAGGTGATCGTGTTCGGTGTGATGGTGTAGTTGGTCCCCGCGATCGAGGCCACCGCGCCCCAGGTGTTCGCCGCCGTCTTGGTCATCGTGAAGACGACCTCGTGGGCGTTGCCGACGGAGTCGTAGACGTTGATCGACGACGTCGCCACGTCGCCGACGATGGCATCGGCGCTCAGGTTGCCGCCGACGTCGACCTGGGTGGTGGTGATCGGATCGATCACCTGCCCGATCGGCAGCCGGATGTCGTCGATCGGCGCCGTCGTGTCGACCGCTCCACCGGCGTCGGCCTCCCAGCCCTGGACCACGAGGCCCTGGGTGTTCACCAGGTTGCCGATCTCGTCGAAGCTGAAGGCACCGTTCCGGGTGAACAGCTGATCGTCACCGTTCTCGACGACGAAGAAGCCGGAACCCTGGATGGCGAGGTCGGTCGTCCGACCGGTCACCTGCGACGCGCCCTGGGTGAAGATGCCCTCGACGCCGGCGACCTTCACTCCGAGCCCGATCTGGATCGGGTTGATGCCACCACGAGTATCGGTGGCACCCGCCGGACCACGCAGGATCTGCGAGAGCGTCTCGGTGAACGTCACCTGCGACGCCTTGAAGCCCGGCGTGTTGACGTTCGAGATGTTGTTGCCGACCACGTCCATCATCGTCTGGTGAGAGCGCAGGCCGGACACTCCGGAGAACATCGAGCGCATCATGGTGAGGAGGTCCCTTCGTCGGTGGCGCCATCGGTCGCGGGCTGCGCGGATGGCGTGGTGGTGGTCGGAGAGCTGTCGGAGACGAGCTGGCCGGCGCCGAGGGCATCGACCTGGATGACGTCCTGGACGTCGATCTCGGTGCCGTCGGCGAAGCGGAGGATCGGACCGGTCGACGTCGCCGTGACGCCGACGACCAGCCCCGCCACCGGCCCGAGGTTCGGGTCCTCGGCGGTGACCTCGGAGCCGATGAGCGACGCCGCGGCCTGGAACTGCGAGAAGCCGAGGAGCTGGGTCTGCAGATCGTTGAGCTTCTGGACGGCCTCGACGTTCGCGAACTGCGACGTCTGTTCGAGCATGGAGGCCGGATCGGTGGGCGCCAGCGGATCCTGGAAGCGCAGCTGCGCGACCAGGAGCTGGAGGAACGCATCGCCCCCGAGTCCGTCGAAGAGCGCCGATTCGCTCGCGGTCTCGGTGAGCGCCGGATCGACGGCGTTGATCATCGGGCACCTCCGGTCGTGGTGGGGCTGGCTGGGTTCGGGGTCACAGTCGGACTCCTCGCTGGTCGGACATGGGCGCCGCCTCCGAGGACGGCGCAGGCCGCAGCACACGACCGGTGCTGTGCGGCAGGTAGGAGGCGGTGGTCTCGCGGTCGGTGCGGTCGTTCGCACCGCCGCGCTGCTGGGATCCACCGTCCTGGGAGAGGTCGAAGCCGCGCTCGGCGAGTGACCGAGCGAGCTCGCGCTCGAGCTGGCGGCGGGCGTCTGCGCCCATCTCGTCGAGCACCCTGATGCGGACGCCCGCCCCGTCGAGGGCCACCTGGACCCGGACACCTTCGAGGTCGCTGAGATCGACCGTCATCGACCGAGGCGGCGACTGCCGCGCGATCTCCTCGACGACCTCGATGATCCGCTGGACGGCAGCGGAGGGCAGTGCCGGGGCCGGGCCGGCGGTCGGCGACGTCGAGGACGGAGCGGCCGCCGGCGCCTGGACCGGTGCCGTGGGCTCGGGGGCGGCATCGGCTGCGGACGGATCGGTGACGACCCGCGCCGCGGCAGCGGTCGGATCGGTGGGCATCGGGGCGCGGGCGCCGAGCCGCTGGGCCTCGGCGGCAGGAGTCGCGGTGGGCGTCGCGACCGGCGGTGGCGGCGCCTGGTCGCGCCGGGAGCCGTCGTCGGCCTCGGCGCCGTCGCCCGAGGTCGTGGCGCCGGTGGCGGTGGTCGGGCTCGTCGCCTGGTCGGCCTGGGGCTCGGCACCGTCGGTGGCGGCATCGGCGATGGTCCGCGCACCCGCCACCGGCGCAGCGGTGCTCGTGGCCGCCACGGTGGGGGCGTCCCCCTCGGCGTCGGTCGGCGTCGTGGCGGCGACCGTGGTCTCGGTCGTCAGATCCACGGCCCCGTCCCCGATGTCCGAGGACCCTCCGGGTTGCGCCCCGCCTGCCGCGCCGATGGTCCGGGCGGCGGACGGTGTCGCACCGTCGCCGATCGAGGTCGACGTGGTCTCGGCGGACGAGGCGTCCACCCAGCCGAGCACGGCCTGGAGGTCGTCCTCATCGCTCTCGACCGCCACCTCCGGTCCCGGACCCTCCTGGTCGCCGGCGGCGAGGGAGGCCCCGTCGTCGATCACCGCACCCTCGGCGCTGATCTCGCCGTCATCGGCGGGCGCATCCGTCGCGTCGGGCTCGGGCCGGTCCTGGTCGGCAGCGTCGTCGAGGCGGTCGTCGTGGGCCCGATCGACGTCCTGATCGACGCGATCGCGCTCCATCCGATCGTCGTCGCGTTCGACGCGATCGGCCTCGATCCGCTCGTGATCGTCGGGTTCGACACGGTCGTCGCGGTCCCGTCCGGGCCCGTCGGTGCGATGGTCGTCGCCGCGACGGTCCGCTCGATCGGCGCGCTGCTCGTCGCTGCGACGGTCCGCTCGATCGGCGTGACGGTCGTGGGCCCGTCGACCGCTGCGGTCGGCACGGTCGAGGACGCGGGCGAAGCCGTCGTCGTGGCCGCGATCGGCCGTCGGGCGGGTGGTCACCTCGGGCGAGGGGCCGGGTGGGAGCAGCGGGGCGGTCATGCGAGGCCTCCGAGTTGCACGTAGCGGTCGAGGACGACCCGGACGTAGGCCTGGGTCTCGGCGATGGCGGGAACACCACCGGCGTTCGCGACCCGGGTCGGACCGGCGTTGTAGGCGGCGAGACCCAGTTCGAACGAGCCGAAGCGATCGAGCTGCTGGCGGAGGTAGCGGGCTCCGCCCTCGAGGTTCTGCAGCGGGTCGCGCGGATCCACGCCGAGCTCGGCCGCGGTGCCCGGCATGAGCTGGGCCAGGCCGATCGCCCCGGCCGACGACACCGCCTGCGGATCGAAGGCCGACTCCGACCACACCAGCGCACCGAGCAGCTCGGGTTCGAGACCGTGGCGGGTCGCCGCCTCCTCGATGGCCGACGCCCACTCCTGGCCACGTTCGGGCAGGCGGGTGCTCCACTCCCCCGTCGGGAGCGGTGGCGCACCGGTGACACCCACGGCGATGCCGACCCCGTCGGTCTCGTCGACCACCGGTGTCGAGGCCGCCGGGGCCGCGGTGTCGGCTGCCGGTTCGGCGACGGCGGCCCGTGCCGCCTCGTCGTCAGCAGCCTCGATCTCTTCGCGAGTGACGGTGCCGGCGCGGATCGCCAGGGCCCGTGGGTCCGACGGAACGTCGAGACGAGGTCCACCGGCCACCGCCGCGTCGAGCATCGCCTCGAAGGACGAGCGGTTCCCGAACACCGCGGCGTTCACGGCGTCGACGTTCATCGTGATCTGATCGATCCGTTCGAGGGCACTCATTCGACGTCCTCGTCCTGCTCGGCGCGCTGACGGTGGGCTCGCAGCAGCGAGACCAGCTCGTCGAGCGACTTGTGGCTCGCTCGCATGGCGACGGCGGCGGCGTCGGTGCGACGTCGCTCGCTGAGCCGCTCGGCCGTCTTCCGACCGGCGGACGCCTCGCTCCACCGGCGGGTCGATGCGTCGAGCTCGTCCACGGCCCGGCGCACCTCGTCGCGCGCCTGCTCGACGAGCTCGACGGAGCGGAGGCCGCTGAGCTGGAGGGCGCGCATGCGGGCCGCTTCCATCGCGACCAGCTCGACCGAGCGCTCGGCCTCGATCCGGGCCCGCCGTTCGGCGAGGTTGGCCCGGGCCTCCTCGACCTTCTGCCGATGCTCCGCGACGTCGGCCTCGGCCTGCTGCTCGCGGATCCGGCGCAGGCGCAGCACCGTCCGCAGCGGGTCACGTCGCGCCATCACGCACCTCCTCGGCCAGGCGGTCGCCGAGCACGGCGAGCCGGCGGAACGTGTCGTCGAACGGCGCACGGTCGTCGACGTCCTGCTTGAGGAAGCCGATCAGGTCACCGCGGACGGCGAGCGCACGATCGGCGACCGGGTTCGTGCCCGGGACGTAGGCGCCGACCTCGACGAGGTCGCGGACCTCCTCGATCGCGGCCAGCGCCGCCCGGATGATGACGGCGAGCCGCTGGCCTTCCGGATCGAGCACCTTCGCCTGCAAGCGACTGAGCGACGCCAACGGATCGATGGCCGGGTACCGACCCTCGATCGCCAACCGTCGGTCGAGCACGATGTGACCGTCGAGGATGCCTCGAGCGGCGTCGGCGATCGGGTCGTTCATGTCGTCGCCGTCGACGAGCACCGTGTAGAAGCCGGTGACGGTGCCGCGCTCCCGTGGGCCCGTCCGTTCCAGGAGGTTCGGCAGCATCGAGAACACCGACGGGGTGTAGCCCCGGGCGGTCGGCGGCTCACCGGCAGCCAGGCCGACGTCCCGCTGCGCCATCGCCATGCGGGTCAACGAGTCGAACAGGAGCAGCACGTCGGCACCCTCGTCGGCGAACCACTCGGCGATGCGGGTGGCGACCTCGCCCGCCCGGAGCCGGACGAGCGGGGGTTGATCCGACGTCGCCACGACGACGACCGATCGAGCGAGGGCCTCGGGCCCGAGCTCGTCCTCGACGAACTCGCGCACCTCCCGGCCTCGCTCACCGATGAGGGCGACGACGTTGACGTCGGCGGCGGTCCCGGCGGCCATCATGCCGAGGAGGGTCGACTTGCCGACGCCCGAGCCGCCGAAGAGCCCGAGGCGCTGGCCTCGGGCAGCGGTGCACAACGAGTCGAGCACGCGGACGCCCATGGGGAGCGGCTCGGTGATGCGGCGGCGCGCCAGTGGTTGCGGCACGGGGTTGGCGAGGGGCACCCGGTGCCCCTCGATCGGGCCCCGACCGTCGAGCGGCGCTCCGGTCGCGTCGATGACCCGACCGAGCAGGGCCGGCGAGACCGTCACGCCGTGCCCGTCGGGCCGGGCGACGACACGGTCGCCCTGGCCGATGCCGTCGGTGTCGCCGAGCACCAACGCCCGCGCGCCGCGTGCGTCGATGCCGACCACCTCACCGGGCCGGACGTCACCGCCCACGTGGATGTCGATCAGCTCGCCGACCCGCAGCCGCAGGCCGCGCAGCTCGATCTCGTGACCGACCACCCGGGCCACCCGACCCTCGAGGCGACAACCGGTCTCTCGGCGGAGTCGGTCCGCGCGGTCGTCGAGCTCGGGCAGGCGGACGCGCGGCCCACGCGTGGAGGTACGACGACGGCGACGAACGGCCGGCGGCTCGGGCGGGCCCGCCGGCTCCGGCGCAGGCGTCGGAGCCGCTGCCGCCATCCCGGCAACCAGCGCGTCGATCTCCTCCTGGGTCAGGCTCGCGCCGGACACGGTCAGTCGTCCCCGTCCATCGGCGACTCGTCGCCCATCTCTGCCTCCGCATCGGCGGGTACCGCTGCGGCATCGCCGCCGCCCTGCATCCGGGCGATCAGGGCATCGATGTCGTTCTGGGACATGACCTCTTCCGCCACGGTCAGACCTGCAGGTTGATGACTTGCTGATAGGCCTCGAGGGCCCGGTCGCGCACGGCGACCATCAGCTGGACGGACAGGCCGGCCTCGGTCGTCGCGACCGTGACGTCCTGGATCTGCACGCTGGGATCTCCGACGGCGAAGCGCTGCGCGAGGTCGTCGGCCTGACGTTCGGCGTCGGCGACCGCAGTGATGCCGTCCTCGAGCATCTCGGCGAAGCCCGGGGCCTCGTCGACGCCGGAACCCCCGGCGTTCGGGGCCTCCGGCTGGGTCGGCCGCACCGGCTGGAAACGCTGCGCCCCGGCGGCGCCGACTGCTCCGATGTCCATGACGATTCCTCCCCGTTCCCTCAGCGACCGATCGTGAGCGCGGACTCGTACGCCTCACGAGCGGCCGTGATCACCCGGCTGTTGGCCTGCATGTGGCGACTGGCGATGATCAGGTCGGTCATCTGGCCGCTCAGGTCGACGAGAGGGCCCTGCACGATCCCGTCCTCGTCGGCGAGCGGGTGCTCGGGGTCATAGACCACCGGCGCATCGCCCTCGGCTCGGACGACCGAGCGCAGCTGCACCCCGCGCGGCGACGTCCCCCCACCGTTCTCCTCGATGACCAGGTAGCGCGCCCGGAAGGGCTCCTCCTCGGTCGAGGTGTAGGTGTTGATGTTGGCGATGTTGTGGGAGATGGTGTCGAGCCACCGCTGCCCGACGCTGACACCGGACGCCCCGTTGTGCATCGCCGCGAAGGGCCCCGGCATCAACGACCCCCGATCGCGCGGCGGTAGATGTCGACCTTGCCGTTGTAGGAGGCCACGACGGTGTCGAAGCGCACCTGGTCCTCGAGCAGGGCGACCATCTCGTTCTCGAGCTCGACGGTGTTGCCGTGCACGTCGGGCAACGTGTCGCGCAGCGTCACGGGCTGGCGGACCTGCCGGTCGAGGTCATCGGATCGCAGCGCCCGGCGCAGCTCGGCCTCGAAGGGCACGTCGCGAGCCTGGTACTCCGGCGTCTCGGCGTTGGCGATGTTGTGCGCACGCACCTCGCCACGCGTCGTCAGGCCCTGCATCGCGTGATGCATGACCTTCATCGTCGTGTCGGCGAGTCCCATGTGACCTCCCGTGGACGGGGAGGCGCGGCGGACCGAGGGGCCGCCATCCCTGGGCCTCCGTCGTCCGTCCGTGGTTTCGTGATGTCACACGGAGGGGTCGGCCGCCCCGGGGCGTGGTCAAGCAGTCGGCTCGACGGACTCCGGATCGGGCTCGACGGACTCGGGGTCACGACGCAGCCGGAGGAAGGCGACGAGGCCACCGGCCATCACCAGCAGGCTCACCCAGACGTTGACCCGCTGACCGAGGACCTCGCTGGCCGGATCGATGCGAACGAGCTCGATCCACAACCGACCGAACGTGTAGCCGACGACGTAGAGCGCGAAGATCGCTCCGTCGCGGGCGTGCCGGAACACCCGTGGTGCGACGAAGATCAGGAACGCCGCCACGGCCAGGTTCCACAGGGCCTCGTAGAGGAACGTCGGGTGGAAGGTCTCGACATCGAGGTACTCCGCCGGACGGTGCTCGGGATCGATCTCGAGCGCCCAGGGCAGATCGCTGGGCCGGCCGAACAGCTCCTGGTTGAACCAGTTGCCGAGACGACCGATGGCCTGGGCGACGAGGAGGCCCGGGGCGACGGCATCGGCCAGCTCGAGCATCGATATGCCGGTGCGACGCGCCGCGATCATGGCGCCGACCGCACCGCCGGCGATGGCCCCCCAGATCCCGAGACCACCGGACCAGATCTCGAACGCCTCACCCCAGTTGCCCCGGAAACGCTCGTTGTCGGTGATCACGTGGTAGATCCGCGCTCCCACCACGCCGAAGGGCACGGCCCACATCGCCACGGTCGTGATCTGGTCGGGATCATGGCCCCGGGCGGCCCACCGCCGCTGCGTCAGCCAGACCGCGGCCACGACACCGAGCGCGATCAGGATGCCGTAGGCGCGCAGTGACAGCGGACCCAGGTCGATGGCGTTGTCGCCCGGGCTGGGGATGGACGCGAGCACCCGCGATTGCATCTGCACCACGGGAGAACCCTACGTCGGCGACCCGCCTTCCCGACACCGGCTGCTGCGTCCGGACGGCCCACGGGTCCCGTCTCGCGCACGTACGATCCGGGGCGTGGACGCACGAGCGGACGGCGACGGAGGGCGGGCGCCGCACCGGCCCCGCGAGATCGGATCGGCACCGACCGATGACCGCACCGGCACGTTGATCCAGTCCGCGCTCGCCGCCATCGCCGCGCTCGTCGCGCTCCGCCTCCTCCTGCGCATCGTCCGCCGATCGTGACCGAGCCCCGATCCGGCGTCACCGAGCTCCGTGGACTCACCGCCGCCGACGTGGCGGCGCGGGTCGCGGACGGCCGGGTGAACGCCGTCCCAGCAGCGCCGTCCCGGACCCTCGGCCAGATCGTCCGGGCCAACGTCATCACGCCGGTCAACGCGATCATCGGCGTGCTCTTCGTCCTGATCATGATCGCCGCGCCGGGCGCGGACGCCCTCTTCGCCGGGGTGGTCGTGTCGAACGCCGTGCTGGGCATCCTCCAGGAGGTCCGAGCCAAACGCACCCTCGATCAGCTCGCCGTGCTGGCCGCGCCGCGAGCCCGGGTCCGACGCGATGGCGAGGTCGTCGAGGTGGCCGTCGGTGAGGTCGTCGCCGACGACCTCGTCCTCCTGGAGCCGGGTGACCAGGCCGTCGTCGACGCCGAGGTGCTCGACGCCCGCGGTCTGGAGCTCGACGAGTCGCTGCTCACCGGCGAGTCGGATCCGGTCGTCAAGGAGGTCGGCGACCAGGTGCTCTCGGGCAGCTTCGTCGCCGCCGGCTCCGGCGCCTGCCGCGCCACCCGGATCGGCGGTGCCTCCTACGCGGCCGAGCTGGCCGAGGAGGCCCGGCGGTTCCAGCTCGTCAACAGCGAGCTGAAGAACGGCATCAACCTCATCCTCCGATGGCTGACGTGGGTCATCCCACCGGTCTCGCTGCTGCTCGCCTGGTCGCTGTGGCAGGTCGAGCCGTGGCGCGAGGCGGTGCGCGGCACCGTCGCCGCCGCGGTGGCGATGGTCCCCGACGGCCTCGTCCTGCTCACCAGCATCTCGATGATCGTCGGCGTGCTCTCGCTCGCTCGCCGCAAGGCCCTCGCCCGCGAGCTGGCCTCGGTCGAGCTCCTCGCCCGCGTCGACGTGCTCTGCCTCGACAAGACGGGCACGATCACCACGGGCCGCATCACGTTCGCCGACCTGGAGCCGGTCTCCCGTGACGGGGCCGTCGACGAGACCGGCCTGCGTGATGCGCTGGGGGCGCTGGCCGCCAGCGACCCGGCGCCCAACGCGACCCTGCAGGCGATCGGCGCGGCCTTCCCCGACGACCCGGGTTGGACGATCTCGTCCGCGGTGCCGTTCTCCTCGGCGCGCAAGTGGGCGTCGACCACCTTCGACGATCGAGGCACGTGGTTCCTCGGCGCACCCGAGATGCTCCTCGACGGCGCCGACCCACTGCGAGCCGCCGTCGCCGACCATGCCGCCGCCGGACGTCGCGTCATCCTGGTCGCCAGCTCGGCCGGCGAGGTCGTCGACGAGCAGATCCCCGATGACCTGGTCCCCCGGGCGTTCGTCCTGCTCGAGGACGAGGTCCGACCCGATGCGCCCGAGATCCTCGACTACCTCACCTCCCAGGGGATCTCGCTGAAGGTGATCTCGGGCGACCACCCGACGACCGTCGCGGCGGTGGCCCGTCGGGCGGGCATCGAACCGGGACGCGAGCGTGACGCACGCGAGCTCCCGGAGGACGGTTCGGAGATCCGCGAGGCCATGGGGTCGGCCACCGTGTTCGGTCGCGTCACCCCACACCAGAAGCGGGCGATGGTCGGTGCGCTGCAGGCCGACGACCACGTGGTGGCGATGACGGGCGACGGGGTCAACGACGTGCTGGCCCTGAAGGACGCCGACATGGGCATCGCCATGGGGTCGGGCAGCTCGGCCAGCCGCGCCGTCGCCCAACTCGTCCTGCTCGACGATGCCTTCTCGACGTTCCCTCGGGCGCTGGCCGAGGGACGTCGCGTCATCAACAACATCGAGCGGATCGCGAACCTCTTCATCGTGAAGGCGACCTACGCCGTGCTGCTGGCTGCGGTCATCGGCATCACCCAGGTGCCGTTCCCGTTCCTCCCCCGACACCTGACCCTCGTGGGGTCGATCTCCATCGGCATCCCGGGTTTCGTCCTGTCGCTCTACGCCTCCGATCGTCGGGCCCGGACCGGCTTCATCGATCGGGCGCTGCGCTACTCGCTGCCGGCCGGGACGGTCGCCGCCACCGCCACCTACGTCGTCTACGAGGTGCTGCGACGAGACGCCGACGTCCCGCTGGCCGAGGCGCGCACGGGCGCGACGCTGATGCTCCTCGCCATCGGTCTGGTCGTGCTGACCCAGCTGGCCCGGCCGCTCGTCCCGTCGAAGCTCGCCCTGATCGCTGCGATGGGGGCGTCCTATCTCGTCACGCTCAACGTCTCGTGGCTCGCGGACTACTTCCAGCTCTTCATGCCACCGACCGACACCTGGTGGGTCCTCGGTGCCGCCTTCCTGGTCGCCACGGCGATCCTGATCGTCGGTCCGAGGTGGGTGCCGGCCTGGGGCGTGTCGCTCGAGGACGATCCGGACGGGCGCAGCTCCTAGCCTGACGGCGTGATCGATCGCTCGCGCCACCTCGACCTGCTCGACGACCACCGCCGCCTGCTCGCCGACGTCGCCACCGGCCACCTCGACCGGCCCGTCACCACCTGCGGCGACTGGGACGTCGCTCAGCTCTGCGCCCACACGGCCGGGGTGTTCGCGTTCGTCGAGGCGACACGGGCCGCGGGCTCGGTCGACGCACCGGTGCGGGTGCCTCCTCCAGAACCCGACGCCGCGGTCATCGATGCGCTCCGGGAAACCGGTGACGAGCTCAGCGCCGGCCTCCGGGGCGCCGACCCGACCGACCCGGTCTGGAGCTGGACCGATGAGCGGACGGCCGGGTTCTGGATGCGTCGCATCGCCTACGAGGCCACGATCCACCGCTACGACGGCGAGCTGGCCGTCGGTGCGGCTCCCACGACGATCGACGCCGACCTCGCCGCTGACGGCATCGACGAGTGGCTGACCACCTACCTCCTCGTCGCCGGTCGCCACCCCGACCCGGTGATCGACGGCGAGGCGAGCGTCCACCTGCACTGCACCGACACCGACGGCGAGTGGATGGTGCGGTGGGCCGACGGCTCACCGACCCTCACCCGTGAGCACGGCAAAGGTGACGTGGCGGCTCGGGGGCCGGCCTGGTCGTTGCTGCTGGCCTGCTACGGCCGCCTCGACCCGGCCACCTCCGACGACGTCGACGTGTTCGGGGATGCTGCGCTCCTCGCGACCGCCACCGGCCAGAGCTGACCCGACCTGGTCCGCGACCAGCCGGATCCGCGACCGATCCGGATCGGCGAGGCGCGAGGTGGTGTTGTCTCAAGGACCGGTGGGAGTCCGACGATCCCTCCACCATGATCGGCCTCGACGGTGGGATGGACGACGTGCTGGCGATCCTCGACGAGGAGATCGTCTGCATCGACGAGCTGCACTTCCGGCTCGTCGCCCTGCAGCGCCTCCTCGAGGCCGGCGATCTCGAGCTGCTCGACCGGGCCTCCGCCGAGGTGGAGGCCGAGCTCTTCCGGGTCCGAGAGACCGAGCTCGTCCGCAGCGTCGTGGTGACGAGCGCGATCGACCGCCTCGGTGGTGATCCCGAGCAGAGTCGTCTCGACGACCTGATCGACCTGGCCGAAGCGACCGACGCCGATCGACTCCGCACGCGAGGTCGCCACCTGGCCCGACGCGCCGACCAGATCGAGCGGCTCGGTGGACGGGCCCAACGACTGGCCGACCGACAGGCCGACGACCTCGAGTCGGTCGGTGCCCTGGCCGAGGTGATGGAACGATGAACGGCGGCGACACCCGCATCGTGCTGATCGAGGCCGAGGATCGACGACGGCACGTCCTGGCCCTCGCCCGGGCCTCGGCCACCGCCGAGCTGGTCGCCGACTGGGCCGAGCGATCGTGCGCGATCCCGGCGTGGCGACCGGGCTCCGCGGTCCCGGATCGGGAGGAGATCCACCTTCCCTCGCTCCGGGACTTCGTCGGTCCTCGCTGACCTCGACGGTCGTCGAGGCGATCGCCGGGCGCCGCCGCCGGGGATCAGGTGTCACGGCCGGGCGCTGCGGCCAGGAGCTCAGTCGGTCTGGTCCATCACCGAGACGTAGTCGGGACGCAGGTCGATCGACGGCCGGTCCTTGATCCGGTGCTGCCACGCCGACCGCTGCGAGATCGCCTCGGCGTAGGTCGCCTTGCGCCGGTTCACCCGACCGGTGACATCGGCCGGATCGGGCCGCTGGTCGTCGTACTGCGCCTCGATCCCCTCCTTGAGCATCTGGAGCGACTCGGAGCGCAACTGCGAGATCCGCGACTCGGTCACGCCCAGGAACCGGGCGAGGTCGAGGCTGCTGCGGCCCTCGAGGAAGTACCCCACGACGACCAGGCGATGTCGCTCGGGCAGGAGGTCCAGCGCGTCACGCAGGTAGCCGTGGAGCTCGCGGTGGGCGATCTCGTCGCTCGGCTCGAGCACGTCGGGATCGGTCAGGACGTCCACGAGGGTCAACTCCTCGTCGTCCTCGGGTGCGACGTAGTGGTCGAGGGCGAGCACGACGGAGCGGTACACGCGGTGCTGCAGCTCGGCGAGGCGTTCGTCGTCGACACCGAGGTGCTCGGCCAGCTCCTCGGGCTCGGGCCGGCGGCCGAGGGTGTTGGCGAGCTCGTGCTCGGCCTGCTCCAGCTGGCGGGCGACGGTGCGGACCGATCGGGGCGCCCAGTCGGCAGCCCGGACGGCGTCGAGGATCGCACCGCGGATTCGACGGGCGGCGAAGCGCTCGAACGGGACTCCCCTGCCCTCCTCGAATCGCTGGGCGGCCTCGACCAACCCCAGAGCGCCCGCGTGGGCCAGCTCGGTCCGGTCGACGTGGCGGGGGAAGTGGACCGCCACCTGGAAGACGACGTGCTTCACCAGATCGAGGTGATCCTCGACGAGGCGCGCGACGTCCGTGTCGCTCATCTGGCCCATGCTCAGAGCTCCCTCTCGTTCGCTGCGGGCGTGCAGTGCTGGTCCCCATCCGTAGGAACCGTTGCAAGAGCCCCGTCGGCAGACACGGCCGAGAGGTTGAGGGGTTCGGCACAACGAATCGCGTCGAGCCGATCAACCCACGATCACGATCGGCACCACCTTCACCGGACCACTGGACGCAGGTGGCGCAGGGACCGGCTCGCGTGTCCGGTCACCGGCCGCGGAGGGACGGGAGGATCAGGTGCCCTCGAACACCGCGCAGGAGACGCCGCGACGCTCAAGCGCCCGGAGCACCGGCACCGGATCGTCGAGGTCGGCGAGGCCGCGGGCACCGGGAGCGAAGGTGTCGGCGTCGCGCAGGGAGATGGCGACGACCGCCGCCACGGCACCGGCGGCGACGGCGGGGTGATCCATGGCGCCGAGGAGCATCACATGGCGCTCCTTGCCTCGTCGCCCCCGCACCTCGACCCGCAACGCGCCCGGGCCGCCCTCGGCGTGGGGACGCCGCATCATCGGCAGCAGGGCCGTCAGGCGATCACGACGAGTGGCCGACATGCGGGCGGTCACCCGGGACACACCCGGGAAGGCCGGGACGAGCAGATGGACCTCTGGCAGCGACGCCCGGTAGCAGTCGACGGCGCCGACCGGGTCGGGGAACCAGCACAGCTCGCGCCCGGTCCGGCCGCGGCGCTGCACCCAGGCGCCCTCGCGGTAGTCGACGGCACCGCCGGCCAGGGCACGGTGGTGCTGGCGCGCGCAGGTCGGCCCACCGGTCCCGGTCTTGGCCACGTGGATCTCGTCGATCACGTCGAGCGTGCCGGCGGCATGGCGGGCCAGGAGGCAGGTGAGCCCGGGAGAGAAGCCGGCACCGACGACGATGCGACGTCCTCGCTCGGTCGCGACCTCGTCGAGCTCGAGCAGCGCCCGCACGTCCTCCACCGAGTCGGCGGTCGACACCACGTCGGCCCCTGCACCGAGGGCGAGCTCGGCCTGGAGGCGATGACGGCCCGGGGGCGAGGCCAGGACGACGAGGTCCACCTCGACGGCGGGGTCATAGGACGGACCCCCGACGACCGCCGGATCACCGAGGCTCTTCGCGACGGACCGGAGGCGGTCCCGATCGGGATCGATCAGCCTGACCTCGGTGACCTCGGGGGCGGCAACGAGCTGGCGTGCGACACGGGCGCCCGTGGCGCCCACGCCGACGACGGCGATGCGCACGTCAGCGACCCCGCTGGGACTGGGGCGGGTTCATCGGAGGTCGGGGCCCTCGAGCTGGCGCCAGCCGCCACGGGAGGGGGGAGTGCCCCCGCTGCCCCGGAGGCGGAGGATGCCCGCGATCAGTCCGGCGAGGCCACACGCCACGAACGCCCGCTGCCACGCTCTCAACACAGGACTCCTGGGGACGGGCACGAGTGGGGACGTTCGGGCCGAGGACAGCTCGTGGGCCTAGCTGGAGTCGAACCAGCGACCTCACCCTTATCAGGGGTGCGCTCTAACCAACTGAGCTATAGGCCCGGACGTGGCTCGGCCACGGGGGGATCAGCGTAGCGGTGCTCGCCCGGATCGTCACCCGAGCAGCGCGGCACGAGCGATGCCGTGCCGGTCGTCAGAGCGTCGGTGGTGCCGGTCGCTCGCCGTTGGTCTGCTGGGGCGGACCGCCACGGACGTAGGCGGCGTCCTCCTCGATCACCGACACCCGTACACCGCCCATCAGGTCGCTGATGAGGTTGAAGATCACGGTCATCAACACCAGCGCTGCCGCTGAGGCGACGGCGAGGACGAGGCCCCCGATGGAGGCGGCCCGGAACATCACGTCGCCCTTGAACTCGAAGTCGTCGAAGAGCCCGATGTCGACGAAGAAGCTCTCGATGTTGTCGAGCAGACCGGCGCTGTCTGCCGCTCGCCAGAGCAGGCTCACCGACAACAGGAGCGCGGCGTAGAGGCACAGGCAGAAGATGATGCCGACCTTGAACACCGACCACGGGTCGATGTGGCGGATCGTGCGACGCACACGGCGCGCCCGCACCCGTCGACGACCGAGGACGGTGCGCGCCGGCCGGCGGGCGCCCCCCTCGACCTGCGTCGCCGGGCGCGTCGCTGCTGCGACGTCACCGGTGGCGCCGTCCTTCTTCCGTCCCACCTGGACCGAGCGGGCCCACCCCCGCACCCCACCGGGTGTCGATCGGGCCGGGGCCTCACCCGTCGGGGTGCCGTCGGTCACCTGCGTGTCGGCCACGGAGCCGAGTGTAGGGCCACCCCCGGTCGCCGTCGTGTCGCCCCG
>JBCCTY010000036.1:0-21374 GCA_039197885.1 Actinomycetota bacterium | reverse complement strand
GGGCGCACGACCGCGTGGACGTCAGCTCTCGATGCGACCCTCGAAGCGCTCGACCAGCAGCAGCTCCTGGACGTCGCTGATCGGGCGAAGCCACTCCCCCATGCGCTCATCCACCTCGGCGCAGTGCTCGGGGGTGATCGCCTTCCACTGCGCGAGCGACTCCCACCAGATCGTCACGATCACGTCGTCGCCCTCGACCGGGACCCACACCTCCTTGGCGAGGAAGCCGTGCTGACGGCGGAGGAAGTCGGTCCACACACTGCGCTCGACCGCCATGAACTCCTCGCGCTCGTGCGCCGCGACACCGAAGCGCAGCACCTCGACCGCGACGTGGCGGGACGGCGTCACGAGAACTCGGGTTCGACCCAGTCGGGGAACACCTCGGGCAGCTCGTCGGCGACCGACAGGGAGAACTCGGCCGGTCGCTTCTCGAGGAAGGACTCGACGCCCTCGCGGGCGTCGACCGACCGCCCCATGGCGTCGATGGCCCGGGAGTCGACCCGATGCGCCTCCATCGGGTGCGGGGCGCCGAGCATGCGCCACATCATCTGCCGGGTCAGCGCCACCGACGCCGCGCTCGTGTTGGCGGCGATCTCCGCGGCCAGTTCGCGGGCGGCCGGGAGGAGGTCGTCGGGTTCGTGGAGGCTGCGCACGAGCCTACCGGCGTGGGCCTCGGCCGCGGGGAACACCCGACCGGTGTAGGTCCACTCGGTCGCCTGCTGGATCCCGACGAGGCGGGGCAGGAACCAGCTCGACGCCGCCTCCGGCACGATGCCGCGGCGGGCGAAGACGAAGCCGAACTTCGCCTCCGTCGAGGCGACGCGGAGGTCCATCGGCAGGGTCATCGTCACCCCGACGCCGACGGCCGGGCCGTTGACGGCGGCGATGACCGGCTTGCGGGAGCGGAAGATGCGCAGCGTCAGCAGACCGCCACCGTCACGGTGGGTGAAGCGTCCGTCGTCGTCGGTCGAGTCGTCGCCGTGGTCGAAGGTCTCACCACCCGACGCGAGGTCGGCACCGGCGCAGAATCCCCGACCCCGACCGGTCACGATGACCGCACGGACGTCATCGTCGGCGTCGGCCCGATCGAACGCGCCGATCATCTCGTTCATCATCACGCCCGTGAACGCGTTGAGGCGATCGGGTCGGTCCAGCGTGATCGTCATGATCCGGTCGTCGATCTCGACGGCGATCTGTGTCTCGGTCATCGGGCCCCTCCGTGTGTGGTCGTCGACCGTATACGGCGACGTCCCGGACGGGATACGTTGCGAGGCGTGGACGCGGAGAAGCGGCGCGAGGAGCGCAGGCGGGCGGCGCGGGAGCGGGTGGCCCAGCGACGCGAGGCGGGCGGCGACGAGGCGGTCGAGCGGTCCCTCGCCGAGCAGCGACAGCAGCAGGCGCCGGCATCGGCCGAGCAGGCGGTCGAGCGGTCGGCCACCACGACCCGTCAGCGCACCCGGCGTCCGGCGTCGGCCGCGACCGGCATCAGCTACCGCCTCTCCGACGACGCCATGGCGGCGCTGCTGGAGGAACGCGACGAGCAGATGGCGGCCGGCGCCCGGCAACGGGCGGCGATCCAGGGCCTCGTGCCGTTCGACCCCGAGGAGTTCGAACAGCGCCTGGGCTCAGCCGACCTCTGGCGCCTCGACCGGTGTTCGTTCGGCCAGTGCCGCAAGCGCCCCAAGTGGATGGCACCGGCACGGGCCGAGGGCACGCCCCGGTTCATGCGCGCCTACTGCCACGAGCACGTCACCCCGCCCGAGTAGCGGGGCAGCTGCCCCGGTTCCGGGGCTCAGACGTCGAGGAAACGACCCACGGCGAAGGCCGAGCACGCCACACCGACCGCAGCGCCGACCGCGAGGACGAGCACCGACGTCCCGAACGCCTCGGCGTCGGACACGAAGAACAGCTGGAACAGCTGGGCCTCGCTCTCGAGCACGTCGTCCTGGAGCGAGGTCCGCAGGAACCGGACGGCGAAGGTCGCGAGCAGGCCGCCGATCAGGCCGTGGACGAGGCCCTCCAGCACGAACGGCATCCGGATGTACCAGTTCGATGCACCGACGAGCTTCATGACCTCGATCTCGCGGCGCCGGGCGAACATCGCCACCCGCACCGTGTTGAAGATCAGCAGCGCCCCGCCCACCAGCGCGGCGAGCGACCCCCACAGCATCCACCGCTGCGCGGCGTCGGCGATGCCGACGATGGTCTCGGTCGTCTCCTGTGCCGTCTCGACGCTGAACACACCGGCACGTCCTCGGAACTGGTCGGCGAGCGACTCGACGAGCAGCGGATCGGCCTGGCGGGGCTTCACCTCGTAGGACGGCGGCATGATCTCGGGCGTGACGGCGTCGCGGAACTCGGTCTCGTCGCCGTACCACTCGAGGAACTGGTCGTAGGCCTGCTGCTTGTCGATGAACTCGATGTCGTCGATGTCGGGGTGGCCCCGCAGCTCGGCCGAGATCGAGTCCAACTGCTCGCCGGTGATGGCCGGATCGAGGAAGACGATGAACTCGACGCCGTCCTTGAACTGCTGGGTGCCGTTCTCGGTGCCCTTGCGGAACATGTCGGCCGACCCGAAGAGCACCAACGCCACGAAGATCGTGATGATCGAGGCGATGGTGAGGGTCAGGTTGCGGCTGAGGTTGGTCGCCGTCTCGCGGACGACGTACTCGGGCTTGAACGCCATCAGGCGTAGACCCCGCGGTGCTGGTCGCGCACGACCCGGCCATCGTCGAGCTCGACCACCCGCTTGCGCATCGAGTCGACGATCGATCGATCGTGGGTCGCCATCACCACGGTCGTCCCGGTGCGGTTGATCCGGTCGAGCAGGCGCATGATGCCCGCCGAGGTGGCCGGGTCGAGGTTGCCCGTGGGCTCGTCGGCCAACAGGATCAGTGGCCGGTTGACGAAGGCCCGGGCGATCGACACCCGCTGCTGCTCGCCGCCGGAGAGCTCGTCGGGCATCGAGTGGGTCTTGGCGCTGAGGCCGACGAGGTCGAGGATGGCCGGTACCTGGGTGCGCACGACGTGCCGGGGGCGACCGATCACCTCGAGGGCGAACGCGACGTTCTCGTAGACGGTCTTGTTGGCGAGCAGCTTGAAGTCCTGGAAGATGCAGCCGATGTTGCGGCGCAGCTGCGGGACCCGCCAGCGGGGCAGGCGGTTGATCTCCTTGCCGGCGACCCAGACTGCGCCCTGCTCGGGCGACTCCTCCTTGTTGAGGAGGCGGATCATCGTGGACTTGCCGGAGCCGGACGGGCCGACGAGGAACACGAACTCGCCCTTGGCGATCTCGAGGTTCACGTCGCGCAGCGCGACGGTCTGTCCCTTGTAGATCTTGGAGACGTTGTCGAGGCGGATCATCTGCTCTTCCTCTGACCGGGTTCGCCCAGGCCCGCGCGCCGGTCGTTGATCGAAGGTACCAGTGGGTGCTCACGGCTCCGTGGCACCCTCGGGGTGGCTCAGCCCTGGGCGTCGGCGGGTTCGAGCTGCTCGCGGTTCCAGCGCAGCCACGACTCCATGAGCTCGTCGAGGTCGCCGTCGAGCACCGCATCGACGTTGCCCACCTCGTGGTTCGAGCGGAGGTCCTTCACCTGCTGGTAGGGGTGCAGGACGTAGGAGCGGATCTGGCTGCCGAAGCCGACCTCACGCTGCTCGCCGGCGAGGCTCGCCATCGCGGCCTCGCGCTCCTGTCGGGCCAGCTCGGCCAGCTTGGCGGCCAGCAGCTTCATGGCGCGGTCCTTGTTCTGGTGCTGGCTGCGCTCGTTCTGGCAGGCCACCACGACCCCGGTCGGGAGGTGGGTGATGCGCACGGCCGAGTCGGTCACGTTCACGTGCTGACCACCGGCGCCCGACGACCGGTAGGTGTCGATGCGGAGGTCCTTCTCGTCGATCTCGACCTCGTCGGTGACCTCGTCGAAGAACGGCACCGCCGACAGCGAGGCGAAGGCGGTGTGGCGGCGGGCGTTGGCGTCGAAGGGCGAGATGCGCACGAGCCGGTGCACGCCCCGCTCGGCCTGGAGCAGGCCGAAGGCGTAGCGACCCTTGACCTGGAACGAGGCCGAGGAGATCCCGGCCTCCTGGCCCTCGGTCACCTCGTCGATGGTGACGGTGAAGCCCCGGCGTTCGGCCCAGCGGATGTACATGCGGAGGAGGATCTCGGCCCAGTCCTGGGCGTCGGTGCCTCCGGCGCCCGACTGGATGGTGCAGACCGCGTCGTTCTCGTCGTGCTCGCCGCTGAACAGCGAGCGCAGCTCGAGCTCGTCGAGGCGCCGGCCGAGGTCGGCGAGGCCCTCCTCGATCTCGGGCTCGAGCGAGTCGTCACCCTCCTCGGTGGCCAGCTCGGCGAGGGTGCCGACGTCGTCGAGATCGGCGACGAGGCGCTCGAAGCCATCGATGTCGTCGGTGATCGCGGCCAACTCACCGGTGAGCTGTCGGGCGCGATCAGCGTCGTCCCACAGGTCGGGTCGTGAGGTCTCGACCTCGAGCTGGCTTCGCCTGATGCGCGCCTCGTCGAGACGCAGGTACCCCGAGGCGTTGTCGAGTCGCGAGCGCGTCAGGGCGAGGTCGTCGGTGAAGTCGCGCATTCAGCTCCGTCGCCCGTGGCACTGCTTGTACTTCTTACCGCTGGCGCACGGGCACGGATCGTTGCGCCCGATGCGCTCCTCGGCGCTCTTGACGATCGGCTTGGCCGGGGCGGCGGGTTGGTTGGGCCTCGGCTGCGCGGCCGGTGCCCCGTCACCGAGCACCGAGCCCGACTGCGGACCCTCCGGGGCGGAGTACTCGACGTTCTTGGGCTCGGGCTCGGGTGCGGGAGCGGCGGGCTGCTGT
The DNA here is from genome assembly GCA_039197885.1 of Actinomycetota bacterium. Classification (GTDB taxonomy): domain Bacteria; phylum Actinomycetota; class Acidimicrobiia; order Acidimicrobiales; family Poriferisodalaceae; genus JBCBSZ01. Next base: position 16,544 of record JBCCTY010000036.1, on the reverse strand, counting down.
TCGGTGTTGACCTTCACGTTCACCTTCGTGACGTGCTTGACGAAGTCGCGGGCGATGTTCTCCATCATCTGCCCGAACATGTCGAAGCCCTCGCGCTGCCACTCCGTGAGGGGGTCCTTCTGGCCCATGGCCCGGAGGTTGATGCCCTCGCGGAGGTAGTCCATGTCCTGGAGGTGCTCACGCCAGCGCTGATCGATGACGCGCAGCATGACCTCGCGCTCGACCAGACGCATCACGTCGGGGGTCAGCTCGGCCTCGCGCCGCTCGTAGAAGCCGCGACCGTCCTCGGACAACCGCTGCTCGAGGGTCGGCAGGTCATCGGCGGCGCGGATGTCGTCGGGGCCGAGCTCGGTCGGCCAGTAGGTGCCGACCTCGGTCACGAGCCCGTCGACGTCCCACTCCTCGGCGTACTCGGCCGGGCAGTGGGTGTCGATGGCACCGGCGACGGCCTCGTCGAGGTACTCGAGTGACTCGTCGCGCAGCGACTCACCCTCGAGGATCTGATCTCGCCGCGCATAGATGACCTTGCGCTGCTCGTTCATGACCTGGTCGTACTTGAGGACGTTCTTGCGGATCTCGGCGTTGCGCTGCTCGACGGTGGTCTGGGCCCGCTCGATGGCCTTGGTGACCATCTTCGCCTCGATCGGCACGTCGTCGGGCAGGGCCCGGCCCATCACCCAGTTCATCGCGCCCGTGGCGAAGAGGCGCATGAGGTCGTCCTCGAGCGACAGGTAGAAACGACTCGCTCCCGGATCGCCCTGACGGCCGGAGCGTCCACGGAGCTGGTTGTCGATCCGGCGCGACTCGTGGCGCTCGGTGGCGAGCACGTAGAGGCCGCCGAGCTCCTTGACCTTGTCGCCCTCGGCCTTGCACGCCGGCTCGTGCCGAGCGAGCGCGGCCTCGTAGAAGGCCTGGCCCTCGTCGGTGGTGAGGTCGAGGTCCTCGGCCCGGAGGTCGCGCTGGGCCATCGCCTCGGGGTTGCCCCCCAGCACGATGTCGACGCCGCGACCGGCCATGTTGGTCGCCACGGTGACCGACCCGAGGCGTCCTGCCTCGGAGATGATCTCGGCCTCGCGGAAGTGCTGCTTGGCGTTCAGCACCTCGTGCTTCACGCCGCGCTTGTTCAGCAGGCGCGACAGCTTCTCGGACTTCTCGACGGACACGGTGCCGACCAGCACGGGCTGGCCGGCCGAGCGACGCTCGACGATGTCGTCGACGACGGCACCGAACTTGCCGTCCTCGGTCTTGTAGATCAGGTCGGCACGGTCGTCGCGGACCACCGGCTTGTTGGTCGGGATCGGGACGACGTCGAGGCCGTAGGTGGTGCCGAGCTCGGCCGCCTCGGTCTGGGCGGTGCCGGTCATGCCGGCGAGCTTCTCGTAGAGCCGGAAGTAGTTCTGGAGGGTGATCGTCGCGAGGGTCTGGTTCTCCTCCTTGATCTTCACCCCCTCCTTCGCCTCGACCGCCTGGTGGAGGCCTTCGGACCAGCGACGCCCCTCCAGGATGCGACCGGTGAACTCGTCGACGATCCGGACCTCGCCCTCCTGGACGACGTAGTCGCGGTCGAGGCGGTAGAGCTCCTTGGCCTTGAGCGCGGCCGTCAGCTGGTGGACGAGGTTCGACGAGACCTGGTCGTAGAGGTTGTCGACGCCGAGCTTCTGCTCGACCTTCTCGATGCCCGACTCGAGCGGTGAGACGGTGCGCTTCTCCTCGTCGACCTCGTAGTCGACGTCGCGCTCGAGCCCGCCGACGATGCCGGAGAACTGCTCGTAGAGCTTCACGGCGTCGGAGAGGCGGCCCGAGATGATGAGCGGGGTCCTGGCCTCGTCGATGAGGATCGAGTCGATCTCGTCGACGATGCAGTAGGCGTGGCCCCGCTGGACCCGGCGGGCGGTCGCCGTCGCCATGTTGTCGCGCAGGTAGTCGAAGCCGAACTCGTTGTTCGTGCCGTAGGTGACGTCGGCGGCGTACTGGGCCCGCTTGTGGGCCGGATCGCTCCGACCGGGCACCACGAGCCCGACCTCGAGGCCGAGGAAGCGGTGGATGGAGCCCATCCACTCGGCGTGGAACGACGCGAGGTAGTCGTTGACCGTCACGAGGTGCACGCCGTTGCCGGCCAGCGCGTTGAGGTAGACGGGCAGGGTCGAGACCAGCGTCTTGCCCTCGCCGGTCTTCATCTCGGCGACCCACCCGAAATGGAGGGCGCCGCCCCCCACGAGCTGCACGTCGTAGTGACGCTGCCCGATCACCCGCTTGGACGCCTCACGAACCGTCGCGAAGGCCTCGAGCAGCAGGTCCTCGAGCTCCTCACCACGCTCGATGCGACCGCGGAACTCGTTGGTCTTGGCCTTGAGCTCGTCGTCGGACAGCCGCTCGAACTCGGGCTCGAGCGCGTTGATGTCGGGCACCAGACCCTGCAGTGCCTTCAGCTTCTTGCCTTCGCCGACGCGGAGGACGCGAGAGAGGAGTCCCATCGGGAGACGAGGCTACCGGCGCGGGCCGCCCACCTGCCGTCGACGGGCCGACCGGACCCTCAGGCGTCGGCGTTGATGAGGCCGACGTGCCCGTCGTCGCGGTCGTAGACCACGCAGGGCCGACCGGTCTCGTCGCTGGTGAAGATGAAGAAGTCGTGCTCGAGCAACCGCATGCGCTCGATGGCCTCCTCGGGCGCCATCCGGGTCAGCTCGAAGCTCTTGGTCTTGACGATCTTGACCGAGGGCTCGGTGATCTCGGGCACCACGGGCTCGGGATCGGGGGCGATGGCCGCCGACGGCTTCACCGACCGCTTGCGGTTGGGCACTTTCTGGCGCTTGAGGCGGGTCTTCAGCTTGCGGAGCTGCTTGCCGAGCTTGTCGACGGCCTCGTCGAGGGCGGCCATCTGCGTCGAGGCCGTTGCCTTGCACCGCACGTGGTGGCCGTGGCCCTCGAGCGTGATCTCGATGAACTCCTGGTCGGAGATCCGGGGGTTCTTCTCCTGCTTGAACACCACGTCGGCCCGTTCCATCCCCACGATCTGGGACAGGTGGTCGAGCTTGGTCTCGATCGCCGCCTTCACCTCGTCGCTCACGGTGACGTTGCGACCGCTGACCCTGATGTCCATCCGGACCTCCCGGTTCGAGGTGGTCTCCGGCGTTGGCGGCCTCGCGCCAGCGCTCGACCCGTGACTGTAGATCATCGCTCACGGAGGGTGCCGGGGCCCGGGGCGGAGGTCCCGACCGGCGAGGACCCTCGACCCGCCGCAGCCACGGCGACCGCCGACACCGCCCAGGCACCGGTGCGACGCAGCTCGGCGGCCGCCGACCGCACCGTCGCACCGGTGGTGATCACGTCGTCGACGAGCAACACCGACCCGGCCCGGCGGCGGGCCACGAACGCGGGCCCCTCGTGCCGGTCGGCGCCCGACCGACCGGTCTGGGCCGGACCGGGGACTCGGCGGAGCAGCGGCTTCGCCGACAGGCCGAGCTCGGCGGCGACCCGACGGGCGAGCAGCTCGGCCTGGTCGAACCCTCGCCGCCGACGTCGACGGCCCGTCGTGGACGGCCAGGTCACGGTGGCGTCGCCGACCACGAGCCGGGGCTCGACGATCTCGGCCACCTGCTCGGCCAGCCAGGCCAACGCGGACCGGTCGTTGCGGTACTTCACCGCCAGCACGAGCTCGCGGACGGGGCCCTCATAGGCGAAGCGGGCCGCAGTGCTGTCGAGGCCCTCCACCACGATCGGCCCGCCGACCGCTCGGCCTGCGGACGAACACGACGGGCACGGCGACGGACCGCGACGTCGACACCCGGCGCAGCTCCGCTCCCACAGCACGCCCTCCGGTGTAGGAGCGGGGTGTGTCAGCCCGCCGATCCTGACCCCGGCACCGAGACCCCGACGGGGTGGGACCCGCTGTCGGACAGCTGCAGGATCCTCGGCACGGGGGCTCCTCGGTCAGGACGCTTCGGGGCGACCCCGCGCACGAAGCGCGCCGATCGCCTGCGTCGCCGCCTGCTCGATGGTGAGCAGACGACCCTGGTCGTGATGCCGGTCGAGCTCGTCGCCGAGCGCGGCCTCCAGCCGTCCGGACACCGACCCGGTGGCCGACGCCGGTGACGCGCGGTACCCGGCCTCGAGCCGGGCCGCTTCGAGCCGGGCCGCCGTCGCGGCGTCGCCGAGCTCGATGAGGACGCGAGCCGCCATCCCGAGGTCACCCGCCACGATCGACCACGCCCCCGAGTCGGCGCCCCGGACCAACGAGTCGGCGATGGTCGCGGCCGCGACCTCGCGGTCGTCGAGCTCGGAGACGACCCGTGACCGCATCGTCGACAGGAGCTGGCGGAAGCCGGCACACCCGATGCGGTCGGCAGCCGCCAGGGCGGTGTCGAAGGTCGCCACCGCACCGGCGACGTCGTCCTCCCACCATCGACGGGTCGCCTCGGCCGCGGCGGCTGCGACGCTCGACGACCCGCTCGGCAGGTGACCGAGCGAGGCGAGCCGATCGAGGATCCCGACGGGCCGCTCCCCGATGGCCCCGGCGCCCGCCAGCCGGAGCAGGCCGTACGACAGCTCCCAGTAGGCGCCCGTGCCGGCCTCGCGCTCCAGCGCGGCGTCGATGGTCGCGAGCGCGACGTCGGCCCGACCGGCGTACCAGTCGCGGACGAGGAGTCCCGAACCGATGACCGACGAGCGGAGGCCCTCGGCCGGGTCGATGCCGTCCAGGAGCTCGTCCACGGCCGCCATGTCGCCGTGGTGGGACCGGAAGCGGGCGGCGTGCACGCGGAGGTCCGTCCTCGGCTCGACGCCGAGCTCCGCTGCGAGCACCAGGGCGTGATCGGCCCACTCGTGGACCTCGGCGGCGAGCCGGGCCTCGGCGTAGTTGGCCGTGTGCCCGACCGCCTCGCTGAGGCCCTCGAGGTCGCGCTCGTGGAGCATGGTCGCCACCGCGACCCGCACGTTGGCCCACTCGAGCGCCATGCGGTCCAGCCCGGCGTCGAGGTCGCGACGGTCGAGCAGCTCCGAGGCGTCGGCGAGGACGTCCAGGTAGTGGTCGGCGTGGCGCCGCCGGGCGTCGTCGAGCGCTGCGCTCGTGTCGGCGGCGAACAGACGGACGGGTTCGAGCAGGCGGAAGCGGCTCTCCCGCCCGACGGGCATGGCGACCACCAGCGACCGCTCGCACAGCTCGAGCAGTGAGTCGGTGGGGTCGGCGAACCCGGCCACCGCCTCGACGGCTCGGAGGTCGAACGATCCGGCGAACACGGTGAGGGCCTCGAGGAGCTGGCGCTCGACCTCGGTCACGCCGTCGAGGGACCACCGCAGCGCGGCCTCGACGCTGCGGTGGCGACCCTGGCCATGGGGTCGGGCTCGATCGAGGTGGCGCTGCAGGTCGGACAGGAGGTCGTCGAGGGAGAGCAGACGCGTCCGGGCCGCGAGCAGCTCCAACGCGAGCGGGATCCCGTCGACTCGCCCGCAGAGCTCCCGGAGTCGGGGATCGGTGGGATCGAGATCGACGCCGGCGTCGCCGGCACGGGCGACGAAGACGTCCACGGCGGCATCGGGGTCGAGCGGGCCGATCGGGACGACCGTCTCGTCACCGATCCCCAACCGGGCCCGGGAGGTGGCGACCGGCACCACACCCGGGCAGCTGCGCACGATCTCGTCGCAGAGCGCGGCGACCGTCGCGAGGACGTGCTCGGCGTTGTCGAGGAGGAGCACGACGTCGGCGCTGCGCAGCCGGACCAGGACCTCCTCGCCGGCAGCCCGACCCTCGGCGCCGCCCCCGCCGAGCGCATCGAGGACCGCGGGGGCGACGTCGTCGTCGGATCGGACCGATGCCAGCTCGACCAGGACCGCGCCGTCATCGTGGTCGTGACCCAGCCTCGCCCCGACGTGGTGGAGCAGGCGCGACTTGCCGATGCCGCCCACGCCGACGAGCGTGACGACCCGACCGGCACCGGCTCGGCCGACGATCCGGTCGATCTCGGTCGAGCGCCCGGGCACGGATCGGGGCCGGGGCCGGTTGACCGTCGTCGGTTCGTCGACACCCGATCGCCGGGTCGGGTCGCCGTCGGTGAGCTCGTCGACCTCGGCGACGAAGCGGTACCCGGTGCCGTGGCTGGTCCGGATCACCGCCTGCGCCGAGCCGCTGTCACCGACCGCACGACGGATCTGCTTGATCCGCGTCGTCAGCGCCGACTCCGACACGAACTGGTCGCCCCAGACCTCGTCGAGCAGCTCGTGCTTGGGCACGACCCGGTGACGCTCCCGCAGGAGGTGGCCCAGGACCGCGAACGCCTGGGGCTCGATCGCGATCACCTCGTCACCGTCGAGCAGCTCGAGCCGCTCGTCGTCGACGACGTGGGATCCGAACCGGTATCGCACGCCGCCAGTCTCCTCCGCCCGTCTCCTCCGGATCCACCGCCGACGCCCGCGCCGCCGACCGCGACGACCGCGGTGGCGTGATCCGAGGGGTTGGTGTCGTTGACGCCAATCGAGTCGGCGCAGCAGGCTCGGAGCCATGCGGAGCCGCCGGGTCGCCATCGTGCTGTTCCCGGGGGTCCTGTCACTCGACGCCACCGGCCCCTACGAGGTCCTCACCGGCGCCAACGCCGCGCTGGGGCGGGAGGGCTACGACGTGATCACCGCTGCCGTCGACGACGGACCCGTCGATGCCGAGGGCGGCCTCGGGCTCGTCGCACGACGGCGACTCGCCGATCTCGACTCGGTCGACCTCCTGGTCGTCCCCGGGGGCCGGGGCGCACGCCGGTTCGGGCCCGACGACGTCCTCGTCGGGGAGGTCCGACGCCTCGCCGGCACCGCCGAGCGGGTGATGAGCGTGTGCACCGGCGCGTTCGTCGTCGCCGCCGCCGGCCTGCTCGCCGACCGACGCACCGCGACCCACTGGGCCCACGCCGAGGAGCTGGCGACGAGGCATCCGGACGTGACCGTCGACCCCGAGTCGATCTGGCACCACGAGGACCGGATCTGGACCTCGGCCGGGGTGACCACGGGCATCGACCTCGCGCTGCACCTCGTCGAGCTCGATCACGGCCCCGAGGTGGCCCGGCTGATCGCCTGCCACCTCGTCGTGCCGCTCCGGCGCACCGGCGCGCAGTCCCAGTTCGCCTCGGCGAGCTGGCGGCACGACCCGGCTGCCTCCGAGGCGCTGCGGTCCGTGCAGCGCCACATCCACGCCAGCCCGGACGACGACCTGTCGGTCGCAGCGCTCGCCGACCTCGCCCACATGAGTCCGCGGCACTTCCAGCGCCGCTTCGCAGAGGAGCTGGGCACGCCACCGGGGCGCTACGTCGAGCAGGCGCGGGTCGAGGCGGCCCAACAGCTCCTCGAGACCGCCGAGATCTCCCTCCACCACGTCGCCGACCGTTGCGGGTTCGGCACGACCGAGACCTTGCGGCGGGCCTTCCACCGCTGCCTCGGCATCTCCCCCACCGACTACCGGGCCCGGTTCGGGCCCAGGACTGGAGCGATCACATGACCACCTACGGGATCCTGCTGTTCACCGACGCGGAGGAGCTCGACGCGATCGGGCCCTGGGAGATCTTCACCGCCTCCGCGATGCTCCGCGCCCAGGACGCGGGCTCGGCCGTGGACGAGGTCCTCACCGTCGCCGCCTCACTCGAACCCGTCCGGATGAACAAGGGCCTGCGGGTCCTGCCGGACGCCACCCTCGACGACCACCCGGACCTCGACGTCGTGCTCGTCCCGGGCGGCGTCGGCACCTACGCCGTCCAGGACGACGACGCCACGCTGGCCTGGCTCCGGAAGGTCGACGGCTCCTCGACGTGGACCAGCTCGGTGTGCACCGGCTCGTTCCTGCTCCACGCGTCGGGGGTGGCCGACGGCAAGCGCCTCGCGACCCACTGGCTCGTCGAGGACGGGCTCGCCGAGGCGGGTGCCGACGTCGAACGCCGGTACCGCTGGGTCGTCGACGGCAAGGTCGTGTCGAGCCAGGGCGTCAGCGCCGGCATCGACATGGCCCTCTGGCTCGTGGGTGCGGTCCACGGCCCCGACCACGCGCGCGAGGTCCAGCGCTACGTGCAGTACGACCCGGCCCCGCCCTACCAGCACGCGAGCTGAACCCGGCGGCCGGCCTGCTGCGCACCGGGCGGGCCGGGCCACCGACGGTCGGCACCACCCGGCGATCACCTCGCCCCGGGGTCCTACCGTCCGGGCGATGTGGGCTCGGAGGTGGGGACGATGGGGGCACGTCGTGGTGCTCGGCGTGGTGCTCGTGATCGGCGGCGCCTGCGGCGCGGGCGCCGACGGCTCCGACGCCGACCTCGGTCGGGCGGCAGGTCTCACGGGCACCGCGGCCGTCGACGAGCTGTGCCGCGCAGCCGGGTCGACGATGAGCGACCTCGATCTCGAGACGGACCTCGTCCTGCTCCGCGAGGCGAGCCAGCGCGTCGTCTTCCCGGAACTGAACGACGAGACGGCGTCGGTGATGCGTCGCGTCGATCTGTCGACCGACGAGCTCGGGCCGGTGAGCGCCCTGTCCCAGGCGCTGCTCGACGTGGTCGGCAACATGGACGACGTCCTCGACGCGCTGGAGCTGGGCGACATCGAGGTGGCGGGGTCGCACCTCCTCACCACTCGACGACTGTTCGACGAGATCGACCGGCAGGCCGACGTGCTCGGCGTCGAGTGCGACAGCGACGTGCTCGCCGGGCGCTGGTACGAGGTCGCGCAGGCACTGTTCGACGCCGAGGCCACACCCGTGCCGATCACCGGCGACTTCGCCGTCGACGCGTTGGCCGTCTGCGATCGCCGTGCCGACGCCTTCGTCGATCCCTTCGTGCTGGACGCGATCGTGCTCGGCGGGAGCACCTCGGTGGGCGCGCTCCAGCGCATCGAGCTGGAGCTCGGCCGCCTGGTCGAGGAGCTGGGACGCATCGAGGCGTCCGCCGGCGACGAGCGGGCCAGAGCGGCGATCGACCACCTGACGACCGCCCAGGAGCTCGTCGAGGTGGCGCTCACCGGGCACGCGGTCGACCGCCGCTACGACGCCTCCACGCTGAGCGACGCGATCAGGGCCTCCGAGCTCGCCGCCACCGAGCTCGCCGGCCTCGGCGTCGAGTGCGGCCCGTACGCAGCCCCCGGCTACCTGTTCACCCCGGGCCCAGCCGATCCGGGGCGGGCAACGTGTTCGCGCTCGTCACCCTCCGCCTCGTGCTCGACGACGGTGCCGGACTCCCCGACGGCATCGGCTTCGGACTGCAGCTCGGCCTGGTCGGCGCACGAGGCAGCAGCGGCGCCGTCCAGGCGGGCGACACCGGATGCTTCAGCAACACCATCGACCTGCTCGACGTGGCGAGGCCCGTCACCGTCGGCGAGGAGCTCACGGCGGAGCTCTGCCTGATCGTGCCCGAAGCCGTGCTCGACGAGGGTGCGCTCGTCGTGGTCGGCGCGGCGTCGGGCGGACCGCTCTTCCTCGAGGCCGGCTGAGCCACAGCCGCATGCGACACTGCGCCGATGGCGGAGGTGACCGAGCGTCGGCTGAACCGGGCGACGCTCGACCGTCAACTCCTCCTGCGGCGTGAACGAGTCGATGTCGTCGAGGCGACGCGCCGCATCGGCGCCATCCAGGCCCAGGAGCCCGCATCGCCCTACCTCGCGCTGTGGAACCGGATCGACGGCTTCGACCCGACCTGGCTGGACGACGCCTTCGCGACCGGGGCCGTGCTGAAGGGCTCGCTCATGCGACTCACGTTGCACGCGGTCGCGGCCACCGACCACCCGCCGTTCCGGGCCGCCACGCTGCCACTGCTCCGCGCCGCCGGGCTGAACGACCGTCGCTTCCGCGACACGGGCCTCTCGCCCGAGCGGGCCGACGAGCTGATCGAGGAGCTCGCCGCAGCCGGCGTGGACGAACCGGTGACGCGAGAACGACTCGAACCACTGCTGGAGGCGGCGCTCGGCGAGCCACCTGCACCGGGCCTGTGGCGGGCGGTCCGGTTCGTGGCGCCCTTCTCCCACGCCGTGACCGGTGGGCCCTGGTCGTTCGGTCGCACCCCGGCGTTCTCGACGCTCCCGACGTCACCCGCCGCGGCAGTCGGCGAGGGGCTGCGCCACCTGGTCCGTCGCTACCTCACCGCGTTCGGTCCCGCCACCGTCGCCGACATCTGCCAGTTCACGCTCCAGCCGCGGCCACCGGTCCGGGCTGCGGTGTCGGAGCTCGGTGACGAGTTGATCCGGCTGGCCGGCGACGAGGGCGTCGAGTTGCTCGACGTCGAGGGGCTCGCCGTGCCCGACGCCGACGTGCCCGCGCCGCCCCGCCTGCTCCCGATGTGGGACTCGACGTTGTTCGCCTACGCCGACCGCCGCCGGATCATCCCCGAGGCCCACCGCTCCGTCGTGATCCGCCGCAACGGGGACAGCCTCGCCACCGTGCTCGTCGACGGACAGGTCCGGGGCGTCTGGCGGGCGGTCGAGACGGGCATCGAGGTGACGCCCCTGATGTCGATCGACGACGACACGTGGGACGGCATCGAGGCGGAGGCGGAGGCGCTGCGTTCCTTCCTCGCCGACCGGGAGCCGCTCGTCTACCCGCGGTTCGATCGCTGGTGGGCGCAGCTCCCCGACGAGGGACGCCGGATCTTGGGCTGACCCGGGACGAGAAAGAGCGCGACCCACCCGAGCCGGGGATCGATACCGGTCCCGGTTCCGCCTCGGAGCGACATGGCCGCCGCTCGACCGCCGCACCGGCACCGGTGTCGCTCCCAGGCGGAACGGCGCACGCACCTGCCCCGGGACGCGCCACGGCCCGGCGCCCATCGGGGACGCCGGGCCGTGAGCAGCGAGCGGTGAGGCTCAGTAGCGGTAGTGCTCGGGCTTGTAGGGGCCCTCGGGGGTGATCCCGATGTAGGAGGCCTGCTCGTCGCTGAGGACGGTCAGGTTCGCACCGAGCTGGTCGAGGTGGAGCCGGGCCACCTCCTCGTCGAGCGACTTAGGCAGCACCTTGACCTGGTCGACCGAGTAGGCCTCGCCGTTGTTCCAGAGCTCGAGCTGGGCGAGCGTCTGGTTGGTGAAGCTCATCGACATCACGAAGCTCGGGTGGCCGGTGGCGCAACCGAGGTTCATGAGGCGGCCCTCGGCGAGGACGATGATCGCCTTGCCGTGGGGGAAGACGAACTCGTCGACCTGGGGCTTGATGTTGCGACGCTCGACGTCCTCGGCGTTCTCGAGGCCGACCATGTCGATCTCGTTGTCGAAGTGGCCGATGTTGCTGACGATCGCCTGGTGCTTCATGCGGCGCATCATCTCGATCGAGAGGATGTCCTTGTTGCCGGTGGCGGTGACGTAGATGTCGACCTCCTCGACGACGTCCTCGAGGCGAACGACCTGGAAGCCCTCCATGGCGGCCTGCAACGCGCAGATCGGGTCGATCTCGGTGATCAGCACGCGTGCGCCCTGACCCCGGAGCGCCTGGGCACAGCCCTTGCCGACGTCGCCGTAGCCGAGGACGAGGGCGGTCTTGCCGCCGATCATCACGTCGGTGGCCCGGTTGAGGCCGTCGATGAGCGAGTGGCGGCAGCCGTAGAGGTTGTCGAACTTCGACTTGGTCACCGAGTCGTTGACGTTGATGGCCGGGAACAGCAACTCACCGGCCGCGGCCATGGCGTCGAGGCGGTGGACACCGGTGGTGGTCTCCTCGGACACGCCCTTGATCTCGGGGGCCATGCGGGTCCAGAGCCCGTCGTCCTCCTTGATGATCCGGCCGAGGAGCTTGAGGATCTCCTCCTCGTCGGGCGAGCCGGCGGTGCCGACGTCGGGCACCGCACCGGCCTGCTCGAACTCGACGCCCTTGTGGATCAGCAGCGTGGCGTCGCCGCCGTCGTCGACGATCATGTTCGGGCCGGTCTCACCGGGCCAGCGCACGACCTGCTCGGTGCACCACCAGTACTCCTCGAGCGTCTCGCCCTTCCAGGCGAACACCGGGACGCCGGTGGGCTCGTCGACGGTGCCCTTCGGGCCGACGACGACCGCAGCAGCGGCCGGGTCCTGGGTCGAGAAGATGTTGCAGCTGGCCCAGCGCACGTCGGCGCCGAGCGAGGTGAGCGTCTCGATCAGCACGGCGGTCTGCACCGTCATGTGCAGCGAACCGGTGATGCGGGCGCCGGCGAGGGGATGCTGACCCTCGTAGCGCTTCCGGAGCGCCATGAGGCCGGGCATCTCGTGCTCGGCGAGGCGGATCTCCTTGCGGCCCAGGGGGGCCAGCTTCAGGTCGGCGACCTTGTAGTCGCCTTCGGTGAGGACGCGTCCTTCGGACATTCGGGTCTCCCTCAGGGGTGGATCTGGTGTGACGGCTCCGGTCGGCACGCCGGCTTCTGCCGGAGTCGCGCACGTGCCCTGCCGGGGGACCTGTCGTCCAGTCTACGAGGCGCTTGCGTCGAACGTGGGGGCGATCCCCTCGCGCTCGGCGCGGTCGAGCAGGCGGCCGAGCTCGGTCTCGTCGAGGGCCTCGGCCTCGTCGATCAGCATGATCGGGATGTCGTCCTCGATGCGGTAGCGCCGTGACAGGCGGGGGTTGACGAGCGCCGACTCGTCCTCGAAGTACAGCAGCGGGCCCTTGTCCTCCGGACAGGCGAGGATCTCCAACAGTCGGGCGTCGAGGGTCATGGCGACAGTGTCGCAGGTCGAATCACCGACGGTCAGCCCACGACGACACCGGGGCTCGGTCCCCCGAGTCCGGCTGGTGCCGGCTCAACCCGGGCCGGAGCATGCCGGAGCAGCTCGGCGACCCCACCCGCCAGCCGGCCTTCGAACGGCTGATGGTCGACCTCGAGCCGGCGATGGCTAACGTCGCCCCCACCTCGTCTCGGGTGAGCCCAGCGCCGCCCATGTCCAGCACGACCCGGAGGTCGCCAGAGATGAGCACGCTGCGCCTCTCGCACATCCTCCACAAGGTCACGGACCTCCACGGAGCGGTCGCCGATGCCGAGGCGGCCGGCTTCACCGTGCACTGGGGATCCGACCCCGGGCACGCCCACAACGCACTCGTGTGGTTCGAGACGGGACCCTTCCTCGAGCTCTACGCCGCACCGCCGTTCGACGAGGCCAAGGCCTCGTTGTTCGAGTCGGCTGCCGGCCCGGGATCGGTCATCCGGTCTCGTCGGTGGGGCGCCGTGGACGACGGCTGGTGCGACTACGCCGTCGAGACGGACGAGCCCGACCTGAGCGCCGTGGTAGCTCGGTGCCGGGAGGCCGGGATCGCCCTCGGACCGGCGTTCCACCCGAGCCGCACCCTTCCCGGTGGCGACACGGTGACCTGGGACCTGGCGTTCCCCGACGACGCCGATCTGCCGTTCGTCATGAGCGCCTACTCGTCCCCGCAGCGCCCGTCCGCGGTGAGGCACGACAACGGCGCCACCGAGATCACGTCGATCACGGTGACCCATCCGGATCCCGACCGCCACCGCGAGGAGCTGGCGCGCTACGTCGGCTCGTCAACCCTGGACGGTGTCATCGTCGAGCCGGGTGACGCCCCGGGCATGGTGGTGGGGGCGGTGTCGGCCACCGGCCTGACGGAGCCGGCAGCGTTCGGTGCCTCGACGGTGATCCCCGCCGGCTGAGGAGTCGAGGCGTGCAGACGCCTCCGTCGGGTCCGCCGGTGGATCGCAGCGTCGACACCAGCTGCGGCGCACGAGCCTCGCCTGACCCGTCGTTAGCATCGGCGAATGGCTGAACCGAGCAGTGCGGGACGGGGAGGACCGAACGGTCGCACCGGCCGTCCTGCGGCGCACACGCGGGACCAGGTGGTCGATGCCGCGGTCGGGATGGGCCTGCGCAACGTGTCCGTCGCTGGGGTCGCACGGTCGATGGGGATCCCCGCGGCGACCGTCTACACCTACGTCTCCGGACGGGACGATCTCGAGCGGGCCGTCGCCGATCGCTTGCTCGACGGCGTGATCGCCGACGTGAACGACACCGACGACCCCGTGGAGGTGGCGGTCGGGTGGGGCCTGTCGCTCTACGGCGTCGCGATGGCTCATCCGGGGCTGGCGGAGTACTACCTCTCGCACGCCTGGCCGAGCCTGCTCGTGTTCGAGGAGCGTTTCGGCGCCGCCCTCGTCGAAGCCGGTTTCGTCCCAGCGGCGGCGGTGCTGTTGACCGATGCGGTGGTGTCGACGGCGATGGGCGAGGTCATCACGCGCCAGGCCGAGGATCTGGGCGAGGACCGCGAGTTCGAGGACTCGTTCGGTCTCGATCGACCGGTGCACGCGGCCGGCCTGCCGATCGCCTGGTCAGCCCCGGAGTCCGACCGCTTCGCATGGAGGTTGCGCTGGTCGGTCGTCGGGATGGTCGATGCGATTCGCCGCGAGGTCGTCCCGTTCAGCGGCGTTGCATGACGCGGCTCGACGTCACCCAGCGGTCCCCATCAGGATCCGTGCGATCTCGTCGGCGAGGAACGGCAGGCTGAGCACGCCCGGCGAGTTGAAGGCCAGCTGGTACGTCGGGTCGACGGCCGCGTATCGCCCCTCACGCACGAGCGGGAGGTTCTGGACGACGGGCTGACCCTCGAACTGCTCGTCGACGTAGACCCCGATCATGAGGTCGATGTCCGCCGCGAAGTCCGGCAGCAGCTCGAAGGAGACCTCCGCGTAGTCGCCGACCTGCGGGCTGATCCTCGGCAACCCGAGCAGTTCGAAGGGCGCAGATGCCGCGCTCTCACCGCTGTAGCACCCCACGACACCGCCGTCGTCGTTGCAGACCGCGATGGACTCCGGTCGCCAGGCGGGGTCGAAGTCGCGAGCGAGAGCGTCCAGCCCCTCGATGGCGCGGCGGCCGGCGTCATCGAGGCCGGTCGCGAAGCCACCCGTCGTCAGCTGGCCCCGGAAGTCGGACGGGAGGAAGACGAGCGGTGCGATCTGCTCCAGCTCGGGTCTGCCGTCGCCTTCGGGCCCGTAGTCGGGGACGATCAGCAGATCGGGCTGGAGCTCGGCGATCGCCTCGAGGTTCTGGCCGGCGAACTGTCCGAAAGCAGAGAGATCCAGGTCCGCGTACCAGGGCGTGTTCATGTCACGGTCCGCGATGTTCGCGCCGACGATCGGCGCGCCGAGGGCCACCATCGCCTCGAGCTCGTACTCGCCGCTGATGCACACGACGCGTTCGGGCTTGGCCGGGACCGTCGTCGTCCCGCCGATGTGCTCGACGGTGCGCGGGAAGTCGGCCTCGGTGTCCGCGGCAGGGGACGACCCCCCGTCGTCGGAGCACCCGCCGAGGACGAGCACCCCTGCTGCCGCGCCGCCGACGATGAACTCGCGGCGGGTGATGTCCTCGATGATGTGACGCTCGCGTGCGGTGAGTGGCCGACCCCACCGAGACGTCTCGGCGCCGAGCATCGGCATCGCAGCGGTGGGCATGTTGGGCCTCCGGAGGGTGGTAGGTCGGGCGATGTCCCTGACGAAAGGAGACTTACCGAGACCCCAACGGGAAGTCAACCCGCGTTCCGTCCCGGCCCATGGGGATGAGCCGGCAGTCGGCCGCCGCAGACGAGGGCCCCTCTCACTCGGGGGCTCGAGGCGGCCGGCTCAGAAGTCGCCGACGTTGACGATCTCGTTCTCTGACAGGATCTGCTCGATCTCGTCCAACACGGCGACGTTGGCCTGGACGCTGTGCAGCGTCCAACCGAGCTGGTCGCCGACGAAGACCTGACCCGCGGCACCTGCACCCGTCGACGACAGCAGAGCGTCGATCCCGCTGTCGACATCGGCAACCGACTGCGACGAGGGGTCCTCGACGAGCACGAAGACGAGATCGGCGCCGAAGTCGACCACTCGCTCGGCAGAGATCGACGTCTGCAGGTAGTACTCGGCATCGGGCGACTCGACCTCGTCGGTCATGGCGGTCGATCGATCGAGCCCGAGGTCCCCGAACACCTGGCCGTAGGCGAGGACCGGGTTGCCGTACAGCCACGCCAGCCCGTCTCCGTAGATGTCGAGCATCGTCCACTCCAGTTGATCGATCAGTTCTCCGTGGCGTTCCCGGACCACGTCGATCTGCGCCTCGTACTCCGCGATCTGTTCGTCGAGGGCGTCAGACACTCCGACGAGGTCTGCCACCTTGCGCTGCTTGGAGTAGGTCTCGCCTTGGTCCTCGCCGGACGCGTACGCGTTCGTGCCGTTGGTCCGTGGGTCGAGCGCGACCACCGGCGCGATCTCCTCGGTGATCACCTCGTACATGTCGACGTCCAACCAGTTCGTCCAGATCAGCAGGTCCGGCTCCAGCGCCTTGAGCGCCTCGAGGTTGAGCTCAGCCGAGTCGAGGAAGACGGTTCGGTCGAGACCGGGCGTCAGTCCACCGAACGACCGGAGCAGCTCGATGTCGCTCCCGTACGAGTCGTGAAGCGCGAGCGGCTCGTAGCCGAGTGTCGTCACCATTCCGGCAAGCTCCCCGTTGGCGAAGATGACCCGCTCAGGGTTCACCGGCACCTCCACCTCGCGACCGAGGTCGTCGACGAACAACCGTGTGTCCCCTGTCTCGTCGGCAACCGAGGCGGTCGAATCGGGGGCTGACGCCACCGCGGTCGTGTCCGTGCTCGCCGACGC
>JBCCTY010000035.1:0-22124 GCA_039197885.1 Actinomycetota bacterium | reverse complement strand
GATGCGGGCGAGCACCGGCACGAGCGACTCGTCGGTCGGTCGGACGAACGGCGGACGACCCGTGAGCAGCTCGAAGAGCGTGGACGCGAGCGAGTAGATGTCGGAGCGTTGGTCGGGGCGCTGGCCGGCGACGACCTCGGGTGGCGCGTGCGCCACGCTCGCCGTCACCGAGGCGCTGCGCGTCTCGGGCGCCCCGTGGAGGCGAGCGATGCCGAAGTCGGCGAGCTTCGCCGATCCGAGCGCCGAGAGCAGGATGTTGCCGGGCTTCACGTCGCGGTGGAGGACGCCGCTGCGGTGGGCGGTCTCGAGCGCACCGGCGAGCTCCACGCCCAGCCGGGCGACCTGGGGCCAGGGGATCGGCCCCGCCTCGAGGCGGTCGGCCATCGAGCCGCCCGACACGTGCTCCATCACCAGGTAGGGCTGGCCGTTGCGCATGAACCCCGACCGGAAGATCGGGACGATGTGGGGGTGGTCGGAGAGCACGGCCATGGCGCGGCGTTCGCGGTCGAAGCGGTCGCGGGACCGCTCGTCGAGCTCGCCCGGGAGGACCTTCACGGCAACCGTGCGGCCGAGGTCGGTCTCGACGCCCCGATAGACCACGCCGAAGCCGCCGCGCCCGATCTGCTCGACGTCGGAGAGCCCGATCTCGCTCCACTCGTCGGCCGTGGTCATGTGCCTCGCCCTTCCTCGTCCGGTGTCCGACTCACTACTACCGCAGGTCAGTGAGGTCCGACATCGGGGGTACACCCCACAGGGTGCGCGTCCGGCCGCTCACGGATCGAGCAACCGGAGATCAACGCTGCTGACGAGGCCGGCCAGCACGACGTGATCGACGAGACGCTGGCGACGGTCGACCGCCTCGTCGCCGATCTGGCCACGCAGTCCACGGACGCCCCGCTCGGTGAGGCGGCGACAGAGGTAGTCGAGCTTGCGGTCGAGCTTCTTCGCCGACCAGCCCAGGCGGGCAGCGACGGCGGCGTTGGCCGGGACGGGCGTCCGCGTGCCGGCGCCCTCGCGCAGCCGGGGCTCGGCGAAGGCCGCCAGCATCTTGCGCTGCTCCTCGTTCAGCGCCACGACGCCGAAGTCGGAGGTGGCGGTCTGCTGGGCCGACTGGGCCGGTGGTTCGGGGAGCTCCGGGGGCTCGACCATCCGGATGCGGAAGCCGTAGGTCGACGGTCCCGACTGGAACTGGACGTCGATGGTGTCGTCGAGCAGGGCTTCGGTGCCGCCCGAAGGGAGCTCGCTTCGCTTGCCGGACGAGGTGGTGATGGTCAGCTCGGTGGTCCGGCCCAGGTTCTGGATGACCCACACCGAGCCGGCCCGGGCGATGGTGCCGACGGTGCGGTGCATGAACGGGTTGGCATCGTCGAGCACGAGGTCGCCGTCGCGCCCGAAGCGGAAGACGTCGTCGTCCTCGACGAGGTACGACTCGTCGAGGAACTCCACGGCGATCGCAGGCACGGCCAGAAGCTACCGGCGGTGGGTCGGCCGGGCGTGCCCCGAGAGCGCGTGCGGTGGTCAGGCCCCGCAGGGCGGGGTGGCGGGGGTGAGCCGATCGGGTTCGTCGGCCGTGGTCACCAGCAGATCGCTGTCGCCGGTCACCTGGACGTCGACGACGACGTCGTCGGGGGGCGGGACCTCGCCGTCCTCCAGGACCTCTTGGCCGTCGGCGGTGTAGCGGAACCAGACGATGCCGTCGCTGAGCACCTCGAGCCCCGGCGTCGCCGCCTCGACGGTCGCGCCGACGAGGTCCTCGCATCCGGCGGGAGCGGCAGCGAACACGATGTCGAGGTCGTCGTCGGCAGCGACGCCGACGATGAGGTCGATCGCGCCGCGGAAGCCATCGGGGATGACGATCCGTTCGATCGCCCCGTCGCCGTCGGCGTCGACACCGGTGACGTCGACGTCGAGCGAGTCGTCGGCCGCCTCCTGGGTCACGGCGACCACGGCCCCGATCAACGGGGGCGGGGCGAGCGCCCCTTGGAGCGCGGCCGGGATGCCGGCGGCGTCGAGCTCGCGCTCGACGCCACGGGGGTCGTCGATGAGCTCGTCGACGACGATCACGGTCTCGCCGTCGAGTCGCCGGACGTCGATGGCGTCAGCGGTCTGCTCGCGGCCACCCGACTGCAACGCCACGAGGGCGACCAGGAGGACGCCGGCGGCGGCGCCGGCGAGCGCCACCGGGCGCAGCGCCGCGTCCCTCCTCGGGGTCCGGGGCGCCCCGTGGCTCGCAGCAGCGGCGACCAGGGCGCGCTCGACCTGCTCGAAGTAGGCGACGCCCGACAGGTCGATGTCGTCGTCGCCGTCGTCGGGCGGTTCCGGGTAGCGGGAGGATCTCATGATGTCGACCGGTCAGCCGGCGGGTCGCTGATCGTGGAGGTGGGCCAGCCGCTTGAGCCCGCGGTGCACCAGCACCCGGGCGGCGCCGTCGGACACATCGAGATCGTCGCAGATCCGGCTGTAGTCGGCTCGCTCGACGATCCGCAGCCGCACGGCCTCGGCCTGTCGCTCCGGGAGCTCACCCAACAGCTCGACGAGCCCAGACGCGTCGAGGCGGTCGATGACGCCACCGAAGGCGTCGATGCTGGCCTGGTCGACGGTCGTCTCGACACCCAGTCGATGGCGGGCGGAACGACGCACCCGCCGTGTCCGCCAGTACCGGCGCAGGAGGTTGGCGGCGATCCCGAAGATCCACGCTCGGACCTCGCCCTTGGCCGGATCGAACCGATCACGTCCGGCCAGTGCCTGGGCGAACGTCTCGGCCGCGAGCTCGGCCGCCACGTGGGGGTCGCGGACGCGGCGGGCCAGGTAGCCCGCCACTCCGTCGACGTGACGTCGGTACAGCTCACCGAAGGCATCGGGGTCCAAGTCGCTCGCGGTCAGGAGTTGCAGGTCGGTCCGCGGGTCGCCGTCCTCCCGTCGCCGGGGCCGGTCGGTCGATCCGCGGGCCGATCGGGATCCGTCGCACGGGCGCGTCTCCCGTTCCTCTTCGCTCACGGCCGTCCCAGCGTTGCACGACGTGGTCGTGCGGCGCCCGCGCGCGGTCGTCCGGGCCGTCGCGGCGACCGGGTGCGGAGGGATCAGCCGTACCGCACGCAGCTGGCTCGGTTGTTCATCGAGCCCAGGCTGGAGGTGCTGCTGAAGATGGTCCGGACCGAGCCGGAACAGCTCGACGAGTCGTAGAAGCGGGTGCCGGACGAACCGCAGTAGTGGATGGACGACTCGATGTTGTTGTTCCAGAACCCGGTCGGCTTCCACACCCCGCCGCCGCACGGCACCGATCCGGTGATCGTGATCGACGATCCGCCGTAGCTAGTCGAGGAGAAGTGACGACCCAGCGTGTACGTCGTGCTCCGGCTCATCGCCGAGCTGTTGAGCATCGACGTCGCGAGGCGCTCCGAACCGCACACGGGCTCCGAGACGATCAGCACGCCGTCCTCGTCGACCCCGCTGGCGTGGACCACGCAGTGCTCGACGCCGGCCGGCTCGGTCGGTGTCGGCGCCTCGGCCGCTCCGACGGTGGCGACCGTGCCGACCGTCGTCGCTGCCGCGGCCGCGATGGCGGTCGCGATCCGCCTCATCCGGTGATGCCCCACAGCACGTTCCTCCTCGTTGGTTCCTGGAGCTGGCTTGCCGGTGCGGGAGGCGCCGTTACGCGGTTCGGGCAGAAAAGCTGTGCAACACATCACGTCGTGGGGACAAGGACGGAGTGTGCTGCCCCACAGCACTGGAATCGGGGTCGGGACCTCGGCCGAAACCTCCGCCCGGTGGGCAGGACCCGGCCCCGATTCCCCAGGGGGTGGCGGCGCCCCGATCGGTCAGGTCAGGGCTCGTCGACGTCCGGTGGGTTCGTCGTTGGTCGGCCGGGTCAGGGCTCGTCGACGTCCGGTGGGTTCGTCGTGGTCGTGGCGATCGCCACGCGCACGATGTCGAAGGTCCAGTCGGGTGCGGCGGCGTTCGCTGCGGCCTCGAGCGTCGACTCGGCCGCTTCGTCGGTCACGACCATGGAGACGAGGCCGGTGCTGGCGTCCGCGTCGATCGTGATCACCGTCACGCCCCGCCGCTCGACCGCCCGCTCGACGACCTCCACGATCTCCTCCGTCGGGTCGGCCAGTGGCTCGGGCACCGGGAGCGACAGGATCGGCGCGAATCGGGCGACGACCTCGACCTCGACGCCGACGGTGGCCGCGAGATCGGCCTCGAGCTCGTCGAGCTGCTCCTGCCCGGGTGCCTCGGGTCCTCGCAGGACCAGGGTCGTCCGGGCCGGCTCGCGCAGGGTGCTGTAGCTCAGCTCGAGCACCTCGAGGCCGTACCGGTCGGCCCACGTGGCGGCGGTGACGCGGGCGAGGTCACCCGGCTCGGGCGTCGGGGGCAGATCACCGGTGCGTGCCCGCTGGGCCTGGCGCTGCGACCACGACAGCTCGACGAGTGCGGCGTTGCCCAGCTCTGCGGCGAGTTGGTCGGCGAGGCCGACGGCGAGCGGCGGGTCCCCCTCGCCGGCCAGCTCGACCGAGACCAGGAAGCCGTCGACCTCGACGGCGGTCAGATCGGCGCCGGCCGCCTCGGCCCACCGGTCGGCCACGGCGGTGACCTCCTCGACGTCGAAGCCCGCTGCGGTCGTGATGATCTCGTCGGCGGCCACGCCGCTCGAGCGTGAGGACCACGCCACCTCGACCCGGGCGTCCTCGCCCAGGGTGGGCACGAGTCGTCGGGCGAGGCCCGACGGTCGGGGTGGCTCGGTCTCGCCGGCTAGCTCGAGCTCGACCGTCGAGCCGTCGAGGCCGAGGTTCACGAGCTCGAGGCCATCGGCGCCGTCGAGCCACTCCTCGACCGCGGCGGTGACGTCACGGCGGACGGCGGCGTCGGACGAGAGCTCGACGGTGCGCGAGACGAGCGGCACGGAGATCACCGCACACCCGATCACGACCGAGAACGAGGCGAACGCCACCCGGGGGGAGGCATCACGCAACCGGCGTGAGGGCACGAATCCCACGGCGAGGAGCACGACGATCGAGGCCACGACGATGGCCACGAGGTTGGCGCCGTAGAGCAGCATGGCGCCGCTCGCGAGCGAGTAACGGCCCAGGTGGAGGGCGATGCCCGCGCTCGCCAGCGGTGGGACGAGCGCCACCGCCACCGCGACGCCGGGCAGCGTGGCGGAGAGGTCGGAGCGGATGGTGGCGTAGGCGCCCGCTCCGCCCGCGGCGAGTGCGACGACCAGGTCGCGCAGGTCGGGCGACGTCCTCGAGACGAGCTCGTTGGTGAGGCCGATCTGCGGTATCGCCGCGGCGAGCGCGACGGCGATGCCGAGGCCCAGCGCCGTCAGCAGGAGGGTGACACCGAACGCGGACAGGCCGCGCTGACGCCAGCCCATCGTGATCGCGACGGCGACGCCCATGAGCGGGGTCGTCAGCGGAGCGAGGAGCATGGCGCCGATGACGACGGCGGCCGAGTTGGCGCTGATGCCCATCACGGCGATCGTCACGGAGAGGCCCATGAAGGCCGACATCCGGATCGTGTGGCGCTCGTCGGTCGACGGGAACAGGGATCGGGACACCGCGATGCGGGTCTCGCTCGAGCACTCGTTCCGGCGCCCGATCGCCGCTGCCCCCACGAGCGCGACGACGATGGTCGCGACGATCAGCCCGGCGGCGCTCAGCGAGGACATCGGTGTGGAGGTGGCTCCTCGGTCGAAGCGAGCCTCGGCCCGCTGCCGACCGGTCAGTGTGTCATGACCAGGCCGAACCCAGGGGGCGCCGGCAACCGGGTCGCTGGCCCCGTCGTCGATCGACGATGCTTCCCCGGTGACCGACCTGCGGGAACGCAACCGATCCATCGCCCGGGGCGTGCTGTTCACCGATCAGTACCAGCTGACGATGGCCCAGCTCTACCACCGGCTGGGCATGCACGAGCGGGTGGCGCAGTTCGAGCACTTCACTCGACGCAGCCCCGACTACGGCGGCCATCAGGCCGGCTACTGCGTCGCGGCCGGGTTGGAGCCCTTCCTCGACTGGGTGGCCGACACCCGCCCGACCGAGGACGACCTCGCGGCGCTCCGGGCGCAGACCGACCCGTCCGGACGACCTCGCTTCGACGAGTCGTTCCTCGGCTGGCTGGCCGGCCACGGCGGGTTCGAGTCGGTGAGCATCACGGCGGTGCCCGAGGGCCGGGTCGTCCACGCCAACGTGCCGATGACGGTGGTCCGCGGCCCCCTGGCCACGGGTCAGATCCTCGAGACGGCCCTGCTGAACCAGCTGAACTTCGCCACGCTCGTGGCCACGAAGGCCAGTCGGGTGGTCGAGGCGGCACGGGGACGTCCGGTGCTCGAGTTCGGCCTCCGGCGTGCGCCGGGCTGGGGTGCGAACGCCGCCTCGCGGGCGGCGCTGATCGGTGGGGCGGTCGGCTCGTCGAACGTCGGGGTCTCGCGCCAGCTCGACCTCGACCCACGGGGGACCCACGCGCACAGCATGGTCCAGGCCTTCATGGCGCTCGGTGAGGGCGAGCTCGGTGCCTTCCGTGCCTACGCCGACGTCTACCCCGACGAGTGCCTGCTCCTCGTGGACACGATCGACACCCTGCGCAGCGGCGTGCCGAACGCCATCACGGTGTTCGACGAGCTCCGCCGCCGGGGTCACGAGCCGGTAGGCATCCGCCTCGACTCCGGCGACCTCGCCTACCTCACCATCCGGTCGGCTCAGCTGCTCGACGAGGCCGGCTTCCCCGACGTGGCGATCGTCCTGTCGAGCAGCCTCGACGAGATCGCCATGCTGCAGATCCTCGCCCAGATCGACGCAGAGGCGCCGCGCTACGGCGTCGAACCCACGTCGGTCGTGCAACGGCTGGCCTTCGGCGTCGGCTCGAAGGTCGCGACGTCCGACGGCCAGCCGTACCTCGACGGCGTCTACAAGCTCACGGCCGTGCGTGACGACGGCGCCTGGCGGCCGGCGATCAAGATCTCGGAGTCGCCCACGAAGACGCAGAACCCGGGCGACAAGGACGTCTATCGCCTCTATGACGAGCGGGGCCGGGCCACGGCCGACCTCCTCGCCGTCGCCGGTGAGGACGTGCAGGCCATGGACCCGCTGACGCTCCGTCACCCGATCCTGGTCGGCACGCGACGCCAGCTCCGGCGCGACGAGCTGTCGGGGCTCGAGACCCTGCTCGAGCCGGTCTGGGCCGAGGGGAGTCGCACCCAGGATCCCGTGGCCCTCGACGAGCTGCGCGAGCGCCATCGGCGCGACGTCGACCGCCTCGATCCCGGCGTCCGTCGCCTCGTCAACCCGCACGAGTACCACGTGTCGCTGACCCCGGAGCTCTGGCAGCTCAAGCAGGACCTGATCGCCCGGACCCGCCCGGGTTGAGCTCTGACCCTGGCCGGGTCAGTCGGCCTCGACGGTCGCCCTGAGGCCGGCGGCGAAGCGGTCGAACGAGGGTTGCAGGTCGGGGATCCGCCGGGTGATGAGGCCGGCGAGGAGCCCGGAGAAGCGCTCGGTCATCCGGAAGCGGGAGCCGCCACCGTCGACGGGCTCGACGGTGTAGGTGCGCTCGCCACGGAACAGTCCGAGCGGCATGCCGCCGGTCCAGACCATGCGGTGCGGTGGGTGCAGCTCGGTCACCTCGAGGGGGAAGGAGCGGCCGGGGTTCGCGGCGACCGAGACGGTGATCCGCTCGCCGAGGGCCAACGTGCCGTCGACCGACGTCACGCCCGAATCCCACGCCGGCCAGGCCCTCACGTCGGACAGGACGGCCCAGACGGCTTCGGGGGTGGCTGCGATCTCGATCGTGGTGTCGTGCATGGCGGCGACGCTACGGAATCATCTCTGACATCAGCTGTCAGGATGGCGCGACGGGTGCGGCGACGGGTTCGTCGTCGTCCGTCGGCTCACCATGGAGGCGGACGGCGTCCCGGCCCTCGTCCTTGGCCTGGTAGAGGGCGACGTCGGCCTCGACCAGCAGCTCCTCGGTCGAGACGTCGCGGCCCGAGAGGGCGACGCCGGCCGAGAACGTCGTGCGCGGGGAGGTGGCGCGCCACGCCTCGGCGATCTGCTCGACCCGATCCCTGGCCTGGTGGTGTGCGCCGCGCAGCACGACCATGAACTCCTCGCCTCCCCAGCGGCCGACCGCGTCGTGGGGGCCCGTCGTCCGGCGGAGGTGGATCGCGAAGTCGATCAGGACCTCGTCCCCTGCGGCGTGGCCGTCGGCGTCGTTGACCGCCTTGAAGTGGTCGAGATCGAGCAGGGCCACGGCGTCGCCCGGGCGGAGGTGGGAGAGCACGGCGTCGAGGGCCCGTCGGTTGCCGACGCCGGTCAACGGGTCGCGGAGGGCGGCGTCGGCGATGCGCTGGAGGAGCAGGATCCGCTCGAGGGCCCGTCCGGCGTGCTCGGCGAAGACCGACAACGAGAGCTCGTCGTGCTCGGTCGGCGGCGTCGCCCGGGCGACGACGATGACGCCGAGGGGACCGTCGGCGGCCTGCGCCAGCGGCACGGCCTGGAGGCCGGCGAGGCCGGCGGCGATGACGACCTCGTCGGTGCCCCAGGCCGGTCGCCCGTTGCCGATCGAGCGGGCTGCCACCGCTCGTGCTGCGTGGTGGAGCGGCCCGTCGGCCAGGTCGGGCTCGCCGCCGGACCACGCCACCTGGAGGCCCTCGCGACGGACGAGGACGACCGAGGCCTCGCCGCCGAGGATCTCGGAGCCGAGCTCGCCGATGGCCTCGGCGGCCCGGTCGTCGTCGTCGAGAGCGGCCAGCACGTCGGTGACGCGGAGGAGGGTGCCGAGCTCGTCCGCCTTGGCGCGGTCGCGGCGGCCCTCGTCCTGGAGGCGACGATGGATCCGCACCACGACCTCGGCGGCGACGAGGACGGCGACGAGGACGGCGGCAGCACCGATCCGGTCGGGGGCCGCTGCGCCGGCGACGGACGCCGAGGCCGACAGCGCAGCGACGAGGATCGGCCGCCGCGAGCCGGTCATGGCGACGTGGGCGAGGAGTGGAGCGACGATCACGCCGGCTGCCCAGCCCGCACCCGTCGCTCCGAGCGAGACCGCGGGGGCGAAGATCGAGGCGGGGTAGAGCAGCTGGCCGCACCGGTCGACGCCGCCGGCGACGAGCCCGGCGACGACGGCCAGGCAGAGCCCGGCCGCGATGCCGCCCGGGTTCGCGGAGGCGGCCGCGACGGCTGCCGAGACCACCAGGGCCGCGGCGGCGAGGAGATGATCGTGCGCTCTGGTCACCACCCCCCATCGGAGGTCGCGCCCGGATCCTGAGTCGGGTGGGACGCGCTCCGGTCGCCGGTCTCGTCGGTGGCTCGCACGACCAGCCACTGCCCGTCGCGCCCCAGCACCGTGCCGAGGGGCATCTCGCCCGCCAGGCGGACGAGCTCGTCGACGAGCACGTCGGCCACGGAGCGCACCGGTTCGTCGTCGTCGATGGGCACACCGACACGTCGCCAACCATCGAGGAGGAGCTCGCGGTAGGTGTCGACGTCGAGGTGCTCGAGCTCGCGCACCTCGAAGGTGGTGGTGGGGCCGCGGCTCGCCACACCGACCATCGCCAGCTCGCCGAGCTCGTCGCCCTCGGTACACAGCGGGAACGAGACGAGCTCGCCCTCCACCGCGCCCCACCGATCGTGCTCGGCCTCGCCCTGGGTCCGTCGGGTCGCTACGAAGATCTGCATCGGGCCTCCCACCGACAGGGATCGAACGTGTGTTCGATCAGGATGCCCAACCTAGCGGTCGGCTGCGCGCCTCGCTCGCTGGCGGGCGAGGCGCTCCTCGCCCCGGCGACGCAGCTCGTCGGCGTTGTCGGGGCCGACGCGCATGAAGTTCGTCCGCCAGGCCCCTCGCTCGTCCCAGCGGTGCGGGGTCTGCACGGTGGTCATGGCGGCCGTCGCCGACTCGGCGAGATCGAGCGCCGCACCGACGATGGCGGTCTGCATCGCGACGTCGCCGGGCTTGCCGCAGGGGTTGCCGAGCGGGAAGTCGGTGAAGCAGAAGCGCGGCACGGCGCAGTGCTCGACGATGTCGCGGGCGCTGCCGACCACGACCGTGGTCGTCCCGGTGGCCTCGAGGTGTCGTGCGACCAGGCTCACGGCCTGGTGGCAGACGGGTCAGAGCGGGATCAACAGGACGACGTCGACGCCGTCCTCCCGGCACCACCCCTCGACGAGCTCGGCGTTGCGGGCCGTTCGCCGGTGGCTGTAGAGCGTGGGCACCCCGTAGAACCGCTCCGCCACCGAGCCGATGGTCCCAGCGGCGACCGCCTCCTCCAGGCGGCGCAGCGGCAGGAAGGTCTCGACGTCGTCGGTGTGGGTGGCGTCGCGATCCCACTCGAGGTGCTCGGTGAACATCCGGCTGGGGTGGGGGGTGGCGGCCTGCGCGAAGGCCCGCCCCGAAGCCCCGGGAGCGTCACCGTCGTCCTCGCGGTGCAGCGAGGTCGTGGTCACGACACCGACCCGACACTCGGCGAGCGGTCGGTCGAGCGGCCGGAACGGCGCGTCGTCGTGCTGGGCCCATCGATAGGGCCGGTCATAGCCCTGAGCGGCGTAGAAGTCGCGGGAGCGGTCCATGTAGCGGACGAACGTGACGGCGGCGGGATCCACATCGGCGGCCATGGGCGGACCGTAGCGTGGAGGCCGTGCCCCGTTGGCGTGCCGAGGAGCCCATCGACCTACAGCGGCGCCGCCCGAGGATGCCCGAGCATCCGACGGTGGTCGCCGAGCCGGGCCTCGACGTCGTCCACCGACCCACGGGCGAGCGCGGGACGCTGGTCCGCTTCGGTGGGGGGCTGGTCGCCCTGCGCAACGACGAGGGTCGCGAGCGCACCTATCACGTGGTGCGCGGTGGGTTCGAGGTCGACGGCCGGGTCGTCGACCTCCGCCCCCCTCCGGCCCGTCGTCCGACCGCCCCGGAGGTAACGGCCTCGGGTTCGGTGGCGAACGCGCCGACCCGGGCGCGCGTCGCCCGGGCGAGCCGGATCCTCGTCGAGGGGCTGCACGACGCCGAGCTCGTCGAGCGGATCTGGGGTGACGACCTGCGGGCCGACGGGATCGTCGTCGAGGTCCTCCACGGCGCCGACGACCTGGCCGCCGTGGTCGAGGCGTTCGGGCCGGGGGAGGGCCGCCGCCTCGGGATCCTGCTCGACCACCTCGTCGAGGGCTCGAAGGAGCAACGCATCGCGGCCTCGGTGCGTCACCCGGCCGTGCTGGTGACCGGTCACCCCTACGTCGACGTCTGGCAGGCCGTGCGGCCCAGGGTGCTGGGCATCGACGCCTGGCCCGAGGTGCCGATGGGGACCCCGTGGAAGGAGGGGGTCATCGAGCGCCTCGGGATCCGAGCCGATCCCTCGGCCTTCTGGCGCCAGGTGCTCGGGCGGGTGCGGACCTACGCCGACCTGGAGCCGGGCCTGGTCGGTGCCGTCGAGCAGCTCATCGACTTCGTGGCGCCCCCGCCGGAGTGAGCCGGCAGCTCCGCTTGCCGGTCCCCGTGCTCATCCGAATCGTTCGCCCACGAGCTCCTCGGAGAGCTCCCAGAGACGGCGGGCCCGATCTGCGTCGAGGGCCCAGGGGGCGTGACCGCCGAGCGCCTCGGGGTGGTCGTAGACCGCGCTGACGGTGCAGTCGAACAGGTAGCGACCGCCGCTGCCCTCCATCTCGGGGTGGGCGAGGCCCCACACCTGGGTGGCGGTGCCCGCCTCCAACGACTTGAACGAGGCCTCACCGGTGATCCGCATGATCTCGGGCATGCGTTCCCGGTCGACCGGGTCGAAGTGGCGCCCGAGGTTGGTCCGGATGCCGCCGGGGTGGACGGCGTCGGCGTGGAGGCCGCGGTCGCCGAAACGTCGCTCCAGCTCGACGGCGTGGAGGATGTTCGCCGTCTTGGCCGCGCCGTAGGCGTCCCACTTGTCGTAGGGCCGTCGGCGCCAGTTGGGGTCGTCGAGGTCGATGTCGGCGATGCGGTGGCCCGCCGAGCTGACGGTGACGACCTTGGCCGGGCCGCCGTCGAGCAGGAGCGGCAGGAGCCGGCCGATGAGGACGAAGTGGCCGAGGTGGTTGACCCCGAACTGCGTCTCGAAGCCGTCGGTGGTGGTGCCCTCGGGGGTGCCCATGACCCCGGCGTTCGCACACACGCCGTCGAGCGGTCGCCCCGAGGCGACGAGATCCGCAGCCGCGGCCCGGACGTGGTCGAGCGAGCCGAGCTCGATCGAGACCGGCTCGATGACGGCATCGGGCAGGTCCGAGCGAAGGGCGTCGAGCGCCGCGCCGGGGGCCGTGGCGTCGCGGACGGCGGCGAGCACCTCGGCGCCGTGGGTGGCCAGCACCCGGACCGTCTCGATGCCGAGACCCGAGCCGGCGCCGGTGACGAGGTAGCGCCGACCGGTGAGGTCGATGCCGGCGAGCACCTCGTCGGTCGTGGACTCGCGATGGAACGTCATGACTCGATCCTCGCAGACGCCGTCGGGGCCGGACTCACGGTGAGCCGTCGGCCGGTCGGCGGGCCTCAGGTGCCGTAGGCGGGGACGTCGGGGCCGACGAGCTCGCGGAAACGCTCGAGCACCTCACCCGGGCGAGCGTGGCGGCGCTCGACGGCCTTCGAGTAGATCGTCGTGCCGTCGACGACGACGTCGAAGACGCCCGAGCCGCCGGTGACGAGACGCACGTCGGCAATGACGTGCTGGTAGTGGCTGAGCAGGTCGGACACCGCGCGCACGGCGCGGTCGGAATAGTCTCAGGGGACGCAGTAGGTGAGCTCGATCCGGTGCCGCTGCGAGGGGGAGGACATGCCCTCACGGTACCTGTGGCTCGTTGCGCTCCCATCGGTCGAGCGCCTCGTCGAGCGCTGACCGGACCCCCTCGTCGAGGGGGGTCGTCACCCAGCGAGCGATGCCCCGGACGTGGACGGCCGCCGCCCGGCGGTGACGGCGCCGCCCCTCCCTCGTGAGGCCAGCCCAGACCACCCTGCGGTCGACCGGGTCCCGGTCGCGCTCGACGAGGTCGCGCCGCACGAGCCGATCGACGATCCGCGAGCACGATGACGGCGCGATGAGCATGCGATCGGCGAGCTCGCCCATCCGCAGCCGTCCGCCCTCGGCGATCGACAGCTGGTGGAGCACGTCGTAGTCGTCGAGGCGGAGGTCGGCGGCGTCACGCAAGTCGTCGTCGAGCCGGGCGAGCGTCCGTCGGTGGAAGCGCAGCAGTCGCTCCCAGGTGAGCAGCTCGGCGTCGGTCGGCGGCGGGGCCATGACCCGAGGCTAGAAGATCCTTCCGGTCAGGATATTTGCAGATGGAAATAATCTGTCGTGCGGCCTGGTTGGAACAGGTGTCACCACCCATCCGAGGAGGACCACGGAGATGAGCACCAACACGATCGACGTCCGCCGGGCAGACCAGCGGTTCCACACCGACGCCGGGTGGCTCGACTCACGACACTCCTTCAGCTTCGGCCACCACCGCGACCGCACGAACACCCACCACGGCCTGCTCCTGGTCAACAACGACGACGTCGTCCGGGGAGGCACCGGCTTCGAGACGCACCCGCACCAGGACATGGAGATCGTGACGTGGGTGCTCGAGGGCGAGCTCGAGCACAAGGACACGCTGAGGAACCGCGGGATCATCTACCCCGGCCTCGCCCAGCGCATGAGCGCCGGCACCGGGATCTGGCACTCGGAGATGAACGCCAGCGGTGACCGCGACGTCCACTTCGTCCAGATGTGGGTGCTGCCCGACACCGAGGCGATCGAACCCTCGTATCAGCAGCTCGACATCAACGCCGAGCTCGATCGCGGCGGCCTCGTGCCGATCGCGTCGGGTCAGGGCCACGACAGCGCCATCTCGATCCGCCAGCGCGACGCCGTCCTGTGGGGAGGTCGTCTTCGCTCCGGTGAGACCGTTGCCGTTCCCGATGCCCCGCACGCGCACGTCTTCGTGGCCCGTGGCGCCGCCGACCTCGAGGGCGCCGGCAGCCTCGGTGAGGGCGACGCCGTCCGGCTCACCGCCGCCGGCGATCCGGACGTCACCGCCGGTCCCGAGGGCGCCGAGGTGCTGATCTGGGCGACCGCCTGAGGTCCTCGCACGAGGAGCGGTCACGCGGTCATGGCCCCACGAGGTGAGCCGTCGGCCACGCGGTTGCTACCGTACGCCGCTCGACGGAGGGGGACCCATGGCCGACGTGCCGCTGCAGGTTGCCGACATCGACGTCGCGTGGCTGAACGATGTCACGCCCGACGACGTCGGCGAGATCACCGACCTGGAGGCCCGAGATCTGGGCACCGGCGTCGGGATCCTCGGTGAGGTGGCCCGGCTCCACCTCACCTACGCCGACGGCGAGACGGGGCCGGCCTCGATGATCGCCAAGTGCGCGTCCCGGTCGGCCGAGAGCGTCGGCCTCGCGCAGGCCATGGGCTTCTACGAGCGCGAGGTGAGCTTCTACCGCGAGACCGCGGCGACGTTACGCGACGTGCGCGTCCCCCGGGCGTACCACGTCGACGCTGCGGCCGCCTCGGTCCCCTTCGTCCTGGTGCTCGAGGACATCGTCGACGCCCGGTGCCCGGACCAGATCGTCGGGCTCACCGCCGACGAGGCCGGAGCGATCCTCGACGCCGTCGCCGGGCTCCACGCAGCGTTCTGGGAGTCGCCCGAGCTCTACGAGCTCGCCTGGCTGCCGCCGATGAACAACGACCTCTACAAGGGCGCGTCCGCGCTCGCCGAGCTCCGCTGGGAGCCCTTCGTCGAGGTCTGGGGCGAGCGGGTGCCGCCCACGGTCCTCGCCGCCGTCGAGCAGGTGATCCCGCTCTACGGCGACCTGCTCGACTGGTGGGTCGAGCAGGGCCACGCCACCTTCACCCACACCGACTGCCGGGCCGAGAACTACCTGTTCGGCGGAGCGGCCGGCGAGGACGCCGTCACGATGGTCGACTTCCAGCTGTCCACCCGGCACGTCGGTGCGTGGGACGTCGCCAACCTGCTGGGGGGCTCGCTCCGCGTCGAGGACCGTCGGGCCCACGAGGAGGCGCTCGTCGCCCGCTACCACGCCCGCCTCGGCGAGCTGGGCGTGACCCACTACCCACTCGACCGGCTGTGGCGCGACATCCGCATGTCGTGGCTCCAGCAGAGCTTCTCGGCCGTCGTCGTGAGCGACCTCGAGGGCGGCAACGAGCGCGGTGACGAGCTGTTGGCCGAGCTCTTCACCCGTCCGTTCGAAGCGGCGGCCGACCACGACGCGCACCTCCTGCTGGCCGAGCTCTGAGGCGCGGCGTCGGACCGCCGGGTCGACGACCCGCTCACGAACGGGCAGACTCCACGCCGTGAGCGCCCCCACCCGTCCCGACGTCCTGGTCGACGCCATCCTCCACCCGGGCGAGCGGGACCGCTTCGTGGCTCTCTGTCTCGAGACCGATCCCGCCGAGGCTCCCGAGCTCCGCCGTCGCGTCGTCGGTCACCTGGCCCTGGTCGAGAGCCTGCTCGACGAGCGCCCGGCGGTCGACGCCGACGCGTCGCGCCAGCTCGCGGCGGCCCTGCTCTCGGCGCTCGACGACCTGCCGACGCTCGCCGACGGGCGACGGTCGCTGCTGCGCGGCGCGTTGGAGTACTACGTCGACGAGAGCGACTCGATCTCGGACCTCGACGATCCCACGGGCTTCGACGACGACATCCGCGTCGCCAACGCCGTCTTCCGCGAGATCGGTCGCGACGACCTCGTCATCACGCCCTGAGCGCTCGGCTCAGCGGTGGGTGATGCGGCGTCCGCTCACTTGTGTCGGCACGATCCGCACCCAGTGGCCTCGGTCGCCCTGGGCCCACGGGTAGAGCGCGAGGGTCGAGACGCGCTCGCGCAGCGCCGGCTTGTCGTGGACCGTGACCTCCTCCGCCCGACCCTTGATGACCACGCTCCACCCCTCGCGGGCTTCGGTGTCGATGCCGTCGACCTCGAAGGCGACCCGGCCGCGCTCGGCCAGCGTGAGCTTCAGCCCCTCGTCGGTGCGGAAGACGATGTCGTCGTCCGACACGGCGTAGTTGACCGGGAAGATCTCGGGCGTGCCGCCCGTCGGCAACGCGAGTCGCCCGATCTCCTGCTCGGCGAGGAGTCGACGGCACTCGTCGGGCGAGAGGACCTCCAGCCGCCCCGCGTCTCGTACCTCCACGTCGGACCTCCCCGATTCGTCTCGCCCCCATCCTGGGTGGCGATGGACCCGAGCGGGCAGGGCCGGAGGTCCCACCCGCCGATCCGGGCGAGCGGGTGATCAAGTACCTGGGTTCGAAGCGGCGACTCGTCCCGCTCATCGGTGGTCTGGTCTCCGGCGTCGGCGCGACGACGGCGCTCGACCTGTTCACGGGGTCCACGAGGGTCGCACGGGCGATGAAGGCCAGCGGCGTGCACGTGACGGCGATCGACCGCACCCGTGCCGCCCACGTCCTGGCCCGCTGCTCGATCGCGACCGACGCCGATGAGGTCGATCACGAGCGTCTGGCCCGTCTGGTCGACGAGCTCGACGCGCTCCCGGGTCGGGCGGGCTACGTCACCGAGGTGTTCTGCCGCCAGGCCCGCTACTTCCGCCCCGAGAACGGCGAGCGGATCGACGCGGTGCGGTCGGCCATCGATGACCTCGACGTCGACGATCCACTCCGGCCGGTCCTGCTCACCTCGTTGATCCAGGCCGCCGACCGGGTCGACTCCACGGCCGGTGTGCAGATGGCCTACCTGAAGCGCTGGGCGCCGAGGGCGTCGAACCCCCTTCGGCTCCGGGTGCCCGAGCTGCTCGCCGGTCCGGGCCGGGCCGTCGTCGGCGACGCGCTCGACCTCGTCGGCGAGATCGACCCGGTCGACGTCGCCTACCTCGACCCGCCGTACAACCAGCATCGCTACGAGTCGAACTACCACGTGTGGGAGACGCTCGTCGCCGGTGACGAGCCCGACCACTACGGCGTCGCCCGCAAGCGGGTCGACCTGCGCGACCCGTCGTCGCGGAGTCCCTTCAACCTCCGTCGCGAGATGCCCACGGCGCTCGAGTCGGTCGTTCGCCGCGTCCGGGCCGAGGTCGTGGTCGTGTCGGTCAGCGACGAGGCGTGGGTCCCGGTGGACGAGGTCGTCCGATGGTGTCGCCCCCGCGGCGAGGTGGCCGTGATCGAGGTGGGGTCGCCCCGCTACGTCGGGGCCCGCATCGGGATCCACGGTCGTGACGGCAGCCGGGTCGGCGCGGTGTCGCACACCCGACTCCGCGAGTTCCTCGTGGTGGCCGGTCCACCGGATCGGGTGGCGGCGGCGCTGGCCGGCGGTGCCGCCGAGCTCGAGGCGCTCGACGGGGTCGTGCTCGGACAGGACCGATCAGCGTAGGGGCGAGGAGGCCCGGACGGGGACCTCGACGATCGACCCGAGCCCGTTCCAGAGCAGGGCACCGGTCTGCTCGGCCAGCTCGTCGAGGCGGTCGTGGCGGCCGGTCGTGGCCCAGTGGCGGGCGACGCCCTCGGCCATGCCGACGACGGCGTGCGCCAGCGCCGAGCGCCGGGGCTCGGCGACGTCGGAGCTCATGAGCTCGGCGATGGCCTCGACGACCGCCGCCTCCGCGTCGCGCACGGCGGCGACGAGCTCCCGATCGCGCGGTGCGCCCCGGCCGAACAGCAGCGCGAAGGCCCGACGTTGCTCGGACATGAACGCGAAGTAGGCCCGCAGCCCGTTGACGATCTGGCCGCGTGGGTCGTCGATCGAGGTCGCGCCCGACCGGATCGTCTCGATGAGGCGGCTGCTCACGTCGGCGACGAGCTCGAGGTAGAGCGCGTTCTTCGACGGGAAGTGCTGATAGAGCACCGGCTTGGTGACGCCGGCCGCAGCGGCCAGGTCGTTCATCGACGTCTCGTGGAAGCCGGTCGTCGAGAACTTCGACAGCGCGACCTCGAGCAGCTGGCGCCGTCGCTCGGCGGCGGGGAGTCGGACGGCGGTCATGGTGCGAACGGAGGATAGTGGCTGACGTCGGCATCACCCGACGTCTGCCGTTCGCGAGGCAAGGCTGGGAGGAGCGCGGCGGTCAGCGGCCGTGCTCGCGGTCGTCGCGCTCGGCGGCCCGCACGGCGTAGCCCAGCAGGATCGCCGGGGCCAGGACGATCGACCCGCCGATCAGGAGCGTGATGGCGGTCGTGGCGACGGTCGAGGTGAACGAGGTGATGACACCCACGAGCACCACCACGGTGGCGAGGGCGTAGGCCAGGAGCCCGATCCGCCGACCGAGCGACGCCCACCGGTCGACGCGGGCCCGTTGCTCCCTGACCGGATCGTCCATGGCCCCAGTCTGTCCGCTCGGCGCGCGGGAACCTCCCGTCGTGCTCCGGTCAGGCGGTCCGAGGTCCACCCGGATCCGACTCTGCTGCGGCGTCGAGGTCGGCGACGTCGTTCTCGCGGTCGAACTTCGCGAGCGCGGCGTCGAAGCCACCGGCCGCCGGTGGGCTCGGCGCCTCGCTCGGTCGGGTCGCCGGTTCGGGTGCCATCGGTGCGTCGGTCGCCGGTTCGGGCATCGGTGCGTCGGTCGCCGTCACGATCGGGGCGGGGATCGGGCCGGTCGCCTCGGGGGGCGGAGGCGGGGCGGGTTCGGTCCGGTCACGCCGGTCGAGCAGGCTCTGCAGGTCGCGGAGGTCGAGCTCGTCGGTCTCGGCCTCGTCGGGGGCCGGTTCGTCGGCCCAGCGCACCAGCGAGAGGTCGAGCTCGTCGGCCCGGCTCGCCGAGGTGTCGACGTAGGGGACGACGTCCTGGTCGGCCGACCGCTCGGCCTCGGCGAGGCGGATCTCGCCGGTGGTGTGGGGGACCGGCACGGGCTCGGGGCGCTGCGGCGCGGTGGGCTCGGCGCCCCGGTCGTCGCGGACCAGCGCGAACCACGGATGCTCCTCGTCGGCCACACCGGTGTCGACGGGCGGCGGCGGGGCGGCGGCGACCGGAGCGGGGACGCTCGCCTCGGCTGGCCGTCGCCGGGTGAGTCGCAGCCCGACGTCGACGAGTCCGACGACGATGACGAGGTCGCCGAACGAGACGAGCCAGTCGAGCCCCGGGATCGGGATGCGGTCGCCGAGCAGGCCGACGCGGTCCTCCGGGATCTCGAGGCGGCGGGCGACGCCGAGGTCCTCGGTCGTGTCGAGCTCGACCGTGGCGGCCGCGTCGATGCCGACGGTCGTGGCGCCGTCGACCGCCAGCGGGACCAGGTTGAGGGCGAGCCCGACGGCGATCACGCCGAGCCCGGCGATCTGCGGGTTGGCCAGGGTGGCGGCGAGCAGCACGCCGAGCGAGCCGGCGGCCAGCACGGCTTCGCCGCCGAGATCGTCGACGAGGATCGGGATCACGTAGAGCACGGCGGCGGCCAGCGGCGCCCACCAGAAGCGGGGCCGGACCGTCTCGAGGGCGGCCGTGGTACCACCGGTGGCCAGACCGATCAGCAGGCCGACGACGACGGCGATGAGGGCCAGGACCATGTGCCTCGAAGCTAACGGTCACACCCGCCACGATGGGTGATGCCGACCACCGCCCCGGTGTCGTGAGCCGGGCGCTCCCGGCGAGCTCAGACGTTGGCCGGGAGGAGCCGACTCACGTTCTCGTAGAAGACGAACAGCGCCACCAGGAAGAACGGCGTCGTCACGGCGTAGGCCGGCCAGCGGCGCCAGGTGCGGCCGAGGAGCCAGCCGCCGATCCACAGCAGCGCGCACACGAGGCCCCAGATCACCACGGGCACCCGGGAGCTCGAGGCGCCGTCGAGGTCGCCACCGAGGTCGATCTCGGCGAGCCCGGCGGTCGCGACGGCGGGATCGGTCGTGGCGGCGGCCTCGTCGGCGTCGGATCCGGCGGCGTCGGCCGGTCCGCCGCCCTCGCCCTCCGCGAGCACGGTGTCGGCGGTGCGGGCGGGATCGTCGAGGTCCTCGGTCGGCAGCTCCGTCGGCGCGACGGCGTTCGGCGACGGCCCACCGGGCGCCGCCTCGCCGACGAGGTGCGCCACCACGATCAGGCGTTCGGCGGCGCTGTACTTGGGGTGACAGGTGGTGAAGGTGAGACGGTCGTCGTCGGTGGGAGCGAGGACCTCGATGGCGGTCGGGGGCACGATCTCCGACGAGGTCACCTCGTAGGTGAAGGTGCCCTGCAGCGTCGTGACGAAGACCTCGTCGCCGGGTACGAGGTCGTCGAAGTCGAAGAAGGGGGCCCCGTAGGTCGTCCGGTGCCCGGCGATCGCGGCGTTGCCGGCCTGGCCGGGCAGCGGGGTGCCGGGGAAGTGCCCGGGGCCCTCCTTGAGGTCCTCGGTGGAGACCCCCGAGATGACCACCTTGTCGAGCCCCAGCGCCGGGATGCGGAGGCGGGCGACCGGGTCGCCGGCCTCCGCCGCGGGTGGTGGCGGTCCGAAGCGGGCCGGGAGGGCCTCGCCGCCGCCGGTGGTGGCCTCGTCGTCGGTCGCGTCGTCGGTCGCGTCGTCGCTCGTGTCGTCGTCGGTCGACTCCGGGGGAGCGGCGGCGACCTCGTCGATGGTGTCCTCGATGCCGGCCTCGGCGAGGACCTCGGCGAACTCGTCCTCGAGGCGGTCCTGGGCCCGCCGCTCCTGCAGCGCCGTGCCCCAGAGCTGGTAGGCGACGAACAGGAGGACCAGCACCCCGGTCACGAGCAGCGTGCGGCCGATCCCGCCGATCACGCGCTGTGCCGTCACGGCGACGGAGGCTAACG
This sequence comes from Actinomycetota bacterium, assembly GCA_039197885.1. Lineage (GTDB taxonomy): Bacteria > Actinomycetota > Acidimicrobiia > Acidimicrobiales > Poriferisodalaceae > JBCBSZ01. The sequence continues at coordinate 1,451 of JBCCTY010000035.1, read as the reverse complement.
GCGTCACTGCCCGAGCGGGGCGCGGCCGGGCCCCGGCAGGACCGGTCCCCGGGACCCGCCGGGCGGTAGCCTGTCGCACCCAGTGGCCACCGTCGTCGAGCTCCGCCAGGCCGTCGTGCTGCTGGGTCGCTTCCCCGCCCTCTCCGGGGCCGACCTCGACGTCGACGAGGGCGAGATCGTGCTCGTCCACGGCCCGAACGGCGCCGGCAAGACCACGCTCCTGCGCACGCTCGCCGGCCTCCACCGGCTGACCTCCGGCAGCGGGTCGGTGCTCGGCGTCGACCTCGGCACCGCTCGGCGGGCGCTGCGCGGCGCGATCGGCCTGCTCGGCCACCGCACCCACCTCTACGACGACCTCACCGTCCTCGACAACGCCCGCTTCTGGGCGGCCTCGGCCGGGGTCGACGAGCTCGCTGCCCGGCGGGCCCTCGAGCGGGTGGAGGTCGAGCCCCGCCTGGCCGACGTGCCGGTGGAGCGGCTCTCGGCCGGGCAGCGGCGCCGGGTGGCGCTGGCGGTGCTGGTGGCTCGCCGCCCTCGATTGTGGCTGCTCGACGAGCCCCACGCCGGCCTCGATGCGGCGGGGCGCGACCTCCTCGACGGGCTCCTGCGCGACGCGGTCGTCGCGGGTGCGACGGTCGTGCTCTCCTCGCACGAGCTCGATCGGGCCCGTGCGCTCGCCACCCGATCGGTGCTCGTCAGCGGCGGGGTGGTCACGCCGGTCGGACCGGGGGCACCCGGTGCTGCGTGACGCCTGCGCCGTGGCGGCCAAGGATCTGCGGCTGGAGTGGCGGTCGAAGGTCGCCGTCAACCAGATCCTGCCCTTCGCCGTCCTCGTGCTCGTCGTGTTCGCCTTCGCCGTCGACGCCGACGCCGCCATCCTGCGCCGCATCGCACCGGGTCTGTTCTGGGTGGCCGTGCTGCTCTCGACCCTGCTCGCCGCCGGCCGCAGCACCGCGGTCGAGTCGGCTGACGGGCTCCCCGACGGGCTGCGCCTGTCGGGGCTCGATCCGGCGGGGATCTTCCTGGGCAAGGCGGGAGCGCTCGCGGCGCAGCTCCTCGTCGTCGAGGCCGCCCTCACCATCGGCATCGTGGTGTTCTACGACGTGCGGATCGACGATCCGTTGCTGTACGTCGCGGCCTGCCTCGCCGGTACGATCACCCTGGCCTCGGTGGGAACCCTCTACGGGGTCCTGTCGTTGGGCCTACGGGTGCGAGAGACCCTGCTCCCGCTCCTCGTCGTCCCGGCGGTGGCCCCGGTGCTGCTGGCGGGTACGAGGGCGCACGAGCGGGCGTTCGACCAGGTGACCGGCTCGGGCTGGTCCTGGGTTGGACTCCTGGCCGTGATCGCGGTGGTGTATGTGGCAGCGGGTCTCGCCGCGTACGGTTCCCTCCTGGAGGAAGCGTGAGAGAGCGACTGTCCACGTCGAGCCCGGCGACCAAGGTCCTCGGGT
>JBCCTY010000034.1:0-22457 GCA_039197885.1 Actinomycetota bacterium | reverse complement strand
GGGGTGTTCTCCTTCGATGCGCCGTTCCATGGGTCGACGGGGTCGATCCCGTTGAACGCGCCGGTGGTGGGGATGGCCGGGCATCCGGTGGGTGACGGGTACTGGTTCGTGGCGTCCGACGGTGGGATCTTCACCTACGGCCCGGACGCCGACTTCTTCGGATCGACCGGTGCGATGACGCTCAACCAGCCGGTGGTCTCCATGGCGGCCACGCCGACGGGCAAGGGCTACTGGTTGGTGGCCTCCGACGGTGGGATCTTCGCCTTCGGTGACGCGGAGTTCTTCGGTTCGACCGGGTCGATCCCGTTGAACTCACCGATCGTGTCGATGATGGCCACGCCGACGGGCAAGGGCTACTGGTTGGTGGCCGCCGACGGCGGGATCTTCGCCTTCGGTGACGCCCAGTTCTACGGCTCGGCCGTCGACGCCGGCCAACTCGTCGTCGCCATGAGCTGAGTCCTCGACGACCTCGCGGAGCAGGGCGTCGCCCGGCACCGCACCGGGCTGCCGGAGTGGGGCAGGCTGTGTCGATGGACCAGCTCGCCCGCCTCCGGCGGCTCCAGGGCGTCAAGTGGCAGCGCCACGGTGATGACGTGCTCGCCTGCTGGGTCGCCGACATGGACCTCGGCACGGCTCCCGCCGTCGTCGACGAGCTCGCCCGAGCCGTCGACGACATGGATCTCGGCTACCACTCGAGCGTGTACGGCGAGTTGCGGACCGCCTTCGTCGACCGCATGGCCCATCGCCACGGATGGAGCGTCGACCGCGAGCGCGTCGTGCTCTTCGGCGACGTGCTCCAGGGGATCGAGGCGTCGTTGTGGTGGGGGACCGAGCCCGGCGACGGGGTGATCCTCCACGCTCCCGTCTACCCGCCGTTCTGGGCGGCGATCCGATCGACGGGCCGAACCGTCGTGGAGCACCCGCTCCGTTTCGACGGCGAGCGGTGGTCGCTCGACGAGGCGGCGCTGGCTGCCGTGGTGTCGTCACGTCCACGAGCGATGATCCTCTGCAACCCCCACAACCCGACGGGGCGGTGCTTCACGCACGGCGAGCTCGAGGGCGTCGCCGAGCTGGCCGCCCGGCTCGATCTGCTGGTCATCAGCGACGAGATCCATGCCGAGCTCATCCACCCGGGCGGATCCCACGTGCCGTTCGCCTCGCTCGGCCCCGACGTCGCGGCCCGAACCGTGACGGTGACCTCGGCGTCGAAGTCGTTCAACCTCGCCGGCCTGAAGTGCGCCTTCGCCGTCGTCGACCACGAGCCGCTCGCCGACCGGTTCGACTCTCTCCCGACCCACCTCCTCGGTGGCGTGAACGCGCTCGGGGCACGGGCGACGCTCGCCGCCTACTGCGAAGGTGACGGCTGGCTCGATCAGACCCGGGCGACGCTGACCGCCAACCGCGACCGCCTCGCCCGGCGGCTCGACGACGAGCTCCCCGGTGTGCTGGCCGGCCGGCCCGAGGCGACCTACCTGTCGTGGCTCGACGTCCGCCGTTTCGACCTCGGTCCCGAGCCCGCCGCCGCACTCGTCGATCGCGCGAAGGTGGCGTTGAGCGAGGGTGCCACCTTCGGCGCCGACGGCGAGGGGTTCGTCCGACTGAACTTCGCCACCACGCCGGAGCTGCTCGACCGCATCCTCGACCGGTTCGTCGGCTCACTCGCGTGAGCGACGCCGAGGAGGTGCCCCGGGCGCTCCAGCTGGCGGCGCGGATCGAGAAGGCCGACCCTCCGACCACCGCAGCCGTGTGCGCCGCAGCCGTGTTGGCCACCATCGGGCTCCTCGAGGACGAGCGCAGCCGCCCGGGCGGGGAGTGGCACGAGGCCGTGGCGGCGTGGAACGGCGCCCGGATCCGCAAGATCGTTCGTCGCGGCCGCGGTTCGCCGTGGCGGCGAGCCCAGGAGCCCGACGGGGTGACCGTCGAGCGTGACGGGGCGGAGGTGCGCGCCTACGTGCCGAGCCCGGTCACCGAGGTGCCCGAGCCGGTGGCCCGCCTCCAGATCCAGTCGACTTCGCTCGACGAGATCGAACGGGTCGACGCCCGGCCGTCCGGGGACGGTCTGGTCATCGCGGTGACGCCGCACGTCGAGATGTCGTGGGGCAAGCAGGCCGCCCAGTGCGCGCACGCCGGTCAGTGGGCCTGGATGCGGTCCGGTCCCGAGATCGTCGCCCGCTGGGACGCCGCCGGTCGTCCGATCACGATCGTGCACCCGACGCCGGCGCTGTGGGAGCTCCTCGCGGCCGACGCACCGGTGGTCATCCACGACGGGGGATTCACCGAGGTGCCGGCGGGGACCAACACGGCGATCGCCCGCTGGATCGGGTGAGGCGTCGGTCGTCGCGGTGTTGACGTCGTGGTCAACACATGCGAACATTGCAATGTGAGCATGGATCAGGCGGTCGAGGTCGAGGTCGAGGTCGGCGTCAAGGTCGAGGCCGAGGTCGAGCGGGTCGACGGCGACGCGTTCCGACGCGGCGCGGCCTACCTGAAAGCCATGGCGCACCCGCTCCGGCTGGAGATGCTGACCGAGCTCGTCGGCGGGCCGCGCTGCGTGCACGAGCTCGTCGACGCCACGGGGGCCACCCAGCCGCTGGTGTCGCAACACCTCCGGATCCTGCGCACCGCCGACCTCCTCGTCGCCGAGCGACGAGGTCGCGAGGTCGTCTACTCGATCGTCGACGACCACATCCGACACATCGTGCTCGATGCGGTCGAGCACGCCGACAGCGAAGGAAGTCACCATGAGCACCACGTGCACCATCCACACTGACCACGATCACCAGCACGGGCCCGGGTGCGGGCACGAGGCGATCCCCCACGGCGACCACGTCGACTACCTGCACGACGGCCACGCCCACCGGGAGCACGACGGACACTGGGACGAGTGCGTCCCGGACGCCCACGTCATCCACGCCGATCACGATCACGAGCACGGGCCGGGGTGCGGGCACGAGGCGATCCCCCACGGCGACCACGTCGACTACCTGCACGACGGCCACCGCCATGCCGCCCACGACGGACACTGGGACGAGCACTGAGCCCCCGGCGGCCGTCCGCGAGCGCTCGGCTCGCGGCGCCGCCCCGGGCCCGTTGCGCCGACGTCTCGCCACGCTGCGGTCCCGCCACTCGTGCGCCTGCTCCGCCGCCGGTCTCGGTCCTCAGCCCGCGGCCCGTGCCTCAGGCGGCGTCGAAGAGCGCCACGACCTCGGGGTCCTCGAGTGCCTGCTCCGGGGCGGCGCAGCACACGCAGGCGCAGTCGAGCGCGATCACCACGTCGGCGTGGGCCGCATGGGTGAGGTCGTGGGTCGAGAACAGGACGGTGCGACCGCCGTCGGCCTCGGTGCGGATGATGTCGAGGATCTGCTCCTGCGCCGGGAGATCGAGGCCGGTCGTCGGCTCGTCGAGGAGGAGGACGGGCGCTCGCTGCGCCAGTCCCTGCGCCAGGAGCGCTCGCTGACGCTGGCCACCGGAGAGCTGATTGATGGGCCGTCGGCGCAGCGCCGTGAGTCCGACCTGCTCGATGGCCTCCTCCACGATCAGCCGATCGGCTCGCCGCATCGGCCGGAGCAGGCCGCGGTCGGGGAACCGCCCCATCCGGACCACCGCTTCGACGGTCAGTTGCAGGTACGGGTCGACATCGGTCCCCTGCAGCACATCGGCGACCGAGCCCCCGACCTCGACGACCCCGGCGCTGGGGCGGAGGCGTCCCGAGAGCAGCGCGAACAACGTCGACTTGCCGGCGCCGTTCGGGCCGATCACCGAGACCACGGATCCCCTGCTGATCGAGAGGTTCACGTCGCGCAGCGCGAGGGTGCGGCCCCGCTGCGCCTCGACGCCGTCGAAGCGGATGATCTCGTCGCCGGCGGGCGTCGCCCCGAGGGAGCTCACTCTCGGATCAGGGGGAGGTAGGCCGTCGAGCCGGGGTCGAGGTCGACGCCCGTGATGGCACGGGTGATCCGGCTCGCGGCGCGCTGGGCGCCCCACAGGTTGCCCGCCGCCGGCCCGAGCTGCACCGTGGCGAGGCGCCCCATGACGTAGACCGGATGCGGTCCGGCACGGAGGAGCTCATCGGTGACCGGGATCCCGTCGATCTGTCCCATGTCGGCAGCCAGATCACCCAGACAGCGGAGCGCGCCGAGGTGGGGCACCGTGCCCGTCGCAAGCCAGACCCGGTCGGCGTCGATGTCGACCCCTCCCCGAAGGCGAAGGCAGGCGGTGCCCTCGGCGCCGGGAGTTGCGTCCAGCACCGAGGTCTCTTCCCGCACGGCGATCCGGCCCTGCGCCTGGAGTCGGGCGAGTCGGTCGGCCATCCAGGGCGGGATCGTCCCGCCCCCGCGAGCCGTCGCAGCGGCCGTGAGTCGTTCGCGAGGATCGTCGAGCGTGCCGTAGTCGCGCAGGAAGCGGGGACCGAGCCACCCGGGATCGGTGTCGAACGGGCGGATCGTGAGTGGCCGTCGGGCGATCAGCTCGACGTGTGCTCCGCGATCGGCGGCCCCCTGGGCCAGGTGGGCGGCCGTCAGCCCGCCACCCACGATGGCCACCACCTCGCCGTCGAGGCGCTCGACCTGGCGGAGGTCGACGTCGTCGGCGTGCTGGAGCTGCGGGAAGTGACCGAGCAGCGCACCGACCCAGTCGGGGAGCACGCGGCGGTGCGGGTTGGCCGCGACGATGAGGTGGTCGAACGTCATGGACTCGTCGCCGGCCTCGACCACGAGGCGCCCGTCGACGGGACGCACGCTCCGGGCCCGCACGGCGGTCGGTGACGGCAGCGCGCCGTCACCGACGAGGTGCTCGCAGAACGAGGTGAACGCCTCGAACGTCGGGAGCTCGTAGGGGAGCCCCGTGCGCGGCAGCCCGTGCCGGGCGATGTGGCGAGCGAGCGTCGAGACGTCGGGTGCCGGGTGATGCACGACCGGCGAGCGGAGGTTGCCGATCTCGAGCCGAGCGAAGTGCTCGCGCCAGGTCGCCAGCCAGTCGCCCGAGGGATCGAGGACGACGAGGCGATCGGCCATGCCGGGGTCGGCCTCGAGCAGGTGGAGCGCCGCGGCCAGACCCTGGGGGCCCGCACCGAGGATGCAGACCGTGTCCGTTCGGGGAGCGGATGACATCGCCACACCGTACACTTCTTGAGAACAGTTCTCACCCTGGTCGATCGTCGCCGCGTTGAGCGGCGGTGGCCTTCCAGGTAGCTTTCACGAACTCGATACCCATTCTCACCGAAAGGCGAATGTCGATGAGCCGCAGGTTCCTCCGTCCGATCGCGATGCTGTTCGCGGTCATGCTGCTCGCTGCGGCGTGCGGATCGGATTCCGACGAGACCGGCGAGGCAGCGGTTCCCGCCGACACCGCCGACACGACCGCAGGCGACGACGCCGGCGGCGACGATGCCGCAGGCGATGATGCCTCCGACGGTGACGCCGCCTCCGGTGAGCGTCCGACGATCGCGGTCACGACGAACATCCTCGGCGACGTCGTCACCGAGCTGGTCGGTGACCAGGCCGATGTCATGACCGTCATGCCGGTCGGCGCGGATCCGCACGACTTCCAGGCCTCGGCCCAAGAGGTCGACGCCGTGCTCTCGGCCGATGCGCTCATCGTCAACGGCGCCGACTTCGAAGAGGGCCTCGTCGACGTCATCGGCAACGCCGTCGACGAGGGGGTGCCGACCCACGAGGCGATGGAGGGCCTCGCCACGCTCGAGTTCGGCGAAGGCGGCCACGATCACTCCGATGAGGAGGGTCACGACCACGGCGATGAGGAGAAGGACGAGGACGGCCACGATCACTCCGATGAGGAGGGTCACGACCACGGGGACGAGGAGAAGGACGAGGACGGTCACGATCACTCCGATGAGGAGGGTCACGACCACTCCGATGAGGAGAAGGACGAGGACGGTCACGATCACTCCGATGAGGAGGGTCACGACCATGGCGACGACCATGGCGACGACCATGGCCACAGCCACGACGGTGACGATCCCCACTTCTTCACCGATCCGGTGCGCATGGCCGACGCCGTCGACGGCATCGCCACGTTCCTCGCCGACGTCGAGGGCATCGACCAGGTCGCGCTCGACACGGCCGTCGCCGCCTACCTCGCCGAGCTCGAGGCGCTCGACGCCGAGGTGACCGAGCTCGTGGACGGCATCCCTGACGAGAGCCGGGTGCTCATCACGAACCACGAGGTCTTCGCCTACTTCGCCGACCAGTACGGCTTCGAGGTCGTCGGCACGATCATCCCGAGCGGCAGCACCGCCGACGGTGCCAGCGCTGGTGAGCTCGCCGAGCTGGCCGAGGTCATCGAGGACGAGGGCGTCCCGGCGATCTTCTCCGACACGTCGGCCTCCGACGAGCTGGCCCAGACCCTGGCCGACGAGGTGGGTGACGTCGCCGTCGTCGAGCTCTACACCGAGTCACTCGGTGAGGAGGGGTCTGACGGCGCGACCTACCTCGACATGGTGCGCACCAACGCCGAGCGCATCGCTGCCGCCCTCGCCTGAGCCGAGTTCGTCGACCATCGGGAGCTGCGTTCGCTCACGCGCAGCTGGCGCAGCTCCCGAGCAGGTCGAGGCGGTGGCCGTCGAGGCGGAAGCCGGCCCGGCGGCTGGCGGTGCGGAACGCCCGGTCGAGCGACCGCTCGACCTCGTGGGAGAGCTCGAAATCGCTGACATCGCCGCAGGTCGAGCAGATCAGGTGGTGGTGATGGTGGTCGGTCAGACCCTCGGCCAGCTCGTAGCGGGCATGGTCGTCGTGGGTGACGATGCGGCTCACCGCACCGACCTCCTCGAGGATCGCCAGGTTCCGGTAGACCGACGACTGGGCCAGGGTGCGATCGAGCTCGAGCACCTGCGGGATGGTCACGGGTCCGGGGGCTTCGCGCAGGACGGCAACGACCCGGCGCCGACCGGAGGTGTAGCGGTGGTCGGCAGCCCGGAGCAGGTCGGCGACGTCGTCGTGCAGGACATCGGTACTCACGACGACGACCCTACCGGAGCGGGTCCGGTATTGGGAACATGTGAGAACGCGTCTCGGTCAGCGCCGGTTCGCCGGGTCGTGGTGGGGATCGTCGAGCAGCAGCGTGTCGCCGACCCGGACGAACCGTCCCCCGAACGCCTCACGGAGGTGTTCCTCGGTGAGCACCTCGGCGGGCGCGCCGTAGGCCACGCATCGTGTGGCGAGGAGGAGGACCAGATCGGCCTGCTCGGCGTCTCGGAAGTTGTGGGTCGTGCTGATCAGCGTCCGTCCGTGCCGGTGCTCGTCGTCGAGGGCGTCGGTGATGATCGATCGCGAACGGACGTCGAGACCCGTGAGTGGTTCGTCGAGGAGCAGCAGCGGTGCCCGCTGCGCGATGCCCTGAGCCACCAACACCCGTTGACGTTGCCCGCCCGACAGCTGGTGGATGGGGCGGTCGGCCAGATCGGTGAGATCGAGCCGAGCCAACGCCTCGTCGACGACGGCCCGGTCGTCCGCCCCGTAGCGACCGAAGAGCCCCAACGACGGATACCTCGCCATGGCGACGGTGTCGCGAACGCTGATCGGCACGCTCCGGTCGACCTCGGTCGACTGGAGCACGATCGCCGGGGCCGGACCTCTGACCTCGACGCGCCCGCGGCTGGGGGTGAGGATGCCGGCGATGGTCTTGAGCAGCGTCGACTTGCCCGAGCCGTTGGGACCGATCACCGCGACCGTCGAGCCGACCGGCACCTCGATCGACACGCCGTCGAGCGCCCGGAGCGGTCCGTGATCGACCACGAGGTCGGTGGTCGACAGGGCCACTGGCACGCCGCGAGGATAGCGAGAACCACTCCGAGCTCGTTCGCCGTGCGCTCACCTGGAGGAGCACCGATCCTGTCCCGAGCACCACGAGTCAGCTCGTGCTGAGCCTGCTCGCCGAGACCTTCGACAGTTCCTTCATGCAGCGGGCCCTGGTCGGCAGCCTCCTCGCGGTCGTCGCCACGTCGCTCGTCGGCACCTGGGTCGTGCTGCGCGGGCTGGCGTTCCTGGGCGACGCGCTCTCACACGGCGTGGTCCCGGGCATCGCGCTCGCCGTGCTCTGGGGGTTCAGCCTCATCCTCGGCGCGTTGGCCGCCGCTGCGGTGATGGGCGTCCTGGTCACGCTGGTCTCGTCGCGCACGAGCCTTCGCGATGACACCGGCATCGGTCTGCTCTTCGTCGGCATGCTCTCGCTCGGCGTCGTGATCGTCTCGCGGGCACGGTCGTTCGCGACCGAGGTGACCTCACTGCTCTTCGGTGACGTGCTGGGCGTCACCCGCGAGGACATCAACGGCCAGCTCGTGGCCACGGTGATCGTGGTCGTGGCCACGGTCGTCCTCTATCGGCCCTTCCTGGCGTTGTCGTTCAACCGGGAGAAGGCGGCGACGCTCGGCATGCACCCGACCATCGCCCACGTCGCGATGATGATCTTGCTCGCGCTGAGCATCGTCGCCAGCTTCCAGGCGGTCGGGACGTTGCTCGTGTTCGGCCTGCTCATCGGGCCGCCGGCGACGGCATCGCTGATCACCCGCCGGGTGCCGCTGATGATGCTCACCTCGATCGGCTTCGGTGCGCTCGCGGTCGTCGCCGGCCTGACCATCAGCTTCCACGCCAGCACGGCAGGCGGCGCCACGATGGCCGGTCTGAGCGTCCTCCAGTTCTTCGTGGTGTTCGCCATCACCGAGGCGAGGGCGGCCTGGCGAGCCCGCACGGCGAGCCCGACACCGGCCTGAGCGGGCGCGGGCTCAGCCGGCGACCGGCTCGGGGAGCTCGTCCGGATCGATCTCGTCGTCGTCGGTGCGGGCGGCCCAGCGGAGGACCAGCGGGTAGCCGATCAGCACGACGGCGGTGAAGATGAACCACTGCCCGGCGTAGGAGAGATGAGGCCCCTCGCTGAGCTCGGGTTCGTCGACCGGTTGGGGGAGCGCGTCGAACGCGAGGTCGTCGTCGACCAGCTCGGCCGAGAGGGCCACGAGCGGAGCCGCGATCTGCTGGTCGAGTCGCCCGACGTCGATCCGGGAGACGACGTCGAGCTCGCCGTCGGCCGGGTCGGCCGACGCCAGGCCACGGGCTCGTTCGGTCTCGCGCAGCCGCCCCAGGACGGTGACCTCGCCACCCGGAGCGACCGCAGCGGCATCGACGAGCCGACCGTCGTCGACGGCCCCGACCGGGACCCACCCCCGGTTGACCACGATGGCCCGACCGTCGTCGAGCAGGAGCGGGGTGACGATGTGGAAGCCGGGTTGGCCGTCGAGTGTGCGGTTCCGGACCAGCACCTCGTCGTCGTTCAGCCACGTCCCGTCGACCACGACGAGACGCCACGCCACGGCGGTGCCCTCGACCTCGGCTGCGGCCAGCGGGACCGGCTCCAGATCGGCCACCGCCTCGATCTCGGCGTTGAGGTCGCGGCGTTCGTCGAGGCGGCGGAGCTGCCAGAACCCGGCCAGGACGAAGACGACGACCGCCGTGATGGCGAGGACGTGCCCGGCGATCCACTTCGGACGCAGCGCGAAGCTGTACATCACCCTGCACGCTACCGACCGTCACGACGACCCGGACCCGTGGTCGCGGTCACCGTGGTCCTGGGCTCCTGCTCCCTACACTCCGCCGGCATGGATCGCCGCGGGCCCCTCTTCGCCCTCGCTGTCGTCGCGGCGTTCCTCCTGGTGGTGGTGGCCGAGTTGGCCGGCGGATCCGACGGCGACGCCGTCGCAGTGAACGCGAGCACGAGCACCAGTACGACCGCTGTGCCGTCCACGACCACGTCGTCGACCGGGTCGCCGGCCACCACCGAGCCGGCGACCACCGTCGCCACGACGACCACCGCTGTCCCGTCCGTTGACTGGACGCTGCTCGTCGGCGGCGACGTCCTCATGGACCGCTCGGAACCGGCCGGCATCGACGTGTTCGGTGCCCTGGAACCCGCGCTCGACGCCGCCGACCTGGCGATGGTCAACGTCGAGATGGCGATCTCGGACCGGGGTACACCGGTGGAGGACAAGGAGTTCGTGTTCCGGGCGCCGCCGTCGGCGGCCGAGCGGATCGCGGCGGCCGGCATCGACGTCGTCAGCCTGGCCAACAACCACGCCCGCGACTTCGGTCCCGACGCCCTCATCGACACCGTCGAGTTGCTCACCGGCGCCGGGGTCGTGCCGGTGGGTGCGGGGTCGGATCGCTCCGCCGCCTTCGCCCCGGCCACCGTCGAGGTGGGGCAGGTGCGGGTGGCCGTCATCGGCGTGAGCTACATCGTGCCGGGCGGGTTCGGCGCGACGAGCGAGCGGGCGGGCGTCGCGTCGGGGCGCGACCGGTCCGGCGCCCAGGTCGAGGCGGTGGCCGCTGCGGCAGCTGCCCACGACGTCGTGCTCGTCTACGTCCACTGGGGCATCGAGCGCGACACGTGCCCGAGCGGCGCGCAACGCGAACAGGCAGCCGAGCTGCTCGCCGCCGGTGCGACGGCGGTCATCGGGGCTCACCCCCACGTGCTCCAGCCCATCGAGCGACTCGACGACGGCCTCGTCATCTGGTCGCTGGGGAACTTCGTGTGGCACCCCCGGCCCGGCATCACCGGCGAGACGGCGGTGGTGCAGGTCGACTTCCTCGGGTCCGAGATCACCGACGTCGCCGTGCACCCTCACGTCCTCGACGGTGACGGCGCGCCGGAGCCGGTCAGCGAGGGGATCCGCCACGACCGGATCGTCGACATCACCGGCGGCGACTGCGCCCGCCACGACCCCGGGCCGTTGCCCACCACCACCGTGGCTCCCGAGACCTCGGCGGCGCCCGCGACCTCGGTGGCTCCAGAGACCACGTTGGCTCCCGAGACCACGACGGCTCCGACCACCACCCTTGCGCCGGAGACGACCGCTGCGCCCACGCCGCCGACGACCGCTGCGCCCACGCCGCCGACCACCGCGGTCGACGAGGTCACCGGCGAGGCCGTCCTGACCCCCACGACCGAGTCGACGGTGACCGTCCCGGAGGCGACCGTGGCTCCGCCGGAGCCGGAGATCACCGGCGCACTGCCTCCGGAGGACCTGCCGTGACCATCCCCGCCCTGCTGCCATTGCGCAACGGCGAGCAGCGCTACGCCTGGGGCTCGCCGACGGCCATCCCCGAGCTGCTCGGTCGTGAGCCCGACGGCGAGCCGGTCGCCGAGCTCTGGATCGGCGCACACCCGGTGCTGCCGTCGACGGTCGAGATCGACGGCGCGGTGCGACGTCTCGATGACCTCGCCGCCGAACGTCCCGACGAGCTGCTCGGCGCCGCCGTCACCGAGCGGTTCGGAGGCTTCCCCTACCTGGCCAAGCTGCTCGCCGCTGCCCAACCCCTCTCGCTGCAGGCCCACCCGTCGATCGAGCAGGCCGAGGCCGGCTTCGACCGGGAGGAGACCTCGGGGGTGGCGGTGGACGCCTCGAACCGGTGCTACCGCGACCGCAACCACAAGCCCGAGCTCATCGTCGCGCTGACCGACTTCGAGGCGCTGTGCGGGTTCCGGCCGCTGGTCGACGCGATCGAGCTGCTCCGGAGTGTCGGGGGTGAGCTCACCCGGCCCTGGATCGAGGTGCTCGAGACCACACCGCCCGGCGAGGGGTGTCTGGTGGTGATGGCCGGTGTCCTCGACCTGCCCGCCGAGGAGGGCGCAGCGCTGGCCGCCGAGGTGGCGACCGGGCTGCGGGCGCTGGCCGCGGCCGACGGCGACCGATGGGCAACCACGGCGAGGCTCCTGATCGAGATCGGCGAGCTCCACCCGACCGATCCGGGCATCGTGGTGGCGGCCCTGCTCGAGGACGTCCGACTGGCACCGGGCGAAGCGCTGTTCCTTGGTGCCGGCAACCTGCACGCCTACGTGCGGGGACTCGGGGTCGAGGTGATGGCCAGCTCCGACAACGTCCTACGGGGCGGGTTGACGCCGAAGCACGTCGATGTCGCCGAGCTGTGCGACGTCGTCCGGCCCGTGATCGAACCGGTCCCCGTCGTTCGTCCCGTCGACGTGGCACCGGGTCGAGCCGAGTACCCGGTGCCGGTCGAGGACTTCTCGGTGAGTCGCGTCCGACCCGACGCCGCGACGTCGGTCGACCTCGACGTCGGCGGGCCCACCGTCGTCCTGGTCACCGACGGCGCCTGCCGCGTCGACGCCCCGGGTTCCGACGGCGTGGACCTCGGGCCCGGCGACGCCGTGTTGGCGGTGCCCGCCGCCGAGCGCATCACGTGCACCGGGGAGGGCACGGCCTGGGTGGTCGCAGCGTCGCCCGGCAGAGCGTCGCGGTCCTAGTCTCGGCGAGCCCCCCCCGCCGTCGGAAGGCTCCCCAACGATGTCGATCGCGCTCGTCTGGTTCCGTCGCGATCTCCGCCTCGACGACCACCCGGCCCTCGAGGCCGCCCGGCGCGACCACGACGAGGTCGCCTGTCTGTACGTCCTCGAACCCCGGCTCCGAGCGGCCGCCGGGCGGCGCCGCCGCGACCAGCACGCCGCCTTTCTGACCGGGTTGGACGCGGCGCTGCGCGAGCAGGGTGCCCGGCTGCTCGTGGTCGAGGGCGATCCGTCGTCGGTCGTCCCCCGGCTCGTCGACGAGCTCGACGCCGCAGCGGTCCACGTGAACGCCGACACCACACCGCATGCCGTCCGACGTGACGCTGCGGTGGCCGCCGCGCTCGGCGTGCCGCTCGTCGAGCACTGGGGCACCCTCGTCCACCCTCCTGGCACCGTGCTCACGGGGAAGGGGACGCTCTCGCAGGTCTTCACCCCCTTCTATCGACGGTGGGCGGCGACCGAGCGAGCCGCTCCGCCCGGTCCTGGCTCCGGGCGCCTGGTCGCGCCCGATGTCGCCGGTGCGGTGGCCGTCCCCCGGCCCGACGCCGAGCCGGCGTTGGCCGGCGGGACCGACGCCGTGGCCGCCCGCGTCGAGGCGTTCGCCGGACGGGTCGGCACCTACGAGGACCAGCGCGACCTGCTCGCCGTCGACGGCACCTCCGGCTTATCGGTCGACCTCCGCTTCGGGACGGTCTCGCCGACGTCGCTGGCCGACCGGTTCGACCCGCTCCCGGGTGGTGAGCCGTTCGTCCGGCAGCTCGCCTGGCGCGACTGGTACGCCCACCTGCTCGCCGAGCGCCCCCACCTGCCCGACGCCGCCCTCAAACCGGCCTACGACGGCATCGCCTGGCGCGACGACGACCAGGGGTTCGCGGCGTGGTGCGAGGCGCGGACGGGCTATCCGATCGTCGACGCCGCCATGCGCCAGCTCCTCGAGACCGGCCTCATGCACAACCGGGCCCGGATGATCGTCGGTTCGTTCCTCGTGAAGGACCTGCTGATCGACTGGCGTCGCGGCGAGCGTTTCTTCCGCCGCCTGCTCCTCGACGGCGACGTCGCCAGCAACGCCGGGAACTGGCAGTGGGTCGCGGGGACCGGTGCCGATGCCGCCCCGTACTTCCGGATCTTCAACCCGATCTCCCAGAGTCGGAAGTTTGACCCGACCGGCGCCTACCTGCGCCGCTGGTTGCCCGAGCTCGCCGAGCTCGACGACGGGGCGATCCACTGGCCGCTCGACGCGGGCCCGCTCGAGCTCCAGGCTGCGGGGGTGACGCTCGGCGAGACCTACCCGGAGCCCATCGTCGACCACGGCGCGGCCCGAGACCGGTGCCTCGCCGCCTACCAGGCAGCGGTGAAGCGGTGAACGAGCCCCGACTCCCTGCGGTGTTCGACGGTGCGGCGCCCGATGCGCTGGCCGACGAGGTCGTCTGGGAGCGGGTCCAGATCGGTGCGGGCGACGAGGTCGCCGACGTCGTGGGGGTCGCCGCCTCTCACGTCGAGATCATCGAGACGGCCATCACCGGCGCGCGCTTCACGTCGGCCCGGCTCCTCGGGCTCCGGATCGCCGACGGTCGATGGACGAACACCGACGCCTCCGGCCTCCTGGCCGACGGCGCCTCGTTCGTGCGCGTCGAGCTGGTCGGTTGCCGGATGTCGGGGATCGACCTCGCCGGGGCCCGCCTCACCGACGTGCGCTTCGTGGACTGCCGGCTCGACGAGGCCAACCTGCGGATGGTGAAGGGCGACCGGGTCAGGTTCGAGGGCTGCGACCTGCGTGGCGCCGAGCTCATCGACGCCAAGCTCCCCGGGGCGGCGCTCGTCGACTGCGATCTCAGCGCCACGGAGCTCTCGGGGGTCGATCTCTCCGGAGGGCGGATCACGGGGTCGACCGTCGACACCGTCAAGGGTGCGTCGAGCCTGCGAGGCGTCACGATCGATCCACTGCAGGTGCTGCCGCTGGGGGCCCGCCTCCTCGGCGAGCTGGATGTGGTGGTCGACGAGTGAACCGCCGGCAGGGGCTCAGGCGGAGGTCAGCTCGCCGACACGGCGCTTGAGGCGCTTCACCACCGCTTCCATGCCACCCAGCCGTTGGTCGGTGACGACGGTGTCGAGCCGGAGGTGGCGATAGAGGTCGTCGGGGATGGCGAGCACCTCGTCGGGGCTCGCTCCCTCGATCCCCTCGGCGAGGACCGAGGCGAAGCCCCGGGTCGACGGGGCCTCCTCCGGCACGGTGAAGTGGCCGTGCACGCCGTCGTCGTCGATCTCGACCGCGAAGAAGAACGGCGACTGGCACTCGACGACCTGTTCCATCGTGTCGGCCACCATGCCGTCGGGCAGGTCGGCGAGGCGGCGGCCGTGGTCGAGGAGCGCCGGCACGATGAGGTCCTCTGGCGCCTCGCGGAACATCCGGACGAGTCGACCCAGCGCTGCGGGGGGACGAGCGGACATGCCTCGATGATCGCGGCCGTCAGTCGCCGTGGACCAGTTCGACCGGTGCGGTGCCCGGCGGCGGTTCGATGTCGAGCGCGGCGCAGTAGAACGCGTACTCCGCGGCGGCCGCGCGTTCGATGGTGTCGGCGCGGCGGAAGCCGTGGCTCTCGCCCTCGAAGAGGAGGTAGGCGTGGGTGACACCCCGATCATCGAGCGCGGCGACGATCGCCTCCGCCTGGTTGGGTGGGACGACCGGGTCGTCGGCGCCCTGGAGGACGATCATCGGCGTCGAGATCCGGTCGGTGTGGTGGATCGGCGACCGCTCGCGATAGGTCGCCTCGTCATCGGGCCAGACACCGACGAGCCCGTCGAGGTAGCGGGCCTCGAACTTGTGGGTGTCGCGGGCGAGCACCTCGAGATCAGCGACGCCGTAGAAGCTGGCCCCGGCGGCGAAGGTGTCGCGAAAGGTGAGCGCGCAGAGCGTCGTGTACCCACCGGCGCTCCCGCCACGGATCAGGAGCCGGTCGGGGTCGGCCAGGCCCTGATCGGCGAGCCAGCGGGCGGCCGCGACGCAGTCGTCGAGGTCGACGACCCCCCACGCACCGTCGAGGAGGCGCCGGTACGGTCGCCCGTAGCCGGTGGAACCGCCGTAGTTGACGTCCACGACGGCGAAGCCCCGGCTGGTCCAGAAGGCGGTGCGCAGGTCCCACGTCGGTGAGCTCGCCGAGGTCGGGCCGCCGTGGCTGAGCACGATGAGCGGTGGGAGCTCGTCCTCGGGGCCGGTCACCTCCGCATGGGCCGGTGGGTAGTGGAAGGCATGGGCCGTGCGACCGTCGGCCGAGGGGAACTCGATCGGTTCGGGGACCGAGAGGAACGCCGGGTCGGGGTCGGCATCGACCGAGGCCCGTCTGGTCGTGACGGCGCCCGTGGCGGGGTCGACCTCTGCGACGCCGAGGGGTGTCGTGGGTCCGGCGGCCAGCACGGCGATGGTGCCCCACGGTGTCGCCCGCACCTGTTCGAAGGCGCTGAAGGGCGTGTCGATGGTGGTGAGCTCGCCGTCGCGCACGACGCCGAGGTGACCGATGCCCCGTTCGATCCACGCGAGCGCGGTCGAGCCGTCGGGCAGATCGGAGGCCGTGACCCGCCCGAAGATCCAGTGGGGCAGGCCGACCTCGCCGGCGAGCTCGTGGAGCGGACCCGATGTGCTGTGGAGGTTCCACCACCCCGAGGTGTCGGTGATCCATCGCAGCTCACCGTCGGCGGTCCACGACGGCTGCTGGATCGACTCGTCGGGACCGCCGGCCACGAGGGAGGGGGTGCCGAGCGAGCCGTCGGCGGCGATGTCGGCGACCCAGAGCTCGGTCCCGTCCCACGGCATCCGGGGGTGGTCCCAGGTGAACCAGGCGAGGCGGCGGCCATCGGGCGAGACCTGCGGGGACGAGAAGAAGTCGTGGCCGCCCGCCACCTGACGGACGCCGCTGCCGTCGAGGGCGACGGCGACGAGGTCGTTGTCGGGCTCGTCGTGGCCGCCGTCGTCGGGATGGACCTCGCGGACCGCGTAGAGGAACCGCCCGGACGGATCGGCGTCGCCGTCGGCGTAGCGCAGCGAGCGCGACGCCGGGGGTTCGGGGGTCAGCGCCAGCGGTTCACCACTGCCGACGAGCCACAGCCGCTGGTCGTCGAAGCGCGACACGACGAGTCCGGCGGGGGTGGCGCTGACCGAGCCGCCGCCGTACTCGTGGACGAGCGTGCGCACCGACCAGTCGTCCGGCGCCGGTTCGGTCAGCGTTCCGTCGCGGCCGGCGACGACGAGCACCGACCGCCCGGCCTCGTCGGGGCGACCCTCGATCCAGACCAGCGCGTCGTCGGTCACGCGGAGGTCGCTGAGGCGCCGGGAGCCGGCGGTCAGGTCGCTCGGCTGGATCGGGGACGGCCAGGCGCCGTAGGGGACGGTGGTCACGACTCGTCCTCGGCCGCCACCGAGAGATCGGCGACGACGCGCTCGACGTCGCCTCGTGCGGCGAGGATCCGTCCCCGGCAGAAGCGGATGAGCTCGGCGGCGCGCTCGACGTCACGGGCGAGCAGGTCGATGTCGACGTCGTCGTCCTCGAGGCGCGACAGGATGGCCTCGAGCTCGTCCTGGGCGCCCGCGTAGCCGAGCTCCTCCGGAGCCACGGCGTCGGTGTCGGATGCGGTCACGTCTCCTCCTCGGGAGCTGTGGAGTCGATGGTGGCGGCTGCCCGTCCGTCCGCGAGGCGGAGGCCGATCCCGTCGCCGACGGTCAGGTCGGCGACGGAGCGGGCGAACCCGCCCCCGGGGCGTTCGACGAGCGCGAAGCCCCGAGCCAGGGTGCGGTCGGGGTGCACGGCGCGTACGAGGCGCTCGGTGGCGACGAGCTCGGCGTCGGCACCGTCGAGCCGCCGTCGTGCGGTGGCCTCGATCGCGAGCCTCGTCGCCTCGAGGCGGTCCTCGCCTCGGCGGAGGCGCACCGATGTCGAGGTCGAGGCCCGGTGCGCGGCGGCGGTCAGTCCGGTCTCGGCCCGGCGGACGGTGCGGTGGGCGTCGTCGACGAGGCGTTTCTCTGCGGCGCCGAGTCGGTCGAGACCCGCCGACAGCGAGCCCGTGGTCGCCACCCGCAACCGATCGGCGTCGCGACCGAGGAGGTGCAGTGAGCGGCGGAGGCGAACCGACGCCCGCTCGGCGATGGCGGCCCACGTGCCGTCGACGGCACCCAGATAGTCACGGACCCGCTCGATGACGACGCCGGCGGCCGCGGTGGGCGTCTTGCTGGCGGTGTGAGCGACCTCGTCGACGACGGCGCGGTCGATCTCGTGGCCGATGCCGGTGATGACCGGGACGGGCATGGTGGCGACGGCTCGGGCCACCTGCTCGTCGTCGAACGCGACGAGATCGGTGCGGGCGCCACCACCGCGCACGACCAGGACGACGTCGACCTCGACGCCGTGGAGCTGCCGGAGCGCGGCGCACAGGGACGTGACCGCGTCGGCCCCCTGGACGCGGGCGTCGACGAGGGTCACGGCGAAGCCGAGCCCCGAGCGGTCGAGCTCGTCGAGCACGTCGTTCGCTGCCGCGCTGTCATCGCTCGTGACCAGCCCGACCCGGAGTGGGACCTGCGGGAGGGGCAGCGAGGCGTTGCGGTCGAGGAGGCCGTCGGCGGCGAGCGTCCGCAGCACTCGGTCGCGGTCGGCGGCGAGCTTGCCGAGCGTGTGACGCGGGTCGACCGCGTCCATCAGGAGCTGCACTCGGCCCTGTGGCGCGTAGTAGGACACGCGGCCTCGGATCCGGACGTCGACCCCGTCGTCGAGCCGGAGGTCGCCGACCTTGCGCAACACCGCCTCGACGCCTCGGCGCGGGCCACGGAACAACGTCACCGGGATCTTCGACGCCGCCCGACCGCCACCATCGTCGGGGTCGACGAGATCGAAGTAGACGTGGCCGTTCGGTGACGCCCGATAGCCCTGGATCTCGCCCCGGACCCACAGCTGGTCGGGGAACGCCGAGAGGATGACGTCCTCGACCTCACCGCAGACCTCGGCGACCGACCAGGTGCGGACGGCCATCAGGTCGGGACGTCGGTGGGTTCGTCACCGACCAGCGTGCGGTGCAGGTCGGCGTAGAGCCCACCGGCGTCGACGAGATCGAGGTGGGTGCCGCGCTCGGCGACCCGGCCGTCCTCGATGACGACGATCTCGTCGGCGGCCCTGACGGTCGACAACCGGTGGGCGATCACGATGGAGGTCCGACCGGCCAGCGCCTCGGTGAGCGCCTCCTGGATGAGGGCCTCGTTCTCGGCGTCGAGGTGGCTGGTGGCCTCGTCGAGGATCACGATGCGAGGGTCCTTCAGCAGCAGCCGGGCGAGGGCGAGGCGCTGCTTCTCACCGCCGGAGAGCCGGTAGCCCCGCTCTCCGACGATGGTGTCGTAGCCGTCGGGCAGGCCAGCGATCACGTCGTGGATGCGGGCGGCCCGGCACGCCTCGATCATCTGGGCGTCGCCGGCCTCGGGCGCGGCGTAGCGGAGGTTGGCGGCGACCGTGTCGTGGAAGAGGTGGGGGTCCTGGGGCACGACGCCGATGGCGCCGCGCAGCGACTCCTGGCGGATGGCTCGGACGTCGTGGCCGTCGACGATCACCGCACCGGCGTCGACGTCGTAGAGCCGTGTGACGAGCGAGGCGATCGTCGACTTGCCCGCACCCGACGGCCCGACCAGCGCGACCATCGCGCCGGCCGGAGCGTGGAGGCTGACGTCGTGGAGGACCTGTTCGTTGCGGGTCGTCGGAACGGGTGCGCCGGTGGTGACGGCACCGCTGCCGTCGGGGTAGGTGAACGCCACGCCGCGCAGCTCGACGTCGCCACGTGGCTCGTCGAGGTCGACGGCGTCGGGCGCGTCGTCGATCTCCGTGGGCCGATCGAGGACCTCGAACACCCGGTCGAACGAGACGAAGGCCGCCATGACATCGATTCGCGCCGTCGTGAGGTTGGTGAGCGGTCCGTAGAGGCGGGTGAGCAGCAGGCTCAAGGTGACGATCGTGCCCACCCCCACGGAGCCCGAGATCACGAAGTGGCCGCCGACGACCACCACGATCGCCACGCCGAGCTCGCCCACGAGGCCCAGCGACGCCGAGATGATCTGCGTGAAGAGGGCGTTGCGGACTCCGATGTCGCGCACCCGCCCGGCCCGGTCGCCGAACTCCTCGGCTTCGGCGCGGTGGCGTCCGAACAGCTTCACCAGCAGCGCCCCGGCGACCGAGAAGCGCTCGGTCATCAGCGTGTTCATCGAGGCGTTGAGCTCCATCGACTCCCGGGTCAGGCGCTGGATCGTGCCGCCGGCCCGTCGTGACGGCACGACGAACAGGGGGAGCAGGAGGACCGAGAGCAGGGTGAGGCGCCAGTCGAGGATGGTCATCGTGATCAGCGTCGAGGCACCGACGACGGTGTTCGACACGACGGAGCCGAGGGTGCCCGTGACGGCACGCTGGGCGCCGATGACGTCGTTGTTGAGGCGGGACACGAGCGCGCCGGTCTCGGAGTGGGTGAAGAACGCGACCGGCATGCGCTGGACGTGGTCGAACAGCGCCGAGCGGAGCGTGAAGATGAGGCCCTCACCGACCCGCGACGACAGCCACCGCGCCGTCAGGTTGATGGCAGCCGTGGCGATCGCTGCCAGCACCAGGATGGCGCCGAGCACGTTGAGCCGCCCGCGGTCGGGGACCTCGCCGACACCGTCGACGAGCTCGATGATCCGACCGGTCAGCAGGGGTGGCAGCAGGCCGGTGAGTGCTGCGGCCACGACCAGGACGGCGTAGGCGAAGATCATCCGGCGGTAGGGCCGGGCGAAGCCCCAGGCCCGACGGACGGTCGCACGGTCGAGCTGACGGTCCTGCAGGTCGCGGGCCCGGACCTGGGAGCTGATCAGGTTCCAGACGTCTGCCATCGCCCGTCAGCGTACGGGGCGGGTGCGCCGTCGCCCGGCGAGGCGCCGGATCCGACCCCGGGACCCTCAACCGCCGGTGTACGCCGCCTCGAACTTGGCCTGGAGCCACGGACCGGCCAGGACCGGCTGGGTCGCCGCCACCGCACCGGCGGGGGTGCACGTCTCGAGGGGCACGACCTCCGCCCCCCAGTTGGGCGTGTGGAAGAACGCCATCGAGTAGCGGTCCTCGTCGAGGTGACCGTCGGGTGGGAGCGCGACGCGGTGCAGCGTCGAGCGCCACCGGCCCTGCGTCCACAGCACCATGAGGTCACCGACGTTGACCACGAAGCCGCCGTCGGGACACTCGGGTCGGATCCAGAGTCCGTCCTGGTGGATCTCGAGCCCGCCTTCGCCGGGGCCGGGGAGGAGGATCGTCAGGGTGCCGTAGTCGGTGTGGGGCCCGGCCCGGAGCTGCCCGGGCAGTGGCCGAGCGACCGGTGGGTAGTGGAGGCCCCGGAGGGCGTGGAGCGGGTGGTCGACGTACCGGTCGAAGTGGGTCGCGGGGAGATCGAGCGCGATGGCGAAGAGGCGCATCAGGCGGTCGCCGAGCTCCCCGAGCCGCTCGTAGTACTCGGCCCACGCCGCCCGCAGCCCGGCCGGTTCGTCGGGCCAGAGGCGATCGTGGGAGCCGAACGCCCCCGAGCCGTCGTCGTGACGGGGATGGGGGCCGAGGTTGAACGACTCCTTGAGGTCGGGTGGGGTCTCCTCACCGAGCGATCGGGCGAGGCGTTCCGACGCCATCGGGAAGTAGCCGTACGGATGGTCGGGCACGTGGACGGCGAGCTTGTCGGTGGTCGGCAGGGCGAAGAAGGCCCGCATCTCGTCCCAGGCCTCGGCGATGACGCGGTCGTCGACGCCGTGGCCGACGATCGAGAAGAAGCCCCAGGTCCGGCACGCCTCGTCGATCCGACGGGGCGCCTCCGGGTCGAGCAGGTCGATGACGGGGACGGCCACGGACGGATCGTACGGCGGCCGAGCTCGTTGGGTCCCGTCCGGCGGCGGCCACTACGGTCGCCCGTCGAGTCGAACCGGGGCACGAGGGGAGCGCGACATGGGAGATCGGGCGTTGGAGGGGAAGATCGCGGTGGTGACCGGATCGAGCCGGGGCATCGGCCGGGGCACGGCGGTCGCCCTCGGCGAGCAGGGTGCGACGGTCTACATCACCGGACGTTCCACCGGCGACGGTGAGCTCACGATCGACCGCACGGCGGCGTTGGTCGGCGAGGCGGGTGGCGTCGGCGTGCCGGTCCAGGTCGACCATGCCGACGACGACCAGATCGGCGAGCTCTTCGCCCAGGTGAAGGCCGATCACGGTCGGCTCGACGTCCTCGTGAACAACGTCTACAAGATCCCCGACCCACCGGCCTGGGGTGGTGGGTTCTGGGACCACCCGATCTCGATCTGGGACGACCAGGTCGGCATCGGGCTCCGGGCGCACTACGTCGCGTCGTGGCACGCGGCCGAGCTGCTCTTCGCCGCAGGCGCCGGCGGCATGATCGTCAACGTCTCGTCGCCGGGCGGCCAGAGCTACCACTTCTCGTCGTCCTACGGGGCGGGCAAGGCCGGGCTCGACCGCCTCACCGCCGACATGGCCATCGAGCTGCGCGACCGGGGGATCGCCGCCGTCGTGCTCTACCCGGGGTCGGTGGCGACCGAGTTCATCGTCGAGGCCTCGGCCGAGCGGGGCACCGACCTGTCGAAGTCGCAGACGCCGTTGTTCGTCGGGCGTTCGGTCGCGGCGCTCGCCACCGCCGACGACCTCATGGACCGGTCGGGCTCGATCCAGTGGGTCGAGGATCTCGCCGAGGAGTTCGACCTCGTCGACGAGCACGGCAACCGTCCCCCCGGCTACGCCCGCCGGGGGGAGTAGGGGCCTACGCCTGCAGCGGCAGGAGGCGTGAGTCCTCGATCGCCGCGGTGCGGTGACCGAGCCCGGCCAGGTAGGCCTCGTCGGACGCGAACGCGAAGAAGTCCTCCAGCGACCGCTGCCGGACCAGCAGGACGTGGTCCCACCGCTCGTCCCCCGGGCCGATGAAGAAGGCCCCACCGGTTCCCTCGAACACGACCTCACCCCCGCTGGCCAGCAGGTGCGGCAGGGTGTGGTCGGTGTAGCGACGGTAGGCCTCGGCTCCCGAGATCGGCTCGGTGGGAGCGAGGTCGGGGTCGGCGGAGTAGTCCGCGATCTCGCGGAACCTCAGCAGGTTCAGCATCGTGATCGGTCCGTCGATCCCCC
>JBCCTY010000033.1:0-23277 GCA_039197885.1 Actinomycetota bacterium | reverse complement strand
TGCCGCGGCCGTCGCACGTGAAGAGGAGCGCGGCGTCGGCCCGCCGGCCCACCAGCCGATCGACGAGGTCGGCACGCGCCGAGTCGGCGTCGCGGACCTGGAACTGGAAGATGGACCCCACGGGGAGGTGGTCGCCGACCAGGATCGCGCCGCGCTCGCGGTCGATCCCCCGAATCGCTCGGATCACGAAGTCACCGACGCCGAACGACTCACGCCGCTCGTCGACGACCAGACCGGCCTGGAGTCCGTCCGCGGCCAGCGACCGCTCCTGCGGGTCGAGCGCCGCCAGGACGTCGCGGAGGCGCTCGGTCGCCGGGCGCCCGCCGAGCGAGCGGATGGTGCCGGCCTCCGAGTCGGTCACCGTGAACGGCTCGCCGATGGGTCGGCACGCGGGCGAGACGACGGTGTCGATGGCGACCGGACCGTCGAGCGCCACCGCGACCGCCCCGTCGGTCGCCACGTCGTCGTCGAGGAACAGGCGGTTCGCACCGGCGCGCCGTCCCGCCGAGGTGATCGCGCCCACCACGGTCAGGTGGGGGTGTCGGTGACCGAGGTGTTCCAGGACGCCGACGGTGGGGAAGCTGAACGGGTCGGCGAGCACGACCAGCGAGTGGGCCTCGGCGAGCACGCGCGGATCGAGGCCCTCGAGTCGGGTGCCGCGCTCCACCGACCGCGTCGCGATCCGCAGGCCTCGCGTGCCGGCGGCGCGCACGCCGAGGGCAGCGATCGCTGCACGCCCCTCGAGCTCCCGGGCGCCGCCGACGAGCGTGCGGGCCGTCGTGCCGACCAGGACGCCCGGCGTGAGGGTCGTCCGCACCGCCGCCACGACCTCGTCGACCTCGGCCTCGTGACCCGAGACGAACAGGCACAGCAGCTCGGGTGAGGGGCCGACACGATCGAGGAGCTGGCCGATGACCTCCCCCGTGGCGTCCCGGGCCGCTGGGTGCGCCGAGACGCCGACGCCGGCGATCACACCGGAGGCAGCAGCGTGAGCGGGACGGTGACGACCGGACCCTGGTCGATGCGACAGTGCGCCTCGATGGTCCCGAGGCTCTCGTAGGTCAGCTCGCCCTTGACCAGGCGGTAGTTGAACTTGCCCGGCTCGACCTGGAGGGGCTGGACGTTGCGGGCGACCTGCTCGCCATCGCGGTGGAAGGTCACCTCGAGGGCCGCCACGCCGGGGTGGTCGGGCGGGCAGCGGACGATGACGACGAGGTGCGGTTCGACGGTCACCGGCGGCTCGCTCGGCGCGGCGAACGAGAAGTGGGCGCCGCCGAGGTCGAGGCGCGCGCCGCCGCCCGGAGCCTGACGGATGTCGAAGTTCTCCACGAAGAGGGCAGCGAGGATCTCCACGTCGGCGAGGCTACCGACCCGCCGGGCCGACGGCGGGCGCCCGCTCGGTCGCCGCGCTCCCCGCTCGGCTACCGTCGTCCTCCGTGTCCGCACCCCCCAAGGCCGGCCGCACGCTCGACGAGGCGACGTCGAAGTCGCTGCTCGAGACGTACGGCATCCCGATCGCTGCCGAACGTGTCGTGCCCGACGCCGCGGGCGCCGTCGCCGCTGCCCGAGAGCTCGGCGGCGGACCGGTCGCGGTGAAGCTCTGCGGCGACGCCATCGCCCACAAGACCGAGCGGGGCCTGGTCCGTCTCGGCGTGATGGGCGACGACCGCGTCGCGGCAGCGGCCGACGAGTTGCTCGGACTCGCCCGTCCGGAGGACGGACCGGTCGAGGTGCTCGTGGCCGAGATGGTGTCGGGGAGCCGCGAGCTGATCGCCGGCGTCCACCGCGACCCGCAGTTCGGTCCGACCGTCATGCTGGGTGTCGGTGGCATCCTCGCCGAGGCCGTGCAGGACGTCGCCTTCCGGATGGTGCCGCTCACCGACCTCGATGCCGAGGACCTCCTCGACGACCTCGCGACGCAGCGCCTCCTCGGTGAGTTCCGGGGCGAGCCCGCGGTCGACCGGGCGGCGGTCGTCGCGGTGGTCACGGGGCTCGCCCGTTTGGCCGAGGAGCGGGCCGACGTGCGGTCGGTCGACGTCAACCCCCTGATCGTCGTCGACGGTCGACCGGTCGCTGTCGACGCGCTGGTCGAGGTGGACTCGTGAGCGTCGACGGATCGTCCCACCTCCGACCCGAGCACTTCCGGGCGTTGTTCGACCCGCGCGGCGTCGTCGTGGCCGGTGCCGCCACCCACCCCGGCAAGTTCGGCTTCGTCTCGCTCCACAACCTCCTCGCCAGCGGCTACGAGGGCCGCGTCGCCGGCACGAACCTCCGGGGCGAGACGGTGCTGGGCATCGAGACGGTGCCGTCGATCGACGACCTCCCCGACGGCGAGTTCGACCTCGTCTTCGTCTGCACCCCCGCCTCGGCGAACCCCGATCTCCTCCGGTCGGCCGCGGCCAAGGGCATCAAGGCCGCCTTCATCACCTCGGCCGGCTATGGCGAGGCCGGCCCGGAGGGTGAGGCCGCGCAGCGCGAGCTCGTCGAGATCGGCGCCGAGCTCGACCTGCTCCTGGCAGGACCGAACGGCCAGGGCGTCGTGTCCACCCCCTCGAAGCTGTGCGCCCAGATCGTGGCGCCGTACCCGCCGGCCGGGTCGATCGGCATCGCCAGCCAGTCGGGCAACTTCGTTTCGTCGTTCCAGAACTGGGCGGTGTGGTCCGGGGTGGGTGTCAGCCGGGCGGTGTCGGCGGGCAACGCCGCGATGGTCACCGTCGCCGACTACCTCGACCACTACGCCGACGACCCCGAGACCAAGGTCGGCCTGGCCTACGTCGAGAGCATCGTCGACGGCCGCGGGTTCGCCGATCGGGCCCGCTCGATCACCGAGCGGATGCCGCTGGTCGTGGTGAAGGGCGGTGCCACCGAGGGCGGCGCAGCCGCAGCGGCGTCGCACACCGGAGCGCTCGCGGCCGATGACCGGGTCTTCGACGGCGTCGCTCGCCAGGTCGGCATCACCCGGGCGGCGACGGTCGAGGAGGCCTACGAGGCGGCAGCGACCTTCGCCACCCAGCCACTCCCGAGCGGCCCGCGGACCGTCGTGATGACCACGGCCGGCGGCTGGGGTGTCGTCACCGCCGACGCGATCACCGCCGGTGATCTCGAGCTGCTCGAGCTGCCCGACGACCTGCTCGCCGCGGTCGACGAGCACCTCCCGCCCCGGTGGTCGAGGAACAACCCGGTCGACCTCGCCGGTGGGGAGACGAGGGACACGATCCCGACCGTGCTCGACCTCATCGCGTCGCACGACGACGTCGACGCGATCGTCTACCTGGGGCTCGGCATCCAGTCGAACCAGGCTCGCCTCATGCGCGACGGCCGCTACTACCCCGATCACGGGCTGGAGCGGATCGTCGCCTACCACGAACGCCAGGACGCCCGCTTCGCCGAGGCGGCCGCGGAGATCTCCGACCGCACCGGCAAGCCGATCCTCACCGCCACCGAGCTGTCGATCGCCGATCCCGAGAACGCCGGACCTGCCGCCGTCCGCGCCACCGGTCGGCTCTGCTACGCCTCCGCCAACCGGGCGGTCACCGCGCTCGAGCACCTCTGGCGCTTCTCGCGCTGGCGGCAGCGGCGCGGCCTGCCCATCTGATGCGTCGACCGGTCCGGCGAGCGCTCTCGGCCGCCGTGGTGGTGCTCCTCGTCGCCTCGGCGCTGCCGGTGCTCATGCTCCGCGACGCCGACGCGACCGACCGCGACGCCGACGCCCGAGCCGAGCTGGTCCCGATCGCCACCGGCCCGACCCCCGAGCTGGGCGGTCGGCTCCTCACCGCCCGGCGGACCCCGGTGGCACTCACCGCCCCGGTCTCGCAACGCCGGCTCGCCGCCGCCCTGGAGGGGTTCGCGGCGCAGTTGCCCGAGCAGTCGTGCCTCTCGGTCTCGCTCGACGGCGTGCCGACGTTCGACGTCCGCGCCGACGTGCCGCTCATCCCGGCCTCGACCCTCAAGCTCCTGACCGCGACCGCCGTGCTCGACGAGATCGGGCCCGATGCCCGCCTGACCACCACGATCGTGTCGGCCGAACCCCCGGTCGACGGGATCGTCGACGGTGACGTCTGGGTGGTGGGTGGGGGAGACCCGCTGCTCTACACCGAGGCGTACGCCGCTGCGTTCGGCCGCCAGCCCCAGGTGCGCACCGCCTTCGAGGACGTGGGTGAGCGGGTCGCGGCTGCCGGGGTCACGACGGTGACCGGCTCCGTGGTCGGCGACGAGACCCGTTATGACGCCGTCCGCTACCTCCCCTCGTGGCCGGAGCGCTACATCGAGCAGAACAACACCGGTCCGCTCTCCGCGCTGAGCATCGACGACGGCTTCTCCCGCTTCGACGGCCCGGTGGTGCACGCCGACGACCCGGCTGCCTTCGGGGCGACGGTCATCAGCGGTCTGCTGGCCGAGGCGGGCGTGGAGGTGGTCGGCGGCGTCGGCAACGGCGCGGCGCCGGCCGATGCGCACGTGCTGGCCTCGGTCGAGTCGTTGCCGACGAGCGAGATCGTCGCCCAGATGCTGCGCGAGAGCGACAACTCCACCGCCGAACTGCTCCTCAAGGAGCTCGGCCTGCGTCTCGGCGGCGAGGGCACCTGGCAAGCCGGCACGGTGGCGGTCACCGAGCTGCTCACCTCCCGTGGGCTGCCCACCGCGGGTCTGGTCGTCCAGGACGGCTCCGGCCTCGATCGCGGCAACCGGGCGACCTGTGAGCTGCTCCGCACACTCGTCGACGAGGCAGGCCGCGACTCGGTCCTCGCGTCGGGCTTCGCCGTGGCCGGTGAGACGGGCACCCTCGCCAACCGCTTCTCCGACCACCCCGCCGAGGGCCGGATGATCGCGAAGACGGGCTTCCTCAACGAGGTCAACGGCCTCGCCGGCTTCGTCGACGGGAGGTCCGGCACCACGATCGGCTTCGCGCTCGTGACCAACGGGGTCCCGCTCGACTCCAGCCTCGGCTTCGACCTGCAGGACCAACTGGCCCGGGTGCTCGTCGACCAGCCGATCGTGCCCGCGGTGGTCGACCTCGACCTGGCGGACGGCTGAACCCCGTCGGGAGTCACGCCGTCGCCGACGACGACCTAGCCTGCGCCCATGGAGCCGACGCCGATGTTCCCGCTCGGCTCGGTGCTCGTGCCCGGCATGCCGCTGCCGCTGCACGTCTTCGAGGAGCGCTACCGCAGCCTGGTCAAGCACTGCCTCGAGCACGAGGCGCCCTTCGGCGTGACCCTCATCGAACGGGGCGGCGAGGTGGGTGGAGGTGACACCCGCTTCGGCATCGGGTGCCTGGCCCGCATCGTCGACGCCCACCGCTTCACCGACGGCCGGTTCGCCATCGTCGCCGTCGGTACCGACCGGATCAAGGTCACCGAGTGGTTCGACGACGATCCGTACCCGCTGGCTGCCACCGAGGAGTGGCCCGACGACGATGGACCCGTCACCGCCGGCGCGGTCGAGATGGTGCGTGCGGCGCTCAAGCGGTCGCTGGCGCTGGCCGCCGAGGTCGGCGTCGGTGCGGCGCCCGCCACGACCGAGTTGTCGGACGATCCGGTGGTGCTGGCGTGGCAGGTCGCGGCCGGTGCGCCACTCGCCTCGCTCGACCGGCTCCGACTGCTCGCCGCCCCCGGCGTCGGCGAGCGCCTCGACCTCGCCGCCACCCAGCTGCGCGAGGCGGTCAGCCTGCTCGAGATGCAGCTCGAGGCCGATGCCGAGGACCCGACGTGGGAGCTGCCACCCGAGTGATCCGTGCCCACACGGCGATCCGGCCGTGGGGCCCGGTGACCGGTCTAGGATGCGCAGCTGATCGCACGAGCCCGGAGGAGGCGCATGGCGGACGACAGCGGGTCGTCGGGGACGATCGCCGAGGCCAAGGAGCTGTTCGAGCTCCTGCGCAACTACGCCAAGCAGGAAACCCTCGACCCCCTCAAGACGGCGGCGCGTTACCTCGCGCTCGGCATCGCCGGAGCGATCTTCATGTCGCTGGGCGTGCTGTTCCTGTTGATGGCAGGGCTCCGGGCCCTGCAGACCGAGACCGGCTCGACCTTCACCGGGAGCTGGACCTGGGCGCCCTACGCGATCGTCATCGTCGGCGCGTTCGTCGCCATCGGTGCTGCCGGCTTCGCGGCGACCCGAGGCGGAGGAGAGGACACGTGAGCAAGCAGGACGAGCCCGTCGAGGCCGAACCGCAGCGGATCACCCGCGACGACCTCGAGGCGAAGTTCAAGTCGGTGACGGGTGAGGTCGAGTCGACCGCCACCCAGGTCCGCAACGTCGCCATCGCCGCAGGTGCCGCCATCGTCGTGCTGGTCGTGCTCCTCGCCTTCCTCACCGGCTCCCGGCGGGGTCGCTCGGCGAGCACGGTCGTCGAGATCCGACGGATCTGACCCGATGATCCGCTCCGTCGTCGCCCGTCGGATCATCCGGCTCGGTGACACCGGTCTCCAGCGCGGGATGCAGGGCAACGGTGCCTGGCTCGCGGTCGGTGCCGTCGGCCTCGGGTTCCGACTGCTGCGCCGATGGTGGCCCAAGGACGAGGTCATCTGGCGCGCCGAGCTCGCTCCGGGTGAGCGCCTCGAGATCGGACATCTCCTCGAGTCGTTCCGCGACCTCGGCGAGAAGCCTCCGCGCTGAGGTGGCCGACGTCTCACTGACCGGACCGTTCCGCGCCGGGGAGCAGGTCCTCTTCATCGACCGGAAGGACCGCCGCTACCTCGTCGTGCTGCAGCAGGGCGGGTCGTTCCAGACCCACGCCGGCCTCGTGCCCCACGACGAGGTCATCGGGTCACCGGAGGGCACCGAGTTCGGCTCGTCGGGCTCGGCCCGGTTCCACGTCTTCCGACCCACCCTCGCCGATCTCGTCCTCAAGCAGCCCCGCGGCGCCCAGGTCATCTATCCGAAGGACCTCGGCCCGATGCTGATGCTCGCCGACATCGAGCCGGGAGCGAAGGTCTTCGAGACGGGTCTCGGGTCGGGAGCGCTGTCGGCCACGCTCCTGCGGGCCGGGGCCCACATCGTGGGCTACGAGCTGCGCGACGACTTCGCGCAGCGGGCGAGGCAGAACGTCGAACGTGCCCTCGGACCGGCGGCGCTCGACCGCTACGAGGTGCACATCCGCGATGCCTACGAGCGCATCGACCACACCGGATTCGATCGCATCCTGCTCGACCTGCCCGAGCCCTGGCAGGTCGTCGAGGGCCTGACCCCCGAGGTGTTGCATCCGGGTGGGATCCTGGTGGCCTACACGCCCTCGGTGACCCAGGTCATGCGCCTGCACCGAGCGCTCGACGCAGCGGGGTTCGCGATGACGGAGACGGTCGAGATCATGCAGCGCACCTGGCACGTCGAGGGGCAGGCGGTGCGTCCCGACCATCGGATGGTCGCGCACACCGGGTTCCTGACCCACGGGCGCTATCGGGGCGGCACGGCATGAGGTCGGCTCCCCGACCGGCCCGGTGGGGGAGCACGTCGTGACGGTCCTCGACGTGATCGTGGTGCTCACGGTCATCGCGGCGGCCTACGGCGGCTACCGCATCGGGTTCGTCACCCGTGCGATCTCGTGGATCGGGATGTTGGCCGGTCTGCTGCTCGCGACCCGCGCCGTGCCGCTGGTGCTCGACCCCGTCGACGACGACGGCACGACCGCCGTCGTCATGGCCGGCCTCGCCCTGTTGCTCGCCGGCGCCCTGCTCGGCCAGGCCCTCGGGCTGATGGCCGGGGCTCGGCTGCGCGTCGCGCTCCCTGCCGGTCGGTTGAGCTCGGCTGATCGCGCCGGGGGTGCCCTGGTCGCCGGTCTCGGCGTCCTGGCGACGGTCTGGCTGGTGCTCCCGGCGATGGCGGAGGCACCGACCTGGCCCGCCGAACAGGCCGAGGACTCGTTGGTGCGGCGTGTGCTGCCCGAGCCCCCTCCCGCGCTCCAGACGCTGCGGCGCATCGTCGGCGAGGACCGCTTCCCCCGCGTCTTCGAGGCCGATCCCGAGGTCGACGGTCCACCGCCGGCCTCCGCCGGGATCGGCGCCGAGGTCAGCAGCGAGGTGGCGCGCTCCATCGTGCTCGTCCGGGGTCGGGCCTGTGGGCAGGTCCAGGAGGGGACCGGTGTGGTGGTCGGGCCCGATCTCGTGATCACGAACGGGCACGTGATCGCGGGGTCCGACGGCGTCGAGGTGGTTCGCGACGACGGAGCGGTGCTCGACGCCGAGCTCGTCACCCTGGACGCCGGGCGGGATCTCGCCGCGCTCGTGGTGGTCGGACTCGGACGCGACGCCCCGGAGCGACGACCCGTCGAGGCGGGATCGACGGGTGGGGTCTTCGGGCACCCGTCGGGCGGCGAGCTGACGGTGTCACCGTTCCGGGTGGACCGCCTGCTCCGGGCGCAGGGGACCGACCTCTACGGCGCCGAGGCTCCCGAGCGGGAGGTGCTCCTGCTGGCCGCCGAGCTCGAACCGGGCGACTCGGGCGCGCCGCTCGTCGACGACGCCGGGGCAGTGGTGGGCGTGGCGTTCGCCATCGCTCCCGACCGCAGTGGGGTGGCCTACGCCGTCTCGGTGGGCGAGATCGACGAGTTGCTGGCCTCGATCGACCCCACGTCAGCGGTCGATGCCGGTCCGTGCCTGGGCTGAGCTGGCCGCACGGGCACGGTCGCTCCGCCTCGGGCCGGTGATCAATCGGGCTCGATGAAGATGCACTCGCCGGGGCACTCCTCGGCGGACTCGACGACCGCCTCGAGCTGGGACTCCGGGAACTCGGCCATCCCCTCCGACCCACCGGGATCGGAGAAGACCTTGTCGCCCTCCTTGACGTAGGCCAGGCCGTCGTCGAGGAGCGTGAAGACGTCGGGGGCGATCTCCTCGCACAACCCGTCGCCGGTGCACAGATCCTGGTCGATCCAGACCTTCATGCCGTCGCTCCCTGGTGTTCGTCATGTGGCTCGGACGTCGTCGCGGCGGCCGGGACGGTAGCGCCTGGCCGGTCTCGCTGACCACAGCATAATTTACACGGTCCGCACAGGGTTAATGCGGTTCGCGCCCACCGGTCGCGCGCGGGGCACGTGTACGGTGACCGGAGAGGTCATCCGACGAGCCAGGGGAGCAGCGATGGCACGAGGGACCGGCGACGGCACCCCCTCAGACGACGCCGAGGCGCACGATCAGCTCGCGGCCCTGCAGGACGAGGTGGCGGTGCTGCGCCGACGCCTCCAGGACGCGCCCAAGCGAGTCCGCACCCTCGAGGAGCGCCTGCTCGAGACCAAGGGGCAACTGGCCCAGGCGGTCTCGCAGAACGAGAAGCTCACCTACACCCTCCGCGAGGCCCGCGAGCACATCGCGGCCCTGCGCGAAGAGGTCGACAAGCTCACGCAGCCACCCGGCGCCTACGGCACCGTCGTCGGTCGCAACGACGACGGCACCGTCGACGTCCACGCCAGCGGTCGCAAGATGCGGGTGACCGCCCATCCCGAGATCGAGTCCGACGCGCTCGAGCGTGGTGCCGAGGTCGTCCTGAACGAGTCGTTCAACATCGTCCTGGCGCGAGCCGCCGAGCGCACCGGCGAGCTGGTCATCCTCAAGGAGGTCCTCGGTGAGGGCGACCGCGCGATGGTCGTCGGTCGCGCCGACGACGAGCGGGTCGCCGAGCTCGGGTCGGAGCTGCGGGGCGAGAAGCTGCGCGCCGGCGACACCCTGCTCCTCGAGCCCAAGTCGGGTGTCCTGATCGAGAAGCTGCCTCGGCCCGAGGTCGAGGAGCTGGTGCTCGAGGAGGTGCCCGACATCGACTACTCCGACATCGGCGGCCTCGACACCCAGATCGAGCACATCATGGACGCGGTCGAGCTGCCCTTCGTGCACCGCTCGCTGTTCGCCGAGTACGACCTGCCGGCACCGAAGGGCATCCTGCTCTACGGCCCGCCCGGGTGTGGGAAGACCCTGATCGCCAAGGCGGTCGCCAACTCGCTCGCCAAGAAGGTCTCCGAGGTCTCCGAGGACGCCAAGGCCCGGAGCTACTTCCTCAACATCAAGGGCCCGGAGCTCCTCAACAAGTACGTGGGTGAGACCGAGCGTCAGATCCGCCTCGTCTTCCAACGGGCCCGCGAGAAGTCCGAGGAGGGCTGGCCGGTCATCGTCTTCTTCGACGAGATGGACTCGCTGTTCCGCACCCGTGGCTCGGGCATCTCGTCCGACATGGAGTCGACGGTCGTCCCGCAGCTCCTGGCCGAGATCGACGGCGTCGAGGGCCTCACGAACGTCATCGTGATCGGAGCCTCGAACCGCGAGGACCTCATCGACCCGGCCATCCTGCGGCCGGGCCGCCTCGACGTGAAGATCAAGATCGACCGGCCCGACGAGCCGGCTGCCGCGTCCATCTTCTCCCGCTACCTGAGCACCGATCTCCCCATCTCGCCATCGATGATCGACGAGCTGGGTGGTGGCGACGTCAACAAGGCCATCGACGGCGTCATCGAGCAGACCGTCGCCGAGATGTACCGCACCGACCCCGACAACCGGTTCCTGGAGGTGACCTACCAGAACGGCGACAAGGAGGTCATGTACTTCAAGGACTTCTCGTCGGGCGCCATGATCGAGAACATCGTTCGTCGGGCGAAGAAGCTCGCCATCAAGCGCGAGATCGCCGGCGGCGAGCGGGGCATCTGCCTCGACGACCTCGTGGCCTCGGTGAAGCAGGAGTACCGCGAGCACGAGGACCTGCCGAACACCACCAACCCGGACGACTGGGCGAAGATCTCGGGCAAGAAGGGCGAGCGCATCGTGTTCATCCGGACGCTCGTCACCAAGGACGAGGACGATCCGGCCGGAGGACGCGCCATCGAGCGGGTCCAGACCGGCCAGTACCTCTAGCTCGTGGCCGTCCACAAGATCGTCGGCGTCGAGACCGAGTACGGGATCGTCCATCGCCACGATGGCGAGTCGAACCCTGTCGCGGCCTCGTCGACCCTCATCAACGCCTACGTGAGCGAGCACACCGACCGCGTGGGCTGGGACTTCGAGGACGAGTCGCCCGGCGCCGACGCGCGGGGCTACTCCGAGTTCGACGCGCTGGCCCCGGAGGTCGAGACCCACCTCGTCAACGCGGTGCTCACCAATGGTGCCCGCTACTACGTCGACCACGCCCACCCCGAGATCTCCACGCCCGAGTGCGTCGACGCGCTCGAGGCACTCGCGTTCGACCGTGCAGCCGAGGAGATCCTCGTCCGGTCGATGCAGGCCGTCGAGCAGGCCCTGCCCCCGGGCCAGGAGATCGTGGTCTACAAGAACAACTCCGATCGCAAGGGCAACAGCTACGGCTGCCACGAGAACTACCTGCTCGACCGCGACACGCCCTTCGGCCGGATCGTCACCAACATCACGCCGCACTTCGTCAGCCGCCAGATCTTCACCGGCGCGGGCAAGGTCGGCACCGAGCTCGTCGGGGCCTCGTCCCGCGAGGTGCCCTTCCAGCTGACGCAGCGGGCGGACTTCTTCGAGGAGGAGGTCGGGCTCGAGACGACG
This sequence comes from Actinomycetota bacterium, assembly GCA_039197885.1. Lineage (GTDB taxonomy): Bacteria > Actinomycetota > Acidimicrobiia > Acidimicrobiales > Poriferisodalaceae > JBCBSZ01. The sequence goes on along the minus strand of JBCCTY010000033.1, from coordinate 11,797 downwards.
CTCAAGCGGCCCATCGTCAACACCCGCGACGAGCCCCATGCCGACAGCCGCAAGTACCGCCGACTCCACGTGATCGTGGGCGACGCCAACCTCGCCGAGACCTCGACGTTCTTGAAGATCGGCACGACGGCGCTCGTGCTCGCCATGATCGACGACGACTTCCTGGGCTCCGACGTCGAGTTCGAGGATCCCGTGCACGCCCTGCAGCTCGTCAGCCAGGACCTCACCCTCCGCCTGCCGCTCCGGTTGGTCGACGGCCGTCGCATCAGCGCGCTCGAACTGCAGTGGGACCTCTTCGACCGGGCCCAGAAGTACGCCGATGCGGTCGGCCTCGACTTCGTCGGTGGCGACCGCGTGGGCCGGATGATCCTCGACGAGTGGGAGGCCACCCTCACCGCGCTCGAGTCCGACCCGATGCAGCTCGCCGACCGGCTCGACTGGGTGGCCAAGCTCCGGCTCTACGAGGGGTTCATGGAGCGCCACGGCATCGACTGGGACGACTCCCGGCTCGCCGCGATGGACATCCAGTACCACGACATGCGGCCCGATCGCAGCCTCTTCCGGCGCCTCGGGCTGCGCCGCCTCGTCGACGACGACGCGGTGACCCGGGCGATGACCGAGCCGCCCGAGGGCACCCGTGCCTACTTCCGGGGCCGGTGCCTCCAGAAGTATCCCGAGGCCATCGTCGCGGCCAACTGGGACTCGCTCGTCTTCGACGTGGGCGCCGACCCCCTCCGGCGTGTCCCCATGATGGAACCGTTGCGTGGCACCGCGCAGCACGTGGGTAGGTTGTTGGACGAGAGCCAGACGGCGGCCGAACTCCTCGAACGGTTGGGTTCGTAGCCGACGGGCTGAGCACCGGAGAACGTGGGAGGAGCGAGAGCATGGCGGAGCGGGAGCAGATCCGACGCCCGGCACCCGAGCGGACCGACGAGACCGTCGAGGAGACCGCGCCGAGCACCGAGCGCGGCGACGAGCTCAAGGCCGAGATGGACGATCTCCTCGACGAGATCGACGACGTCCTCGAGACCAATGCCGAGGAGTTCGTGAAGAACTACGTGCAGAAGGGCGGTCAGTAGGTCCGGGCCGAGCCCGACCTGCGCACCACACACATGGCGATCCCGTTCTTCGCACCGGGCGACGACCCCGGCCCCGACTTCGTGGAGCTGCTGAAGCGCTCCGGACCGACCGAGGGGCCCGAGCTGCCGGCCACCGGCACGATGCCGACGGTTCCCCACGGCACGACGGTCGTGGCGTTGCGCTACGCCGACGGCGTCGTCATGGCCGGTGATCGCCGGGCCACCGCCGGCAACTGGATCAGCCACCGCCGCATCGAGAAGGTCTTCCCGGCCGATCGCCATTCCGGCATCGCCATCGCCGGGGCCGCGGGACCGGCGGTCGAGATGGTGAAGCTGTTCCAACTGCAGCTCGAGCACTACGAGAAGGTCGAGGGCTCGCAGCTGTCCCTCGAGGGCAAGGCGAACCAGCTGTCCGGCATGGTCCGCGGCCACCTCCCGGCCGCGATGCAGGGCATGGCCGTCGTCCCGATCTTCGCCGGCTACGACCACCGTCGCGAGGTCGGCCGGCTGTTCGAGTACGACGTGACCGGCGGCCGCTACGAGGAGCAGGCCTACGCCTCCAGCGGCTCGGGCAGCCTCCACGCCAGCACGGTCATCAAGATCGGGCATCGCGACGACGCACCGCGCGACGAGGTCGTCCGGCTGGCCGTCCGCTCGCTGATGGTGGCCGCCGACGAGGACTCCGCCACGGGCGGCCCCGATCACCGTCGCGGCATCTTCCCGGTCGTGGCGACGATCACCTCAGCCGGGTTCGAACGGCTCGACGACGAGGAGCTGGCCGCGATCTCCAGCTCCATCGAGGACGGCGGGGAGGTCGGCCGATGACCATGCCGTTCTACGTCGCGCCCGAGCAGGTGATGCAGGACCGGGCCGACTACGCCCGCAAGGGCATCGCCCGGGGACGCAGCCTCACCGCGCTGATCTGCGCCGAGGGGATCGTGCTCTGCGCCGAGAACACCTCCTCCACGTTGCGCAAGATCGCCGAGATCTACGATCGCATCGCCTTCGGCGGCGTGGGTCGCTACAACGAGTTCGACCAGCTCCGCATCGCAGGAGTCCGCGCCGCTGACCTGAAGGGTTACACCTTCAGTCGCGAGGACGTCGACGCCCGCAGCCTCGCGAACAACTACGCCCAGATCCTCGGCAACGTCTTCACCCACGAGATGAAGCCCATGGAGGTGGAGATCCTCGTGGCGGAGCTGGGCGCCGATCCCGAGACCGATCAGCTCTTCCACATCCTCTATGACGGCACGGTGGTCGACGAGCAGCGCTTCAGCGTGCTCGGCGGTGACACGGCGGCGATCGCCGAACGGCTCGAGGAGAGCTACGTCGACGCCATGCCGGCCGCCGACGGCGTCAAGGCCGCCGCCGAGGCCCTCGCCGGGCCGGATCGCGAGCTCGCGGCGGGTGACCTCGAGGTCGCCGTCCTGGACCGTTCGGCGCGCGGTCGGGCCTTCGACCGTTGGACCGACGATCGGGTGGCAGCCGCGATCGGCTGACCGGCGACGGCGGCGCCCCGGGTCACATCGCGAACCAGAACATCCTCACGAGCAGGATGGACCCGATGGTCACGGGCACGGCCACGACCGCCCAGGCCGGCACCGGCGACGCAGGCACCTCACGGGCCGGTGGGCCGGAGCCGTCGACGTACTCGATGAGCTCGGTCGCCTCGTCGAGGCGGTCGGCCTCGACCAGGACGACGACCGGCCCGAGCGGGTAGGGGCCGTCCATCCCGCCGCGCAGCTGGCAGACGATGCCGTCGGCACCGAGCCGCGCCACGAGCACGCGCGCGGCGAAGGAGTCGTTCATCGTCACCAAGGGGACGAGCTCGGCCACGGACCGAGCGTAGTCGTGGACGGTGGGACGAGGACCGAGACCGCTTCCACGGCGGCCCCGGTGCCTCGGGCCGTCAGGCGTCCTGCCGCTCGGCCCAGCTCTCGCTGTCGATCGCGGCCTGGAACCCCTGCTCGGCGCTCAGGCGCTGCGCGATCAGGGCCAGGATCACGCCGTAGATCGCCTTCGAGCTGATGTCGGCGGCGCTGTAGACGAGACTCCGGATCACGACGCTGTTCGGGTCGTCCCAGATCACCGGCATCAGGTAGCCGAGCGGGTAGATCGTCCAGGACACCAGGAACAGGATCCACGTGATGTCGAAGAGCTTGGTGACGGTCGGGGAGGCGCCGGACTTGGCGTCGCGGATCGTCTGGTAGGCGACGGTGAGCAGCCACAGGTAGAAGACGGTGCTGACGATGCCCCAGGCCCAGAACTGGGCGCCGCCGTCGATCTCGTCGAACTGGCCGACGTAGCCGGTCCAGATCATCGCCAGGCCCGCGACCACGAAGGCGGCCCAACGCTTGAGGAACAGCGAGCCGGTGATCCCGCCGACGATGAGGAGCTGCGTGAGCAGCACCGGGACGTCGATCGACCAGTTCATGTAGCGGAACCCGTTGGAGAACAGGTCGCCGTCGCGGACGTAGCGACCGAGGTCGTCGTCGAAGCTGAAGACCGAGTCCCACCGGATGGCGAGCCAGCCGAGCTCGAAGAAGGCGGACACCATCACGACCCCGGTCAGGTAGGACGTGAGCCGGTAGCGAGGTGCGATCGACCCCGCGGTGACGAGCGAGTAGACGAGGCAAGCGGCGAACACCGCAGCCGTGAGGGCGAAGACGCCGAAGACCACCTCGTATTGGGTGGCCGAGTAGGTGTAGAGGTTCTCGAAGGTCATGCCGTTGCGTTCCTCTCCGGTCGGACGCGCGGAGGGTAGAACGAATGCACTAGGTCGGATAAGTCATGAAGCCCATGATCTTCGAGGACGTGTGGAAGGTCGTCACGGGGAGCTGCAGCGGGGGAGACGGCGACCGCTACGGTGCAGTGCGTGGAGCGGCGCATCTTCGGCCTCGAGAACGAGTACGGCGTCACCTGCACCCTGCGGGGTCAGCGGCGCCTCAGTCCCGACGAGGTCGCTCGGTACCTCTTCCGCCGGGTGGTGTCGTGGGGACGAAGCAGCAACGTCTTCCTCGCCAACGGCGCCCGCCTCTACCTCGACGTCGGCTCCCACCCCGAATACGCCACCCCCGAGTGCGACTCGGTCTACGACCTGGTCGTCCACGACAAGGCGGGTGAGCGGATCCTCGAGCAGCTGGTCGTCTCGGCCGAGCAACGGCTCGAGGAGGAGGGCATCAAGGGCGACATCTACCTCTTCAAGAACAACACCGACTCGGCGGGCAACAGCTACGGGTGCCACGAGAACTACTGCACGAGCCGCACCGACGACTTCAGCCAGTACGCCGAGGTGCTGATCCCCTTCTTCGTGTCGCGTCAGATCTACGCCGGTGCCGGCAAGGTCCTCCACACCGCCCGGGGCGCGATGTACTGCATCGCTCAGCGAGCAGAGCACATCTGGGAGGGCGTCTCGTCGGCGACCACCAGATCGCGTCCGATCATCAACACCCGCGACGAGCCGCACGCCGATGCCGAGCGCTACCGCCGCCTCCACGTCATCGTGGGTGACTCGAACATGAGCGAGTACACGACCTTCCTCAAGGTGGGCGCGACGAGCATCCTGCTGCGCATGCTGGAGGATCCGTCGGTCGTGCTCCGCGACATGACGCTCGAGAACCCGATCCGTGCGATCCGTGAGATCAGCCACGACATGACGTGCCGGCGTCGGATCCGCCTCGCCAACGGGCGGGAGGCCTCGGCGTTCGACATCCAGTCCGAGTACCTCGACCGAGCCCTGCGCTACGCCGAGCGCAACGAGCTGTCACCGATCGAGAAGCAGGCGCTCGACATGTGGGAGCACTGCATGACGGCGATCGACGACGACCCGTTGCAGCTCGACCGCGAGGTCGATTGGGTCATCAAGTACCACCTCGTGGAGCGCTACCGCGAGAAGCACGGCCTGAGCCTCAACGACCCCCGGGTCGCCCTGCTCGACCTGCAGTACCACGACGTGTCGCAGCACCGCAGCATCTTCTACAAGATGCAGGATCGCGGCCTCGTCGAGCGGATGGCCAACGACACCGACATCGCGACGGCGGTCGAGCAGGCGCCGCAGACGACGCGGGCCCGCCTCCGGGGGGAGTTCATCCGGGTCGCCAAGGAGCGCAAGCGCGACTACACCGTCGACTGGGTCCACCTGAAGCTCAACGACCAGGCGCAGCGCACGGTCCTGTGCAAGGACCCGTTCAAGGCCTACGACGAGCGGGTCGAGAAGCTCATCGCCTCCCTCTAGGACGGCGTGGTCGCCTTCCGCACGGGCACCGTCGACGCGCTCCTGGCCGAGCGACGCGGCCTGCAACGAGTGACGGTCGACGGTCAGCGCGCCTACGTCCTCACCGACCTGATCGGCGAGGTCGCCGTGGGCGACCACGTGGTCGTCAACACCACAGCCGTCGACCTCGGACTCGGCACCGGCGGCTGGCACGTCGTCCACTGGAACCTCACCCGCGAGCGACGCGACGAGCCCGGCCCCGGGCACATCATGAAGCTGCGCTACACGAGCCTCCAGGTCGACACCGGCAGCTACGAGGAGCACGAGCCGACCGACGCCCAGGCCGAGGACGGTCTCGATGGCCTCCCCGTCGTCGTGGCCGGTCTGCACAGCCTGGTCGCGCCGATCGCGGCGGCGGTCCGGCAGTCCCGTCGAGGGGCCCGGATCGCCTACGTGATGACCGACGACGCCGCGCTCCCGCTCGTGCTCTCGGACCTCGTCGCCGACCTGACGGCCTCCGGGATCCTCGACGTGACGATCACCGCCGGCCAGGCGTTCGGCGGTGACCACGAGGCGGTCAACGTGGCCTCCGGGCTGTGGGCTGCCCGGCACCGGCTCGACGCCGACCTGGCGATCGTGGCCATGGGTCCGGGCAACGTCGGCACCGGCACCACGTTGGGCCACGCCGCGCTCGGGCAGGTGCCGGTGATCGACCTCGCCGGTCGGTTGGGCGGCGAGGTGACCCTGGCGTTGCGAGCGAGCGGGGTCGATGCCCGTGACCGCCACCGGGGGCTCAGCCACCACAGCACCACCGTGCTGCGCCTCGCCGGCGGCCCGCTCACGGTGGCCGTCCCGGGACGATGGCGCGACCTCCTCGACCCCCAACTGGCCGAGATCGACGGTGCCCACCGGGTCGAGCACGTCGCGGCCCGCGAGGTCCTGGGCGACCTGCGTGACGCAGGGATCGAGCTCCGGTCCATGGGGCGTCGTGCCGCCGACGACCCCTGCTTCGTCGACTGCGCTGCGGCCGCCGGACAGCTCGCCGCGGCCCAGGTCACCGGTCCCTGACCGGCCGGCTGCGCCGTGGTGGACGCGCACGCCGATGGCGCCCGGGGCCGACTACCCTGACGGTCTCGTGAGCTTGATCGGAGAAGGCGCCCCCCCGCCTCGAACCACCGCGGACCTGTTCCGCGAGCGGCCCGGGTGGGACGGCGTCGACGACGACGTCTACGGCAATCGAGGCGGGGACGAGCAGCCCCCGCACCCCGTTCGTGCCGTGCTCGAGTGGCTCGCCGTCATCATCGGTGCGCTCCTGGCGGCCTTGCTCATCAAGACCTTCCTCTTCCAGGCCTTCTACATCCCCTCCAGCTCCATGGAGCCGTCGCTGAACATCGGCGACCGGGTGCTGGTCAACAAGCTCTCCTACGAGTTCGGCGACGTCGAACGGGGCGACGTGATCGTCTTCCACAAGCCCGAGTCGCTGCCGGAGTCCGACATCGACGAGTTCATCAAGCGCATCATCGGCCTGCCGGGCGACGTGCTCGAAGCCCGCGACGGGGTGGTGTTCGTCAACGGCGCACCCCTCGACGAGACCTACCTCCCGGACGCGACGTTCACCTCGGGGTTGCCCGAGATCATCGTGCCGCCCGACCACGTGTACGTCCTCGGCGACAACCGTGGGAACTCGACCGACAGTCGCGTCTTCGGTGCGATCCCCACCGACACGATCGTCGGCCAGGCGTTCGTCCGGGTCTGGCCGTTGGACGCCATCGGCGGGCTCTAACCCGGCGCACCGGCCGGACCGGCCTCGCGGGCGACCACGTCGACGAGCCGCTCCACCTCGGCCGTGTGCACGGCATCGATCCCCATCCGGACGAGATCGACGAAGACCCGCTCGACCCTGGCCTCGGTGGCCACGGCATCGAGGCCGAAGCGGTGGATCAGGGTGGTCAGGCCGCCGGTCCAGTCCGACCCCGGCATCGAGAACCCGTCGATCCCCTGCTCCGCGAGGCGAGCGACGTGGCGCTCCGGGCCGCTCTCGAGGCTCTCGATGCGGCCCCGGTGGACCAGAGCGACGGCGGGCCACCGATCCCGCCAGTCGGCCAGTTCGTCGACCGAGTCGTGGCACAGCCAGAGCCGCTCAGACCGGCCCCGTCGGGCCATCGTCGCGAGGACGACACCAGCGGTGGTGGCGTCGGCGACCTCGAGCGAGACGAGCGTGTGGTCGCCGAGCACGTCGAGCACGTCGTCGAGCGTCGCCAGCTCGGGGACCTCGTCACGAGCGAGCTGATCGAGGCGTCGACGGCGAGGCCAGCGGCCCACCGCCGGAGCCCGGCTGACCAGGTCGATGCCGTCGCCGGTGAGGTGCACCCGGGCAGCGATCCCGGTGGCCCCGAGCATCACGGCCAGCTCGAACGACTCGACCGAGCCGTCCGGCGCATGTGCGCTCGCGCCGCCGTCACCGAACGTCACGGGCGGGTGGCGGCGCGAGGGGTGGCGGACCAGCTGCACCGGCCCATCGTGGCAAGTCCAGGTGGCAGGAGGCACGTCCGCCCATTCAGTGGTGAAGCCTCACACCCGCTCGGATCTCGCCGATGGATCACATGTGAACGAGCTGGGGCGATCCTGATGGCGACCGTGAGAGCGACGTGCCCCGACTGCGGGGACGTGGAGCTGACCACACGGGACGTGACGGTTCGCGTCTGCGCTGACGACGACACGGGGGCCTACACGTTCGGCTGCCCGGTGTGCCGGATGACGATCCTCAAGCCCGCCGAGCCCCACGTGGTCGATCTCCTCGCTGCCTCGGGCGTGCGGGTCGTGGTCTGGACCCTGCCGCTGGAGCTGCGTGAACGTCCGCAGGGTGGACGTCTCTTCACCCACGACGATCTCCTGGACTTCCACGACCTCCTCGGCGGCGACGCCTGGTTCGACGAGCTGACGAACCACACGAGCGACTGAGCTCCCGGCAGCCGGACGGGGCCGTCCGGCTCGGCGTCCGGTTGGGGCCGGCCCCGCTGCGTTCTGCCCCGCAGCGGGCGGTGGTCGGAGCGTGAGCGCCGCCGGCCGTGGGACGGCCACTAGCCTCGGACCCGATGGAACTCGCCTGGCTCGCTGCTGCGCTCGGCCTCGCCCTCGCCGTCACCGCGATCGCCTTCGCCACGGCGGAGCTCGCCCGCCGGACCGACGCCCTGCGGCGTTCGATCGTCGCGCTCCGCGACCTCCGACCAGGGGTCGATGCGGTCCGCATCGATCTCGCCCGACTGGAGCGCGACCTCACCCGCACCACCCGCCACCCGGCGGTGTCCGGTGATCGTCCACCGGCGATCGGACCCGAACGATGAACCTCGGTTCGGGTGAGATCCTCGTCATCCTGCTCGTGGCGCTGCTCGTGCTCGGACCGACGCGTCTGCCCGAGGCAGCCCGCCAGGTCGGCAAGGCCATGCGGACGATCCGTTCGGTCTCGACCGGCTTCCAGGACGAGATGCGCCACGCGATGGAGGACACGATCGAGGCCGACGCCGCACGCGACGCCGGCGTCGCCTACACGCCCGCCTCGAAGCCCGGCGTCCGCCGGGACGACGCTCCCGACACCACGACCACGCCGTCGCGCGACGACGCCCCGGACCCGGGCGGGCCGACCGACCTGACCGCGGCCGATGAGGACACCGGTGCGAACGGCACGGGCCCCTCCGAGTCGACCCGACCGACGATCTCGGGTCCTGCGGCTCGGGGCACCACTGAGACCGGCGACGGAGCGGGTGCGAACGGCACGGGTCCGTCAGCGCCGACCCGACCGACGATCTCGGGTCCGGCGGCCAGAGGCACCACCGGGTCCGACGGCACGACGATCTCGGGCCCCGCGGCTCGCGAGACGACCGAGTCCGACGGCACGACGATCTCGGGCCCCGCGGCTCGCGAGACGACCGAGTCCGACGGCACGACGATCTCGGGCCCCGCGGCTCGCGAGACGACCGAGTCCGACGGCTCCACGATCTCGGGCCCCGCGGCTCGCGAGACGACCGAGTCCGATCGCACCACGATCTCGGGCCCCGAGGCTCGCGAGACGACCGAGTCCGACGGCACGACGATCTCGGGCCCCGAGGCTCGCGAGACGACCGAGTCCGACGGCACGACGATCTCGGGCCCCGAGGCGCTCGCCGGTGGGCACAGGACCGCCGACGCCGAGCCACGAGCCGCCGACGACCTCCGTGCGTCCGACGACGACGAACCGACGGGCAGGAGCGCGCCCGCCTGATGCAGATCCGGCTTCCCTTCCGGCGGAACCGAGACGAGCCCGACATCCCGACGGGCCAGATGACCGTGGTGGAGCATCTCGAAGAGCTCCGGACCCGCATCATCTACAGCCTCATCGCCGTCGCGCTCGGGCTCGCCGTGGCGTTCTCGTTCTACAACCGGCTCATCAACTTCCTCGTCGACCCGTACTGCGAGACCGTCGTGCCACTGCTGGCCGAACGCTCCCACGAGCCCATCTCGCCCAACTGCAACCTCATCTTCACCGGGCCGGCGGAGGGCTTCGCGGTGCGGATCCGGGTGTCGCTCATCGCCGGTGTGGCGCTGGCCATGCCGGTCCTGCTCTGGCAGCTGTGGCGCTTCATCACACCGGCGCTGCACCCCAGGGAGAAGCGCTGGGCGGTGCCCTTCGTCGCGAGCGCCGTCCTACTCTTCGTCCTCGGCGCGGCGCTCGCCTACTGGACCCTGCCCCGGGCGTTCGAGTTCCTCATCCGGGTGGCGGGCGACCAGGTCGACCCGCTCCTCGCCGTCGGCCCCTACCTCAGCTTCATCACCATGATGATGCTCACGTTCGGGATCTGCTTCGAGTTCCCGATCCTCCTGGTCTTCCTGCAGCTCGCCGAGATCATCGAGCCGCGCCAACTGGCCCAGTTCCGGCGCTACGCGATCGTGCTGATCGTCACGGCGGTGGCGATCCTGACCCCGAGCGGTGACCCGATCAGCCTGCTCGCCCTGTCGATCCCGATGTACCTCTTCTACGAGTCGAGCGCGCTCATCGGGAAGCTGCTGCTTCGGCGCCGGGTGTGACCGGGACCGGGGTCGACCCGGCGGCCGTGCGCGAGGCCGTCCTCGGCGGTCGGGGCATCGACCCCGACCGCTTCCAACGCGAGGCCTTCGATCACATCGACTCCGGAGCCTCGGTCCTCGTCGCAGCACCGACGAGCAGCGGCAAGACCCTCGTCGCCGAGTACGGCATCGAGCGTGCGCTCGCGGCCGGGCGCCGGGCGTTCTACACCGCGCCGATCAAGGCGCTGTCGAATCAGAAGCTCGTCGAGTTGGGCGAGCTCTTCGGCCGCGAGCGCGTGGGCCTGCTCACCGGCGACAACGTCGTGCGCCCGGACGCCCCGGTCGTCGTGATGACCACCGAGGTCCTCCGCAACATGATCTATGCGGCGTCCCCCTCGCTCGACCGGCTCGGCGTCGTGGTGCTCGACGAGATCCACTACCTCATGGACCCCTACCGCGGCCCGGTGTGGGAGGAGGTCATCGTCCAGCTCGACCCCGCGGTGCAGCTCCTGTGCCTCTCGGCCACGGTCTCGAACGGCGACGAGATCGCCGGCTGGCTCGACGCCGTGCGGGGACGGGCCGAGGTGGTCGTCGAGAGCACCCGACCCGTGGCGCTCAGGAATCGGTTGCTGCTGGGCGACAAGGCCACGGGCCGGCTCCGACTGGCCGACACCCTCGACGACCACCGACGTCCGAGCCGGTCGACGGCCAAGATGCTCGAACGGGCCGACCACGACCAGGGCGGGCGTCGACGGGGTTCGCGATGGTTCGCGCCCCGCCGCCCGGAGGTCGTCGAGCAGCTCGACGATCACGGCCTCCTCCCGGCGATCTACTTCGTCTTCAGCCGGAACGGGTGCGACGAGGCCGCCCGGGCCTGTGGCCAAGCTGGTCTGCGACTGACCGACGGTTCCCGAGCCGGTGAGATCGCCCGGATCGTCGAACGGCGCCTCGCCGGTGTCGACGATGCGACGCGGGCCGCGCTCGACGTCGATCGCTGGCAGCGGCTCCTGGAGCGGGGCGTCGCCGCCCACCACGCCGGCCTCGTCCCGGCCATGAAGGAGGCCGTCGAGGAGTGCTTCGCCGCAGGGCTGCTGGGTGTCGTCTTCGCCACCGAGACGCTGGCCATGGGCGTCAACCTGCCGGCTCGGTCCGTGGTCATCGAGTCCCTGACGAAGTATCGAGGCGACGGTCACTCGACGCTGACCCCGGGGGAGTACACCCAGCTCACCGGACGGGCCGGTCGCAGGGGGATCGACCGCGAAGGCGACGCCGTCGTCTGCTGGAACCGCTTCCTGCGCTTCGATGATCTCGCCCGCCTGGCATCGAGCGGCGACTTCGAGCTGACGTCGGCGTTCCGGCCGACCTACAACATGGTGGCGAACCTCGTCGCCACCCAGGATCGAGATGGCGCCCGGACCGTCCTGGGGCGAAGCCTCGCCCAGTTCCAGACCGACCGGCTCGTGGT
>JBCCTY010000032.1:0-23354 GCA_039197885.1 Actinomycetota bacterium | reverse complement strand
GTTCGACTCGGCCGAACACCCGTCGAGCATGTTGTTCTGTACTTCCTCCCCCCGCATGTCGGAGGAGTACGGTCGGGAGCGATATGAGCGCTCCTGCCGACACCTCCGCCGAGACGACCTCGAACCGCCTCCGCCCCCAACACCTCGTGCTGGCGCTCGGCGTCGGCATCGGGCTGTTCACCCTGCTGTCGGGCATCCTGCCGTCGATCACCGGGTGGGAGAACGACAACGAGGTGCACCGCACGGTGTTCGGCAACGTGCCGTCGGGCATCAAGGTCGCGTTCTACACCGTCATCCCGATCCTGCTGATCTGGGGTGCCGTCAACTTCTCGAACCGGGTGAAGAACTGGCAGCGGGGCGCACCCGACGACCGCCGGACCACACCGAAGAACCTCAAGCGACGCCTCGAGGACTTCCGGGCGGGCACGTCGATGCAGACCCTGCTGCGCGAGCCGGGCGCCGGCCTCATGCACGCCGCCATGTACTTCAGCTTCCTGGTCCTGCTCGGCGTCACCACGACGCTCGAGGTCGACCACCAGCTGCCCGAGGGCCTCAAGTTCCTCCACGGCGACGTCTACCGGGGCTACTCCCTCGTCGGTGACGTGGCGGGAGCGATCTTCGTCGGCTCGATCGTCTGGGCGATCCTGCGGCGCTACGGCCCGAAGGCGTGGCGCCCCTATCGCATCCGCATCAAGTCCAAGCCCGAGCACGCGCTGATCCTCGGCACGCTCCTGGCGATCGGCGTGACCGGCTTCGGTGCCGAGATGTTCCGCATCGCCGTCGAGGGCCGCCCCGACTACGAGCGCTGGTCCGTGATCGGCTACCCGCTCTCGGGCCTGGTGGAGGACTGGTCGAACGTCGCGGGGTGGCACCAGGCCTGGTGGATCGCCCACGCGCTGACCTTCGTGGTGTTCCTCGTGATCCTGCCGATCACGATGCTGCGCCACATCTTCACGTCGCCGCTCAACATGTACCTCCGCGAGCGCGAGCGGCCGAAGGGCGCCATGCGGGCGATGCCGAACCTCGAGGAGACCGAGCTCGAGACCTTCGGCGCCACCGCGGTCGAGGACTTCACCTGGAAGCAGCTCCTCGACACCGATGCGTGCACCATGTGCGGTCGGTGCACGAGCGTGTGCCCCGCCCACGCCACCGGCAAGCCGCTCGACCCGCGCGAGATCGTCCTCAAGACCGGCGAGGTCATGGCCGCGACCGGGTCCCCGGTCGTGTCGCCGCCGCTGGGCACCGTCCCCGAGATCACCGTCGACACCAACTCGATCTTCGAGCGGGTCAGCCACGACGAGATCTGGGCGTGCACGTCGTGCCGCGCCTGCGACGAGATCTGCCCGGTCAACATCGAGATCCTCGACAAGATCCTCGACATGCGGCGCTACCTCACCCTCATGGAGTCGGAGTTCCCCACCGAGCTGGGCAACGCCTTCCGCGGCATGGAGAACAACGCCAACCCGTGGAACCTGTCCCAGACCGAGCGGGCCGACTGGGCCGACGGGCTCGACGTCCCGGTGGTCGATCCGGGGGACCCGCTCGACCACGAGTACCTCTACTGGGTGGGCTGCGCCGGGTCCTTCGACGACAAGAACAAGAAGGTGTCGCAGGCGACCGCCGAGCTGATGAAGCGGGCGGGCGTCGACTTCGCCATCCTCGGCCCCAACGAGATGTGCACCGGCGACTCGGCCCGCCGCTCGGGCAACGAGTACGTCTTCCAGATGCTCGCCATGCAGAACATCGAGTCGATGAACGGCATGGGGGTGAAGAAGATCATCACGCAGTGCCCGCACTGCTTCAACACGCTGATGAACGAGTACCCGCAGCTCGGCGGGCACTACGAGGTCGTCCACCACTCCCAGTTCCTCGAGTGGTTGGTCGACCAGGGCAAGCTCGATCTGTCGACCGCCCGGCTCGAGGACCGGATCGTCTACCACGACAGCTGCTACCTCGGCCGCCACAACGACGTCTACCTCGCGCCGCGCAAGGTCATCGGCCAGCTCGGCGGCGTCGAGATCGTCGAGGCGCCCCGCAACGGCACGACGGGGATGTGCTGTGGGGCTGGTGGCGCCCGCATGTGGATGGAGGAGTCGACGGGCACGAAGGTCAACGACGAGCGCTCGCGTGAGCTGGTCGAGACCGGCGCCTCGAGGGTCGCGACGGCCTGTCCGTTCTGCTACATCATGATCGACGACGGTGTGAAGGGGATGGGGCACGACGAGGACGAGGTCCGCGTCGCCGATGTCTCGATCCACCTGCTCGAGGCCATCCGCAACGGCGAGTCCGATCGGTACTCGTCGCTCCAGGCCGCCGATCTCAACCCCTCCCCCAGCGCCGGCGACTGAGTGACTCCCCCGCACGGGGGATCGACGAATCGGTCATCGGACCGACGACAGCGACGAGCTCCGCGCCGAGACTCGGCACATGATCCTCCGTCGACACCTGCTGCCCCCGCTGCTCCTCGTCGGTGTCCTGGGAGCCGCCTGCTCGAGCGGTGACGGCGACGAGGGTGCCGAGGCGACCACCACCGACGCCCCCTCGTCGACCAGCACGACCGCGACATCCACCTCGACGACGTCTGCACCGACCTCCACGACCGTCGTCCAGGCCGACGCTGCGTCGCTCGACGGACGGTTCGACCAGATCCTCGGCTGGCTCAATGGGCGGCCCCTCGACGAGTCCACCTTCGACGTCACGTTCGCCGACGAGTTCCGCGCCCAGGTCACCCACGCACAGCTCATGGAGGTCGGCACGTCGTTCCTGCCTGCCGGGCCGTGGCGGACCGTCGGCGAGGATCGCAGCCCGGACGGCAACGCGCTCATCGCCCGACTGAGCCCGAGCGACGGCAGCGATGACCTCGAGATGACGCTGGTCGTCCGCAGCGATGCAGGGGCCCGCATCGAGACGCTGCTGTTCACGCCGACGGTCGACATCGAACCGGTGGGCGACATCGAGGTCGCGCTCGACGAGCTCGCCGCGCTGGGCGAGCTGGCGGTCGGGGCGTTCGACGTCGGCGACGCCGCGTGCGGCGCACCGCTCCTGGGCCTCGACCCGGAGCGGCAGGCACCCATCGGTTCGGCCTTCAAACTGTGGGTCCTCGCGGCCGTGGTGGACGCCGTCGGAGCGGGAACGCTCACCTGGGACGCCGAGGTCACGATCGAGGACCGCTTCGACAGCCTGCCGTCCGGCATCACCCAGGACGATCCGGCCGGTTCGGCGCAGACCGTACGCACGCTGGCCGAGCGGATGATCGCGATCTCGGACAACACCGCCACCGACCTGCTCATCGACGCGGTCGGTCGCGACGCCGTCGAGGCCGCGCTCGTCACCGCAGGCCACGCCGCACCCGAGCTCAACCGCCCGTTCCTCACGACGCGGGAGCTCTTCGTCCTCAAGCTCGACGACGCGATCCGCTCCGACTACCTCATCGCCGATGAGACCGGCCGTCGCGAGCTCCTCGCTGGTCCCGTCGCCGACGCCGACCTCGATGCCCTGCTCCCGGCGGCCGCGGCCTGGACGAGCCCGGTCGACGTCGACGCCGCGGAGTGGTTCGCCTCACCGGCCGACCTCTGTCGGGTGCTCGTCCGGCTGGCGGACGACGACGAGGCCCGAGCCGTGCTCTCGATCGAACCCGGTGCGCTCGACGAGGCGGGGCGGTGGTCCTACGTCGGCTTCAAGGGCGGCTCCGAGCCCGGGGTGCTCAACCTCAGCTGGCTGGTCGAGGACGAGTCGGGCGGTCGCTACGTGATCGCCGGCTCGGTGTGGAGCACGACCGATCTCATCGACGAGACCACCGCGGCGTTCCGACTCACCGAGGTGCGCGACCTGATCGCCCGCTGACGAGCTGCTCCGCCCGAGCCGCGTGGGCCACGGGACTAGCGTCCCTCCGGTGCGCATCGTGATCACCGGAGGGAACAGCGGCATCGGGCGGGCGGCGGCGCTGCACCTCGCCAGAGCGGGACACGAGGTCGTCGCGACGGCCCGGAACCCCGATGGCGCGACCAAGCTGACCGAGGAGATCGAGGCGGCCTCGCTCCCCGTGAGCCTGGTCCGACTCGACGTCACCGACGACGACTCGGTTCAGGACTGCTTCGAGCTCATCGCCGCCGACCACGGACCCGTGGACGTGCTGGTCAACAACGCCGGCATCGGCTCCAACTTCACGTTGGAGGATGCCCCCATGGACGAGTGGCGGGGGGTCTACGAGGCCAACACCTTCGGTCCCGTGCGCTGCACCCAGGCCGTGCTGCCATCGATGCGCGAACGCGGCAGCGGCCACATCTGCATGATCTCCTCGGTCGTCGGCCGCCTGGCCTCGATCGGTCAGGCCGTCTACACGTCGTCCAAGTGGGCCATGGAGGGCTACTCCGAGGTGCTCGCGCTCGAGGTGGCACCGTTCGGCATCGACGTCACCATCGTCGAGCCCGGCGTGACCCGCACGGCGATCCTGGCGAAGAACACGTCGGCACCCGATGGGCCCTACGCCGGCGCCTACGCCCGCATGTTCGCCATGTACCTGAGCCTGATCCCCGACGCGCCCGAGGCCGATCTCACCGCCCGAGTGATCGAGGAGGCCATCACGACCCCCGATCCGAAGCTCCGCTGGCGCTCCGGTGACGATGCCGAGGCGATGCTCGCCGGTCGGGCGCAGCTCAGCGACGAGGAGTTCCTGCAGCTCGCCAACGCCGACGACGAGCGGTATCGGGAGCTGTGGCAGGACTGGTTCGGCATCGACCTCAGCGCCGGCTTCCCCGGCCCGGTCTGAGCACTCAGCTCGTCTCGATGCCGCCGAGCATCGTGTCGACGACGCTGCGCGCCTCTCGATCACTGATGCCCTTCCTCGCCTCGACCATCAGCCCGTTGACGGTGGTGCAGAGCAGCAGCGCGACGGCGTCGGGGTCACCGGAGAGGTCACCGGCATCGACGGCGCGACCGACGGCGTCGGACACGAGCCGGCGCATGGCGCGGTCGTGGTCGACCAGCAGCGTCCGGACGTCGTCGTAGGAGCCGGCCCGCTCCGTGGCGAGCTCGACGGCATAGCACCCCCGCGTCGGCGAGGCGTCGGTCGCCTGGGCGATCGCGCTGTCGAGCCACGCCCGGATGCCCGCCCGAGGCGACGGCGCACCGTCGAGCGTGGCAGCGACCTGGGCCCTCGCACGACGCAGGTAGTCGTCGAGGGTGATGGAGCACAGCTCGTCCTTGCTGGAGAAGGCCTTGTAGAGGCTGCCCACCGACAACCCGGTGGCCTCGCTCAGGGCGCTGATCGACGTGGCGGCCACACCCTGGCTCCAGAAGGCCGTCCGGGCGCGGTCGATCACCTCGTCCTCGTCGAACTCGCGGGGCCGTGCCATGTCCGGAGCGTACCCAGTTCGGAAGCGATCGATTCCGAACTGTCCTGCGACGGATGTCACGCGGAGTTCGGGAGCGTTCATTTCCTTTCCTCGGTACGGTCCCAGTTCGGAAGTGATCGCTTCCGAACGATCGAAGGAGCTCGTCATGACCCGATTCACCGACCGCCACGCCGTCGTCACCGGAGGTACGTCCGGCATCGGCCTCGCGACGGCTCGCCGCATCGCCGACGAGGGTGGGCTCGTGCTCGTCACCGGACAGGATCCCGACCGCCTCCGGGCGGCCGGCGACCACGACCGCATCATCGCCATCGCCCACGACAACGCGGCGACCGACAGCGGCCCGCTGCGCGAGGCCGTCCGGACGCACCTCGCCGATCGCGTCGACGCCCTCTTCCTCAACGCCGGCCTCGGAGCGTTCGCGCCGTTGTCGGCGACGGAGCCCGCGGAGTTCGACCGGCAGTTCGACATCAACGTCCGGGGACCGTTCCTCCAGCTGGCCGCGCTCGACGACGCGCTGTCGGACCATGCCTCGGTGCTCCTCAACACCTCGATCGTCAACGACGTCGGCATGCCCAACTCCGCGATCTACTCGGCCTCGAAGGGCGCCCTGCGCTCGGGGATGAACGTCTTCGCCACCGAGCTCGCGCCGCGATCGATCCGCGTCAACGCGATCAGCCCGGGCCCGGTGAACAGCGGCTTCTTCGATCGCACCGGTCTCGGACCCGATGAGATCGAGGCCTTCGCCCAGCAGGTCCTGACCCAGGTCCCCCTCGGTCGGTTCGGCACCCCCGAGGAGATCGCGGCCGCGGCCTGTTTCCTCCTCGCTCCCGAGGCGAGCTTCGTGACCGGCACCGAGCTGGTGGTCGACGGTGGCATGAGCTGACCGGTTGGCGCACCGGCACCGGCCGCGTGGGTCCGCCGCTCAGCTCGGTCGCGAGAAGTTCTCGTGGCCCTGGCTGGCGGTCGGGCCCTGCTGGCCCTGGTACTTCGAGCCCAGACCGGGCGAGCCGTAGGGGCGATCGGCAGGCGTGGTCATCTGCAGGAAGCTCATCTGGCCGATCTTCATACCCGGGTAGAGGGTGATCGGCAGCGTCGCGACGTTGGAGAGCTCGAGGGTGATCGCCCCGGAGAACCCGGCGTCGACGAAGCCGGCCGTCGAGTGGATCAGCAGACCCAGCCGGCCCAGCGACGACTTGCCCTCGAGCCGGGCGACGAGATCGTTCGGCACGGTGACGACCTCGGCGGTGGAGCCGAGCACGAACTCGCCCGGGTGCAGCATGAAGACGCCGTCGGGTTCGACCTCGACGGGCTCGGTGAGGTCCGACACGTCCTCGCGCACGTCGATGACCCCACGGGTGTGGTTGAGGAAGACGCGGAAGCGGCGGTCGAGGGTGACGTCGATCGAGGACGGCTGGATGTTCGCGTCGTCCAGCGGGTCGATCACGATGCGTCCGGCGGCGAGCTGCTCGCGCAGGGTTCGGTCGGAGAGGATCACGCCGGTGACCGTAGCGCCGTGCCGACTCGGAGTCGCTTTGGCTACGATCGGAGCCCTGACGCCGCTGTCGAGCGGCGCTGGCGGACGTAGTTCAATGGTAGAACTTCAGCTTCCCAAGCTGATAACGCGGGTTCGATTCCCGTCGTCCGCTCTCACCCCGTCGAGGCCGTCTCGAACGCCTTGACCAGCTCCACCCCGTTGCGGGCGCCGAGCTTGCGGCGAGCCGACCGCAGCTGGTTGTCGATGGTGCGCTCCGACTTGCCGAGGCGCCGGGCGATCTCGGCATAGGTGTGGCCGCGGGCCAGCTCGGCCACCGCCCGTCGCTCCGCAGCCGTCAGCGGCGACCGGTCGGCCGAGAGCAGCGACGCGAGCAGCACCGGCGCCAGCCAGCGACGCACGAAGTCGTCGATGCGCGCGACGGTCCGGTGATCCCACCGCCGTCGGCCCTCGACCTCGTCGACGCAGAGGAGACCGAGCCCGATCGGGCCGACGCTGATTCGTCGCGCCACCATCGCCGTCGCGCCGAGCTCGGCGAAGACCGGTCGGAGCGAGCCCAACCGCCCGTCACGGCCCACGTCGTCGAAGGCAACCGGGCCGTCGCAGGCCCAGGCCGCACGCAGGACGGGGTGGTCGTTCGGCAGCGGCGTCGACCGGATCAGCGCCTCACCGTCGGGGTCGGCCACGATGGCGGCGGGCACGTACCGACCGTCGGTGACGTCGAGCAGGCCCGCATCACCACGAGCCGCGCCCACCTCACGGACGAGGTGGCGCAGACCGAGGTCGAGCACCCGCACCGGATCGTCGACGTGGAGCAGGAGCCGGGCCGCCCGGTCACGGTCACGCTCGGCGTACGCCGCGTCGCCGTCCGGTTCGTCGAGGCGGCGACGCACCTCGTCGGGGGTGATCGACACACCGCTCGTTCGCAGCCGGCGCACCAGGGTCGGCGACGTCCGCTCCATCGCCGGATCGTAGGGGAACCTCGTCATGGACTCCTGACCGGCGGGTCGCGACGCTGCTCGCCATGTACCTCTTCATCGAGACCTGGACCCCGAACGACCGATGGGACGCGCTCCCGCCAGCCGACCGATCGGCCTTCATGGACGGCGTCCGCGGCGCGATCTCCGAGATGGCCGCCGGTGGGATCACGACGCTGGGCTGGGGCACCGTCGACGACGACACCCCGCACCGAACCGATCACACCCACGTCGCGGTCTGGCAGGCACCGTCGGTCGAGGCCCTCCAGTCGCTCGAGGCCGGGGTGCAGGCCAGTGGCTGGTACGACTACTTCGACCAGGTGAACGTCCGGACCGAGCTCCGCCCGGCCGACGAGGTCATGGACGAACACGTCGCCAGATGACCGGCCGAGGCCGTCCATGGACGTACACGTCGCCAGATGACCTACCGACGAGGTCATGGACGAACACGTCGCCAGATGACCTACCGACGGGGCGGTGACCGAGCGACGGCGCCCAGGACCAGCCGCCGACGGGGCGGTTACCGAGCGACGGCGCCCAGGACCAGCTCGGGTTGGACGTTCGTGTAGTTCGGGACGTCGCCCATGATCTTCGCCCCGTGCTCGGCCATGGCGGCGTCGAAGGCCTCCTGGGACTCGACGATCGCCCACCCGTACGCCGCCCACGCACCGGCGGAGACCGTCGACGCGCCCCACCCCTGACAGGCGTCGCCGAGCGCGTCGGCCAGCATCGGCATGTGGGTCTCGACGTAGTAGTCCATGTCGAACGTCGAGTCGTCGGTCTTCGGGTACATGATGAGCACGGAGATCATGGCCGGAGTCTCGCGCACGCGACCCGTGCGCTCAGCGGCCGCTTGCCGCCCGCATCGCCTCGGCGGTCGCCACGAACGCGGCCCGATCGGCCTCGGGAACGGCGGCGAAGGCCGGGGCCAGCATGCGGTCGGTGAGCTCCTCGGCGGCGTCCATCGCCGCCCGGTGGGTGTCGTCGACGGCAGGGGGCTCGCTCCAGCCGAAGGTCTCGTAGTCGTCGGGGCGCTTGAGGAAGTGGGCCTGCTGGTCGGTCAGGCCCGAGGCGAGCACGGCGAGGAGGTGCACGCTGCCCCTGAGCTCGCGCAGGACGGCGGCGAGCTGGGCAGCACGGCCGGGAACGTCGTCGGCCAGGGGCTGGGCCGCCCAGCCCGCGTAGAGGCTCAGGCCGGCTGGTGGCTGGGCGGCGATGATCGCCTCGGCGGCGGCGCAGAAGCTGTCGAGGCCCTCGATCTCGGAGAGGTTCGTCCGGCCCCAGACGGCGCAGCACTCGTGGTAGATCGGCGCGGCCTCGGCCGGTGCGAGCGTCTCCTTGGCCGAGCCGTGGATCTTGGCGATGAGGTCGGCGTGGAAGTACCCGAACGCGGCCTGCACCACCGGGGCGCTGACGTCACCGAGCACGCTGGCCCGGCCGAGGGCGTAGAAACGGAACCCGTCGAGGCCGAGCTCCTTGCCCCGAGCCAGGGTGTCGGGGTCGAAGTAGAACGCAGCGCCGGTGGCGTTCATCGGTGGTCCGATCGCGGCGGCGAGCTCGGTGGCGTCCATCGGTGTCCCTCCCTCGGGTGACCGGCCCCCGCCGGTCGTCATCTGCGGAGGCTGGCCGCGACGGGGACCGCGCCGCAAGACGACGGCTCAACCCGGATCGATCGGTGTCCGATACCCCGGGCGAGCCGTGCGGCACTGTCCGCGACATGACGGCCCGGGACGTCGTCCGGACGGTGGTGTCAGACTTCGCCGGCGCGGGCTGACCTGGACAGGAAGGTCCGAGACGTGGGGAATCGACGGCGACTGGGGCTCGGCATCGTCCTGGCGGGGGCGGCGCTACTCGCGGCGTACCTGACGGCGGCGGCCGGTGCCGGGGCCCAGGCCTCGGACGAGGCCGAGGCCGAGGCGTCGGGGTACTGGATGCTCGACACCGAGGGGCGGATCTACGCCTTCGGTGATGCGGTGCATCACGGACGGGCGACGGTCGGTGACTCGAGGGCGGTCGACGTCGTCGGGCATCCGGACGGCAACGGCTACTGGGTCCTCGCCGCCGGCGGCCGAGTCGACGCCTTCGGTTCAGCCGCGGACCTCGGGCAGCCCGACATCTCGGCGTTGGTGCCGGGCGAGGCGTTCGCCTCGATGTCGACCACGCCGACCGGGAGCGGGTTCTGGGTCTTCACCGATCTCGGCCGGGCGTTCGGCTTCGGCGACGCCACCGACCACGGCGATCTCGTCGAGCTCGGCCTCGCCGGACAGCTGAACGGCCCGATCGTCGATTCCGTCGCGACGCCCGACGGAGGCGGCTACTACATGCTGGGCTCCGACGGCGGCGTGTTCAGCTTCGGCAACGCCGAGTTCGCGGGCTCCATGGGCGGCCAGCCACTGAACCAGCCGGTCAACGGGCTCGTGCCCGATCCCGACGGCGAGGGCTACTGGCTCGTCGCCGGCGACGGTGGCGTGTTCGCCTTCGACGCCGACTTCCGCGGGTCGATGGGCGGGCAGCCGCTCAACGGACCGGTGGTCGGCATGGTGTCGAACGGCGCCGGCTACCTGATGGTCGCCGACGACGGTGGCATCTTCAACTTCTCCGATCGGGACTTCGCCGGGAGCCTCGGCGGCCAGTCGATCCCGGCACCGATCACCGCTGTCGCGATCGTGACCGGCGACCCGGATCCCGCGCCCGAGGTCCCGACCGGCAACCCGAACGGCGGGGCAGCGGTCCCAGCCGACGCCCAAGCGGCCGACGTCTCGAGCCCGACCGCGGTGGTCGGCACCGGCGTGCCGCAGAGCTGCACGTCCGACAACGTCATCGCGGCGACCCGCAACGGCGGCACGATCGTGTTCGACTGCGGTCCCGACCCGGTGACGATCCAGATGACCGAGACCATCCGGATCTTCAACGACACCGGGCCCGAGATCGTGATCGACGGCGGTGGGCTCGTGACGCTCAGCGGGAACGACGCCCAGCGCATCCTCTACATGAACACCTGCGACCCGTCGCTCGTGTGGCTCACCGCACGGTGCGATGATCAGGCCGAGCCCCGCCTCACCGTCCAGAACATCACGTTCACCAACGGCCGCTCGATCGGTGACGACCCCGATGGCGGCGGCGCGATCTTCGTGCGCGGGGGCCGGTTCCGGGCGATCAACGCCCGGTTCCTCGACAACCAGTGCGACCCGGTCGGGCCCGACGTCGCCGGCGGGGCGATCCGCATCACCGGCACGGCCAGCGGCCAGATGAACTACCTGGTCAACTCGACCTTCGACGGCAACACCTGCTCGAACGGCGGCGGTGTCGGCAACCTCGTCGCCCCGCTCACGATCCTCAACTCGGTCTTCACCGACAACACCGCGGTGGGCAACGGCGCCAACCCGGCCCGGTCCGGCACACCCGGCGGCGGCAACGGCGGCGCGATCTACGGCGACGGAGGCGACTTCGACTTCGTCGTCGCCGGGACCCGGGTCGAGGACAACCGGGCCAACGAGGGCGGCGGGGCGGTGTTCTTCGTGAGCAACAACCGCCTCGGCAACCTGACGATCACCGACTCCGAGCTCCGGGGCAACCCCAGCCTCGGCTTCGAGACGGCCGGCTTCCCGGGCATCTTCTACCTCGGCGAGGGCCCACCCATCGTGAGCGGCTCGGTCATCGAGTAGAGGGAGCGCCGATCATCAGCGGCTCGGTCCTCGAAGAGACGGCGCGCCGATCGACCGCCGCCCGGTCATCGAGGCGGCGAGGGCCCACCGAGGCGCTCGACCAGTTCGGCTGACCGGGCGAGGCGGTGCATCCGGCGCCGCTGCCCGAGCGCGGACACGGGCCCGACGATCCGCTCGATGACGGTCGCCGCGGGCCCGTGCAGGTCGGCGGCGAAGGTGATCGTGCTGCCGCCGTTCACGCCCGCCGTCACGGCGTTGCGATAGCGCAGCGTCCACGGCCCGACGGCGCAATGCCAGGTGTAGCCACCGTCGGCGATGACCTCGTCGACGATCATCTCGGTGGCTCCCGGGCTGAAGAACGCACGGGTCGAGCCCTCCCAACCGGCGGCGACCTCACCGGTGGGGGGATCGACGCTCGCCACGTGGGGCGACCAGATCGACCAGGCCTCGACGTCGACGAGCAGTCGATGGATCGTCGACGGCTCGGCGGTCGAGACGAGCGAGGTGGTGATGGTCACGGCGAGCTCCTCAGCTCGCCAGGGACGCGAGGGCCCAGATGCCGGCGACGAACCCGACCCCGGCCATGGCGACCGATCGTCCGACCGGGGCCCGGTCGAGATCACCGTCACGCTGCTCGCCACGGGGACGGACCACCGCGCCGAGGTTGCCCACGAACATGGCGGCGCCGAGCGCCAGCACGATCCACTCGAGGAGGTCCTCACCCAGGAACACGACGAGAGTGTCGCCGTGATCGCGGCGGCGGCTCAAGCCGCGACGACGCCGGGCCTGGTCACGTCCGTGGCGGACCGACCTAGGGTGACGCGCATGGACGCCGCGCTCGGTGATGCCCGCCCCTTCGGCCTCGGGTACTGGCCGTTGCCGGAGGACGCACCCGGGGTCGCGATCGAGCGCGAGCCCATCCGGCTGGTCACGCCCGACGGCGCGCTCGTCCGTGGGATCCTCTGGACCCCGCCGGTCGGGACCCCCTGGCGGACGGCGGTCATCCTCTCGCACCCGCGCGGCGACTTCTCCGCCCACTACGCCTGCCCCCTGCTCGCCGCCGCCGGCTACGCCGTGCTCGGCTTCGGCACGCGCTACATGAACAACGACACCGACTGCCTCCATGAGCAGGCGGTCATCGACGTGGTCACCGCCGCGGACGAGGTCCGACGACGAGGGGCCGAGGCCGTGGTGCTGTTCGGCAACTCCGGCGGCGGTTCACTCATGGCGCTCGCCCAGGCCGAGCACGGATGCGGCGACGCGTGGGTCGGGGTCGCCGCACATCCGGGCGAGGGCGTGTTCATGCTCCAGGTCATCGACCCGTCGGTCGCCGACGAGGACGACCCCCACTCCCGGGTGCCCGAGCTCGACATGTACGACCCGGCGAACGGTTGGCGGCCCTGGCCCGAGCCGAGCAGCTACGACCGGGACTGGCTCGCGACCTACCGCGACGCGCAGCGGGCTCGCGTCGCCCGGATCGATGCTCGGGCGAAGCGAACGATCGCCGACGCCCGCACGGCATGGTCGGTGGCGAAGGGCATCGATCCGGCGACGGCAGCCCCGAACGAGCTGCTCGCCTGGCGTGACGCGCGCGCCCGGGCGGTGCACACCGAGTACCTCACGATCTACCGGACGCTCGCCGATCCGGCCTACCTCGACCTCAGCATCGACCCCGACGATCGCCCGATGGGGTCGCTCTTCGCCTTCCCCGACCCACTCGACGCGAACCACGGGCGGGGTGGGCTGGCTCGCACGATGACGGCCCGGGGTTGGTTGTCGACGTGGTCGGGGCTCTCGTCGCCGGCGCGCCTGGCCGACACGATGCCGAAGGTCGCCGTGCCGACGTTGATCCTCCACCCGACGGCCGACACCGAGATCCGGATCCACCAGGCGCTCGAGATCCGCGACCGGTCGGGGGCCGACGACCTGACCTACCACGAGCTCACCGGTGCGCCGCACTACCTCGAAGGGCACCGCCCCGAGGCGATGGCGCTGGTGGCCGAGTGGATCGGCGACCGTTTCCCCTGATCGCGTCGACGCCGCTCGTGTCCCGACGGCGCGACGGCCTGGCTCAGGCCGGGAGGCGGGGCGCGGCGTCGTCGTGGGTGGCCAGCTCGACTCGACGTCCGCCATGGCGCTTCGCCCGGTACATCGCGGCGTCGGCCCGACGCAGCAGATCCCCGACGCCCTCACCACGCCGTCGGGTGGCGACGCCGAGGGAACCGCCGAGCTCGAGGTGGTCGTCACCGAGGCGGAACGGCTCGCCCAGCGTCGCGGCGAGGCGACGGCCGATCGTCAGGGCCGGCTCCCCCGCGACGCCCGGCAACGCCGCGACGAACTCGTCGCCACCGAGGCGGGCGACGAGATCGTCGGGACGCACCGCCGAGACCAGTCGTCGACCGGCCTCACGCAGCGCCTCATCGCCGGCCTCGTGCCCGAAGACGTCGTTGATCGCCTTGAACCGGTCGAGGTCGACGTAGATGACCGACAACGGCCCGGCGCTGGCCAGTCGGGACCGAAGCCGGTCATCGAAGCCCGTCCGGTTGAGCAACCCGGTCACGGGATCCTGGAAGGCGAGTCGGGTCAGACGGACCTCGGCGGCCCGGCGAGTCTCGAGCTCGGCGAGGAGGACCGACGGCGCCGCCTCGTCGAGGTCGTCGTCGACGCGCCGCTCGACCCGCAGCACCACGTTCCCGCCCCGACCCAGCGCCGCGCCCGAACAGCGATGGACCACGGGCCCGTCGGTGGTCTCGAAGGTGAGGAAGCCGACCGAGAGCTGATCGGAGCTGGCCCACCGCCGGACCTGCTCGACGACGCTCGACTCGGGATCGTCGGTGAGCTCGGCGAGCGGGCGACCGACGAGGTGATCGTGGCCGAGGAGGCGACCCAACGCCGGGTTGGTGATGGCGACCCGGCCCCGGTGGTCGAGCACGGCCGTCGGCTCGGGCAGGAGGGACACGAGATCGGCACCATCGAGCTGGAGGCGGGATGACATGGCGAACTCCCAACTGCGTTCAGTGGTGGGTCGACAACTCCAAGTGAATCACACCCGTGTCATTCCCGGGCATCGCCCTGGCCGTTCAGTTGCCCGCGAACGGAGCGATCCGGCGAGGCTGCCGAGGACTCAGGCGCCGTCGACGCCGGTGGCCATGTCCTTGAACAGGGTGTAGTTCTGGAGCCAGGCCAGCTTGACGGTGTCGGTCGGGCCGTTGCGATGCTTGGCCACGATGACCTCGGCCATGCCGGCGTCGGGTGACTCCGGGTTGTAGACCTCGTCGCGGTAGAGGAACATCACGACGTCGGCGTCCTGCTCGATCGACCCCGACTCCCGCAGGTCCGACAGCATGGGGCGCTTGTTGTCGCCGCTGCGCTGCTCGAGCGCACGTGACAGCTGGGAGAGCGCCACCACGGGACACTCGAGCTCGCGAGCGAGGATCTTGAGGCCACGGCTGATCTCGGACACCTCGACCTGGCGGCTCTCGGCCGACCGGCTTCCGGACCCCGACATGAGCTGGAGGTAGTCGACGATGACGAGCCCGAGGTTGCCGACCCGGCTCTTCAGCCGGCGAGCCTTGGCCCGGATGGCCATGACGGTCAGCGCCGGGTCGTCGTCGATCCAGAGCTTGGCGTCGCCGAGCTTGCCGACGGCCTTGGTGATCTTCGGCCAGTCCTCCGCTCCGAGCCGGCCGTTGCGCAACCGGCTGCTGTCGACGCGGGCCTCGGAGGCGAGCAGCCGCTGGGTGAGCTCGAGGTGGCCCATCTCGAGCGAGCAGTAGAGGACGGCCTTGTCGGCGTGCATGGCGGCGTGGCTGGCCATGCCGAGCCCGAAGGCGGTCTTGCCCATGGCGGGACGGGCACCGACGACGACCAGCGCGTTCGGCTGGAGGCCGGACAGGAGCTCGTCGAGGTCGCGGTAGCCGCTCGGCACACCGGTGATGGCGTCGCCCTTGTCGTAGAGCTGCTCGAGGCGATCGAGGTTCGAGAGCAGGAGCTCCTGAAGCGGGGCGATCGTGTCGCGCACACGCCGCTCGGCCACGGAGAACACCATCGACTCGGCCTCGTCGAGCGCCTTGGTGACGTCTTCGGGCATGCCGTAGCCCATCTCGGCGATCTCACCGGAGACCGCGATGAGCCGACGCAGCAGCGCGTGCTCCTCGATGATGCCGGCGTAGCGCCCGGCGTTGGAGGTCGCCGGGGTCAGCTGCTGGAGCCGGAGGAGGGACTCGACGCCGCCGACCTGGTCGAGGGTGCCGAGGCGGCCCAGCTCGTCGGCGACCGTGACGGGGTCGAGGGGGGAGCCGGCGAGGTAGAGGGCCTGCATCGCGTCGAAGACGTGGGCGTGGGTCGGCTTGTAGAAGTCAGCGCTCGAGAGCCGTTCGAGCGAGGTCGCCACCGCCGAGGGCGAGAGCAACATGGCACCGAGCAGGGACTCCTCCGCCTCGAGGTTGTGCGGGGGAACCCGGCCACGATCGCCACGGGCGCCTTCGGTGTCGGTCATCGGTCTCCATCGTCGCGACGGGCTGTGTCATGCGCGTGGAGCTGCCGTCCCTCGGCTGCGCCCCCCAGCGGACCTCCAGGATGACGGATCCCGGTTGTGGGCAACCAGACCCCCAACCCGTGGGAATCGCGGTGGACAGCCTGTGGACGGCCGATCCGTCCTGTGGATCGACCGTGCACACGTCGAAGCTCGCGTCCGGGCCCGGACGCGCAACGACCGGCGGCCGGAGCCGCCGGTCGTCGAGATCGCTCGGGGGTGGCCCCGGCGTCAGAGCGCCACGACCTCCACCTGGATCTGGAACCGCACGTCGTCGTGCAGACGGGCCGCCACCGAGTGCGAGCCCAGCTCGCGGATCGGCTCGTCGAGGGACAGCACCCGCCGGTCGAGCTCGATGCCGGCCTGGGCCTCGACGGCGTGGGCGACATCGGACGTGGTCACCGAGCCGTAGAGCTTGCCGCCCGCGCCCGCCTTGGCCGAGACGGTGATGACCTTCGGGACGAGCGTCCGGGCCACCTCCTCGGCGGCGGCGCGCTGCTCGGCATCGCGGGCGTCGCGGGCCCGCTTCATCGTCGCCGCCTGGGCGATCGCGCCGTCGGAGGCGCGCATGGCCATCCCCTGGGGGATGAGGTAGTTCTGCGCGTAGCCATCGGCGACCTCGATGACCTCTCCGGTGGTGCCGACGCCCGAGACGTCACGCCGGAGGATGATCCGCATCATTCGTCGGCCCCCTCGCTCACCAGGGCCTCCTCGCCGATCTCGTCACCCTCACCGGCGGCGCGAGGCGGCGGCGTCTTCGGCACGGGGGCCTCGTTACCGCCGTCGCGGTCGCGGCGAACCCGGCCCTTGTCGGCCTTGCGCTGGGTCACCACCCGGTTGGCGTAGGGCAGCAGGGCCATCTCGCGGGCGACCTTGATCGCCTTGGCGACCTCCTTCTGCTGCTGGGTGTCGTTGCCGCTGACGCGGCGGGCCCGGATCTTGGCCCGCTCGGACATGAACCGACGGAGCAGGTTCACGTCCTTGTAGTCGACGTACTCGACGTCGTCGACGATGAGCGGGCTGACCTTCTTCTTGCGCGGCTTGCCGTTGTCCTTCGGCTTCCGCTGCGGCTTCTTGCGCGCCATCGCTAGAACGGCTCCTCATCGGGATTGAAGGCGGGGCCGCCACCGGAGGGCTGGCCGCCGCCGGAACGGCTGGGGGCGCGGTTCGGCTGGTAGTCGCCGTCGCGCCGCTCGTTGCGCTGGATCTCGGCCGAGGCCCAGCGGAGGGAGGGGCCGATGTCGTCGGCCAGGACCTTGAGCTTGCTGCGCTTCTGCCCGGTCTCGCGATCGTCCCAGGAGTCCTGGTCGATCTGACCGTTGACGATGACCCGCGAACCCTTGGTGAGGCTCTCGGCCACGTTCTCGGCCATCTCCCGGAAGCAGGTCACGTCGACGAACGCGGTGCGCTCCTCTTCACGCTGCTTGCGGCTCACGGCGACGGTGAGGTTGCACACCGCCATGCCGCTGTTGGTGAACCGCAACTCGGGGTCGCGGGTGAGGTTGCCGATCATGGTGATGTCGGACGACCAGGTCATGGCGTCACTCCGTTCCTGACCCGTCACCGAGCAGGCCGCGGCGCTCGGCCTCGGCGTCGGGAAGACGGATCACCTTGTGGCGGACGATCGAGTCCGCGATCCGAAAGGATCGCTCCACCGGATCGAGGGCGCCGCCCGTGGCGAGCACCTCGTACACGGAGTAGTACCCCTCGTTCTTGTGGTCGATGGGGTAGGCGAACCGGCGCCGGCCCCAGTAGTCGACCTTGGCGACGGTCGCCCCCGCTCCCTCGAGCGTGGACCGCGCCGTCTTGATCTCTTCCTGGACGGTGGCGTCGTCGAGATCACCGTCGTGGATGATCATCAGCTCGTACGCGCGCGCTTGCTTCACTACACCTCCTCTGGATCCGGCCTCGGCCGGAGCCCCGAACCAACGGAGCAGGTCGGTTGTCTGAGCCCGCCAGGGTAGACGGTCGGACCGCTGATCACCCCGCCCACCGTAGGAACGGGGTGTCGCGGTCGACCCCGGCCGGGAACTCGGAACATCCGACGAACCAGCCAGTGTCCGCACCAGGTCCGGCAGGACCCGCCCGCGGACTCAGCCCGCGTAGAGCGACAGGGCCTCGGAGAGGTCGTCGGAGGCGTGGTACGTCTCGGACTCGTCGGGGAAGGCACCACCACGGACGTCGGCGACGAAGGCCGACAGTGCCTCGACCGTCTCGCCGCCGAGGTCGGCGTAGCGACGCACGAACTTGGGGGCCATCCGGTCCTCGATGCCGAGGAGGTCGTGGTAGACGAGCACCTGCCCGTCGCAGCCACCGCCCGCTCCGATCCCGATGGTCGGGACCGAGACGGCCTCGGTCACCCGCTGCGCGACGACGTCGGGCACGCCCTCGAGCACGATGGCGAAGCAGCCGGCGGCATCGAGCGCCTTGGCGTCGTCGACGAGCGCCATCGCTGCGTCGGCGGTCTTGCCCTGTACCCGGAAGCCGCCCATGGCGTTGACCGACTGCGGGGTGAGACCCAGGTGGCCCATCACCGGGATCTCGGCGTCGACGATCGCGTCGATCATGGGCAGACGCTTGCGACCGCCCTCGAGCTTGACCGACTTGGCCCCGGCACGGATCAGCGCGGCCGCGTTGCGGACCGTCTCGGCCGGCTCGACGTGGTAGCTCATCCAGGGCAGGTCACCCACCACGAAGGGCCGCGGGTTGGCGCGGGCCACGGCGGCCACGTGGTGGGCCATGTCGTCGACGGTCACCTGCAGCGTGTCGTCGTAGCCGAGCACGACCATGGCGAGGGAGTCCCCCACCAGGATCAGGTCGGCACCGGCGGCATCGACGGCACGCGCCGACGGCGCGTCGTAGGCGGTGATCATCACCAGTGGGTCGGCCCCGGTGGAGCGCTTGCGGCCCGCGATCGCGGGCGCGGTGAGCTGCTTGGGCATCTCGGTCCCTCCTCCCGTCCAGCGCCACGGTGGCTGCCGGCGGTCACGGCTCAGGATACCGGTCACCGGTGTCCGTCCACCAGCCGGACCGGTGCGGACGCGCTAGCCGTCCGGCTCGGTCGCCGGTGGCTCGGTGACCGGTGGCTCGGTCGGCGGTGGTTCGGTCGCCGGTGGTTCGGTCGGCGGTGGCGCGCTGGTCGGCGGTGGCTCGGTGGCCGGTGGTGCGCTGGTCACCGGTGGCTCGGGTGCGGTCGCCGTCGTCGGTGGCGCGCTGGTCGTCGGTGGCGCGCTGGTGTCGGGCGTGCTGGTGTCGGGCGTGCTGGTGTCGGGCGTGCTGGTCTCGGGCGGGAGGGTGGTCGAGGTGGACGCCACCGTGGTCTCGGGCACGGTCGGCTCGACGAGATCGGCGCCGATGACCCGACCGGGGCGATCACCGGGCAGGTCGAAGGTGCCACCGCCCGCGGGATCGGGGATCGAACCGAGGTAGGTCGAGAAGAGCTCGGCGGGTACCGACCCGCCGGTGATCTCGTCGTAGCCCAGCAGGTCCTGCATCGGTCGCACCGCATCGGGGTAGCCGACCCACACGGCGGTCGTGAGCTTCGGGGTGAACCCGACGAACCAGGCGTCGCCGGCGTTCTGCGTCGTCCCGGTCTTCCCGGCCACGGGCACGCCCTCGACGGCGGCGCGGGTGCCGGTCCCCGACTCGACCACGCTCACGAGGGCCGAGGTGACGAGCGACGCCTCCTGTGGCGAGAGCACGGTCGACGATCCCCACGTCGGGTTCCAGTCGAGGGTCCCGTCGGCCGACTCGATGCCGATGATCGAGTGGACCTCGTGGCGTTCGCCGCCCGTGGCGAGCACCGAGTAGGCGGCCGCCATGTCGAGCACCGACACCTCCTGGGTGCCGAGCGTCAACGACGGCACGGGCTGGAGGTCGGCGGTGACGCCGAGGTCGGCGGCCAGCAACGACACCGAGCGGGGGCCGACCTCCTGGATGAGCTGCGCGTAGACCGTGTTGGACGACGACGCCGTCGCCGAGACCAGGTCGGTCACGCCAGGGCCGACGCCGCCGTAGTTCGAGACGGTCCAGTCCTCGCCGTCGTCGGCCTCGGGGATCGTGATCGTGCCGGTGTCGAGGAAGCGGCTGTCGAGGGAGATCCCCTGCCGCACCGCCTCGGTCAGCACCACCGCCTTGAACGCCGAACCGGGTTGGCGACCGGTGCCCCCGCCGGCGGTGCCGGTGGCGAGGTTGACCTGCGAGGCCGCCCAGTCGAGCCCTCCGACCATCGCCCGCACGGCACCCTGGTCGTCGATCGTCACGATGGCCGGCGCCGGCAGGCCGGCCCCGCCGAGGCGGTCACGGGCGGTCTGGAAGGCGGCCCGCTGCATGTCGAGGTCGAGCGTCGTCGTGATGCGGAGGCCCCGCCCGAAGATGCCGGCCTCGCCGTCGTAGCGCGCGGTCACCTGGCGACGAACGTCCTCGACGAACCACTCGACCCCGGCGTCGAGGGCATCGCGGTCGATGCGCACCTCGGAGGCGGCCGTGCGCTCCAGGACGTACCCGTCCAGCGGCAGCGCCAGCACGGCGTCGCGCTGGGTCGCCGTGGCGTAGCCCTCCTCGACCATCGCGGCGAGCACGACCGCCCGGCGGCGCTCGGCCTCGGGGACCTGCTCGGGCCGTGACACGTCGGCCGTCTCGGGCGCCCGGATCAGACCGGCGAGGTAGCTCGCCTCGGCCAGGCCCAGCTCGGCCGCGGACCGACCGAAGTAGGCGCGGGCGGCCGCCTCGACGCCATAGGCACCGCGTCCGAAGTAGATGACGTTGAGGTAGCGCTCGAGGATCTCGTCCTTGGTCCACTCACGCTCGAGTCGGATGGCGAGCGCGGCCTCGCGGACCTTGCGGTTCAGGGTGCGGTCGGGTTCGAGGAAGACGTTCTTCACGTACTGCTGGGTGATCGTCGAGCCACCCTGCCGGACGCCCTCGGAGCGGATGTCGGCCCAGAGCGCTCGGGCGATCGCGAGCGGGTCGACACCCGAGTGAGACCGGAAGTCGCGGTCCTCGGCGGCGATGACGGCATCGAGCAGGACCGGCGAGATCTCGTCGAGGGTGACGTAGAAGCGGTTCTCGTCGGCCCGGAACTCGGCGATGACCTCGCCGTTGCGGTCGAGGATCACCGAGGTCTCGTCGAGGGCCACCGCCTCGGGCAGCTCGATCCGAGCGAGGACGAAGACCAGCCCACCGACGAGCGCGATGCCGAAGAGGAGCGCGAGGTAGGCGGAGCGGCGGAGGAGCCGCCAGCGACGAGACGGGGCTGGTGCGGGCATGGGCGTCGTCGCGAGCGTACGAGTGCCCGCCCCGCGATCGGTGGCACGTGCGCGAGGCTCGCCCCATGTCACATCTCGGACTCGTCACCGTGGTCGTCGACGACTACGACGACGCCATCGCCTTCTTCGTCGACGTGCTCGACTTCGAGCTGCGGGAGGACCGCGACGAGGGCCGCAAGCGATGGGTCGTGGTCGCCCCACCCGGTGCCACGACCGGCGTGCTCCTGGCTCGCGCCGACGGCGATGCCCAGCGGGCCCGGGTCGGCGACCAGACCGGCGGACGGGTGGGCTTCTTCCTCGTCACCGACGACTTCGCCCGCGACCACGCACGATTCGTCGAGCGGGGGGTGCGGTTCCTCGAGGAGCCCCGCCACGAGGTCTACGGGTCGGTGGCGGTGTTCGAGGACCTGTGCGGCAACCGGTGGGACCTGCTCGAACCCGCTGGCTAGAGCACCTCGGCGGAATCCAGGTGGTGCCAGCGACAGGTCGGGCAGACCTCGACGACGTAGCGGGTGGCTAGAGCACCTCGGCGGAATCCAGGTGGTGCCAGCGACAGGTCGGGCAGACCTCGACGACGTAGCGGGTGAAGTCACCCTTGCGGTGGCGGATCTTGTCGAGCTCGGCCGACGAGCTGATGCAGCGACCGTGGGACGGCAGGCGCGGCCCGAAGACGTAGGAGACGTGCACCATCCGGGCGTCGCAGAGCGGGCAGGGCTCGTCGATGGGTGTTCCCTGGTGGAGCGCGGCGCGGATCAGCTCGGGGTGGGCATCGCAGACCTCGGTCCGGCCGACCGTGCCACGCCGCAGCGACTCGAGCACGGCCCGGCGAGCCATGCGATAGCTGACGGAACCGCCGCCGGGGGCGGGCCGCCGATCGTCGTCTGCCGGGAACACGGCCGCGAGGCTACCGGTCGATCCCGGGACCGGCCGCGACGACCGCTCGGCGGCTCGTCGCGACAGACTCGCTGGCATGCACCGTGCGGACCGTCGTCCTCTCCGCCTCGCGATGGCCCTGCTCGCCATCGCCCTGGGCACCGCGCTCCTCGCCGCGACGCCCGCCTCGTCGCAGGAGGACTCGTCGCCGGCGCGTGGCGACAGCACGCTCGGCATGGTGATCGAGACGGTGGTCCCCTCCCCCAGCGGCCAGGGCTACCGGATCATCGGCACCGACGGCCGCGTCGTCGCCTACGGCGACGCCACCTTCGAGGGATCGGTCGGCGACCTCGCGCTCAACCAACCCATCGTCGACGCCTTCGCCGACGGCGACGACGGCGGGTACGTGCTCGTGGCCGAGGACGGCGGCGTCTTCAACTTCGACGCGTCGTTCCACGGCTCGACCGGTTCGCTCGATCTCAACGCGCCGATCGTCGGTGCAGCCGGCACTCCGACCGGCGACGGCTACTGGCTCTTCGCCGCCGACGGCGGCGTCTTCGCGTTCGGCGACGCCGGGTTCTTCGGATCGATGGGCGGGCAGCCCCTCAACCAGCCGATCGTCGACGGCGTCGGCACCCCCGACGGCGAGGGCTACTGGTTGGTGGCCTCGGACGGCGGCATCTTCGCGTTCGGCACCGCCGGGTTCTTCGGATCGATGGGCGGGCAGCCCCTCAACCGCCCGATGGTCGACATGGCCCCGGCGCCCGACGGCGAGGGCTACTGGCTCTTCGCCGCCGACGGCGGCGTCTTCGCGTTCGGCACGGCCGGGTTCCTGGGCTCGGGGGCGGAGATCAACACCACCTTCCAGGGGTTCGCCATCACGCCCGCCGGCGACGGCTACTGGGCGGTGACCCCCGAGGGCGCGCTGCAGAACTTCGGCAACGCCGGCCGCTTCGGCGCTCCGATCTCGGGCCCCCCGGGACGCGACGTCGCCCCGTCGCTCGAGCGGGTCGCATCCTTCACCCAGCCGATCGCGCTGCGCCCCAACCCTCTCGACGCCGACGGCGGCGGCCTCCTCGTGGCCGAGCGCACCGGCACGATCCGCGCGTGGTGGCCCGACGACGACCGCCGCGAGCTCGTCGTCGACCTCACGGCCCTGACCTCGGCGTCGGGTGAGCGGGGGCTGCTCTCC
>JBCCTY010000031.1:0-23711 GCA_039197885.1 Actinomycetota bacterium | reverse complement strand
GGCGCCAGCGTGGTCGTGGGCGCCACGGTCGTCGGCGGGGCGGTGGTCGCCGGCGGCTCCTCCGCCACGGGCTCGACGGGCAGGAAGCCCACCGCAGCGTCGGCGTCGACCTGTCCGGCGGCGACGACGAGGCCCGACATCGAGTCGTGCAGCTCCGCCGTGCGCAGGAGCACGTCGTTGACCTCGGCGGCGGTCAGCTCCGGATGCGCCGAGCGAACCAGCGCCGCCACGCCGGCGACGACGGGAGCGGCGATCGACGAACCGCTCACCGAGCCGGCCCGGTCGTTGCGCGTCGTGTACACCCGCACGCCGGGGGCGAACAGGTCGACCGTGCGGTTGCCGTAGTTCGAGAACCAGGCGCGATCGAGGTCGCGGTCGTTCGCGGCGACGCCGAGCACGCCGTCGAACGCGGCCGGGTAGACCGGTCGACGGTCGTTGTCGCGGCCCCGGTTGCCGGCGGCGGCGACCACGACGACGTCGTTGGCGATCGCGTTGGCGATGGCGATCTGCATCGGGCCGGTCGGGCCGCTCGTCGCCCAGGAGATGTTGATGATGTCGGCACCGTTCGCGACCGCGTAGTTGACGGCGGCGACGGCCTGCGAGCGGGGCAGCGACCACCCGAGGCCGATGTTGAGCGGCATGATCTCGGCGCCGGGCGCCACGCCGATGACGTCGTCGCGCCCGTCGGCGGAGGCGGCGATCACACCGGAGACCGCGGTCGCGTGGTCGAGGCGGAAGCGACCGACCCCGGACACCGCGCGGCGGCGACCGAAGTCCCAGCCGTTGCAGTCGTCGACGTAGCCGTTGCCGTCATCGTCGATCCGGTTGTCGCAGATCTCGTCCTCGTTGGTCCACCACTGGTCGACGAGGTCGGGGTGGTCGAGGTCGAAGCCGATGTCGATCACGGCCACGACGACACCCTCGCCGTCGCTCGCGGCCCAGGCCTCGGGCACGTCCACGTCGATCGGGAGCGCCCCGTCGTCGTCGAGGTGCCACTGGCGGCCGCCGGGCACGAAGTCGCTCGCCACCTGGAGCGGCTCGACCTCCTCGTCCTCGTAGAGGCGCAGCACGCCGGCCACCTCGGCGAGCACCGCCGGGTCGTACTCACCCATGACGCTGAACGACACGCCATCACCCAGCGAGTCGGCCTCCTCGACTCCGTCGAGGAGCCGGAGGGCGTCGACGGTCACCCCGCCGTCGGTCAGCACGACGTGGCGTTGCTTGCCGTCGTCGAAGCCCGGTCCGTCGAACTCGCGGACGGCGGCGGACTCGACCGCATCGGAGTCGGTGGTCCGCTGCACCACGACCACCGTCGCGGTGATGCCGAGGATGGCCCCCAGCAGGACGTTCAGGATCGACTTCGGCTTCGACATACCGCGCCTATCGGTCGCGATGCACCAGAGATGAACGACCCGGCCGCGACCGATCGGACGACGTTGCGGGCGATCAGGGTTCGAGGACGGCGAGGAGGCGATCCTCCATCCGTCGTCCCAGCGCGTCCCAGACCACCGGCGACGCCTGCGCCGGGAACAGCCCCACGAGCGACAGCAGCTCGCCCTGGCGGACCACGACGATCTCGGCGTTGTCCTCGGTCCCGCTGACGGCCGCCCGGACCAACATCCCGATCGCCTCGTCGCCGAATCCCGCCACGTCGAGCTCGTCGAGGAAGCGGAACTCGACCTCGCCCTCCGTCCACGAGCACCCCTGCCGCAGCTCGGCGAGGACGTCCATCGTGAGCTCTGCGTCGGCGCCGTCGAAGCGCAGGACGGACGAGCTGATGGCCACCGTCACGCCGTCGACGGTCGAGGTGGCAGCGAAGCCCTGGTCGAAGCGCTCGACCGGTGAGGGCACGATCGTGTCGCACCAGTCCACCCCGTCACCGAGCTGCGTCGTCGGCTGGCGAGCGACGTCGACGTCCTCGCCGAAGATCTCCTCGAGGTCCGCCTCGACGAGCACGGCGCAGTCCAGGTCGCCGGGCTCGCACCCGGGGTCGACGTCGGCGTCGGCGCCCGAGGCGCAGGCCGTCACGACCAGGGCGAGGGTGAGCAGCACGGAGCGCACGTCGGTCCGGTCGACCGATCGCCGGTCCGGGCAAGGTGGCCTCCGTGGGAAGCTGGGGCCATGCAGCTGGGACTCACCGCCGACGAAGTGCTCACCACCACCCGCGCCGTGCGCAAGCGCCTCGACCTGGAGCGACCGGTCGAGCGCGAGGTGCTGATGGAGTGCGTCGACATCGCGCTGCAGGCTCCCACCGGCTCGAACCGACAGGGCTGGCACTTCATGTTCGTCACCGACCCGGAGAAGAAGCGGGCACTCGCCGAGCTGTACGGCAAGAACTTCGACCCCTACGTCAACACGCCCGGCCCCCAGTACGGCGAGGGCGACGTCCGCGCCGAGCGCCACGACTACGTGCGCGGCTCGGCGATGCACCTGCGCGAGCACTTCCACGAGGTGCCGGTGCTCATGATCCCGCTGATCGAGGGGCGCGCCGAGGGCGCCGACACCTTCGTGCAGGCGTCGTTCTGGGGCTCGCTGCTGCCTGCGGTCTGGAGCTTCATGCTCGCCGCCCGCGAGCGAGGCCTGGGGACGGCGTGGACCACGCTGCACCTCCCCGACGAGCGGGCAGCGGCCGACCTCCTCGGCATCCCCTACGACCGATACAGCCAGGCCGGTCTGTTCCCGATCGCCTACACGAAGGGCACGGACTTCCAGCTGGCCAAGCGCCTGCCCGCAACCGACGTGTCCCACTTCGACAGCTGGTAGGCAGCCGCCCGATCGATCACCCGACCAGGCGGACCCCGGTCGGCGCGATCGAACCCTCGTCGTGCGGGAGATCGACCACGAACTCGGTTCGGTGCGCCGGGAACACGTGCTCGGCGAGGAGCACGTCGCGACCGTCCTCGGCGTGGGTCACCCGCTCGACGCGCAGCACCGGTGAGGCGGCCGGCACCTGCAACAGCTCGGCGTCGGCGGGGGACGCCACGGCGGCGCCGATGGTCTGTGTCGCACCCCCGAGCTCGACCGGGAGCAGGCCGATGAAGGTCTGTCGTTCGACGTCGGCGCGCGACAGCTCCTCGGCCAGGTCGGCCGGGCACCAGACGGTGACCCGGGCGAAGGGGCTCCCATCGGCCAGGTTGACGCGGCGAACGCGCAGGACGTCTCCGGCGCCGAACACCTCCGCGGCGCGGCCGCTGGCCGGGACGAAGGCGAAGTCGAGCACCCGCCGCTCCGGCTCGACACCCGACGCCGAGAGCTGCTCCTCGATCGTGCCGAGCCGGGCGAGGGTCTGACGCAACGGCTGGGCCGCCACGAACCAGCCGACGCCCTGCCGGGAGTCGACCAGGCCCTCCTCCCGGAGCAGCTCCAGCGCCCGGCGGATCGTGACGCGGCTGGCGTCGTGGGTGGTGCGCAGCTCGCTCTCGCTCGGGAGCAGCTCGCCGGGCGCGTGAGCACCGCGCTCGATCCCGGTGCGCAGGGCGTCGGCGATGCTGCGGTAACGGACCTCACGCACGCCGCCACCGTAGAACGTGGCGCGGCCTCAGCCGATGAGGGCGGCCGCCGAGACGATCGGGGCGGCGGGCGGTGAGCTCCCGAGGCTGCCGTGGAACGCCGCCGGCCCGAACACGAAGATCCCGCCATCGGACGCCACCATCAGATAACCACCCCCGTACGCGACCATCCCGTTGACGGGACGATTCAACGCCGTCGAGCCCATCGAACCCCAGAACACCGCATCGCCGAACGAGAAGATCCCGCCGTCGGCGGCGACGAGCCAGTACCCCTGCCCGGAGGGCGTGGGTGCCAGCCCGACCACGGGGAGGTTGAGCGCCACCCCACCCATCGAGCCGCGGAACACGGCGTCGCCGAAGGCGAAGATCCCGCCGTCGGAGGCCACCAGGTAGTACCCGTCGCCGGATGGCGTGGCGACGGAGTCGATGACGGGGCCGTTCAGCCGCACGCCACCCATGTCGCCGTGATGTGTCGCCGAGCCGTGGGCGAGGACCCGTCCCAGATCGGTGAAGATCCAGTAGCCGTCACCGTCGGGGTGCGCCGACAAGGACGTGGCCCGCTCGCCGGCGAGCAGCCCGGCGCCGTCGTGCAGCGCCACGGCGTCGCCGAAGACGAGCACCCGCTGGTCCGAGAGCAGGATCCAGTAGCCGTCGCCGCTGGGGGTCGGCTCGAGATCGACGACCTCGGCGTCGCCGAGGTCACTGGCCCGGACGACGTCACCGCGGTCGACGGCGGCGCCGAAGGCGTAGACCTGACCTGCCGCGTCGAGGAGCCAGTAGCCGTTCGTCGGTGCGACCGCCCGGCCCGGGAGGGGCGTCGGCGTGATCGGCGACGGCTCCACCGGGTCGGGCGTGATCGTCGGGACGAAGCCCGGATGATCGAGGTCGGTCACCTGGGCCGGACGGCCCGGCGCCTGCGACAGGAGGCGGTAGCCACTGCCCGCCCGATCGGCCTCGAAGCGGGTGGCGCCGGGAGCGAGCCGCACCTCGGTCCCGAGGTCCTGGAACCGGATCGTCTGCCAGATCAGCTCCCAGACCGCAGCGGGGGCGCTGCGATCGAGGCTCTGCTGCTCGACGAGGAGCGTCGGGCCGTCCGCCGACCCGATGATCCGGGCGTTCGGCCAGTGCGGCCGGTTGCCGAACCCACCGTCGAACGGGACGCCGAAGGAGATCCGGTGGGTCGCGAACGTCAGCTGTGACGCGGCCGCCTCGCACGGCAGGACGCAGTCGTAGGCCCGCGCCTCGATGAGCCACTCCGTGGGACCGTGGACGGTCAGCTGGAGCCGGATGTCCCACCGGTCACCGGGCGGGAAGGCCGGCAGGCCGATGTCGCTGCGGGTCTGGACGGTCGAGAGCGTCGTCTCGCTCAGCACGCGGCGACTGCGGATGGGTACCTCGCCCTCGGGCGGCCCCTCGAACCAGATCACCAAGGCCTCGGAGCGGCCTGCGTGCCACTCGGCGCGGAGGCCACCCACCGCGTCGCCGGCGGTGATGGTGCTGAGGGGGCGGCGGGCCCCGGCCGACCCACCGGCGCCGAAGGTCTGGGACACGACCTGCATCCGGCGGTCGTCATCGACGTCCACCTCCACCCAGGTGACCAGGAAGCGATCGAAGAACGGGGTCACCTCGACCTCGGTGACGCGGGCCCGCGCTCCGGCGACGTCGAGCACCGGTGCCGTGGCACCGCCGGCGAGGGTGAGGTGCTGCAGCCGGAGCGTGCCGTCGTCGACCCAGGCGACCATCGCGCCGCCGTCACCGACCGCGACGTCGCTCTCCAGGACCAGCGACGGTGGACCGACGAGCTCGATCGAGCGTTCGACGCTGCCGGCGGTCAGCGTCAGGAGCCAGGTCGGGCCGATCGGCGGCGTGCTCAGCACCGCGTGGACGTCGCCCTCCCCGGCCACGGCCCGCACGGTGCCCACCTCCTCGCCGAGCTCCTCTGCGGGGCCGACAGCGAAGCGGTCGTCGACGAGCAGCGAGACCGGGCGGTCGTCGCCGACCGGGGCGACGAGCTCATCGTCGGGAACCGCGTCGACCACGAGCTCGCTCACCGCATCGGTCGCCGGGAGCCCGTCGGGCGCCTCGTCCGCCCCCGCCGTGCCGGCGATCACGAGCCCTGCGACCGCCACCACGGCGGCAACGGAGCGTGCCCGGCGTCGGCGAACGGTCCACCACATCACCTGGTGTAGGTCGCCACCTCCGGCCACCGCTCAAGCGCGGCGCCGGTCCCGGACTCAGCCGATCCGCTCGAAGGAGGTCACGATCCCGTCGATCTCGACGACCATGCCGGCGTCGTCGCAGGTCACCGGGCCGGAACCCGAGATCGACGCTCCACCGCCGCCGGCCGGCGTCCCGGGCAACGGAACGACCATGCCGTCGACCTCGGCGGCGACCGCCATGGTCGACTGGTCCGAGGTCTCCGCCACGTCCATCGTGCCGTCGTCGACCGACCAGTTCCCGGCCTGGTCGCCGTCGAAGGTCGCGACGAGCGCACCCTCGGGGGCGGCGAGGCGGATGGTCCAACCCGCTCGGCTCGACGTGTACGTGCCGTCGGCCCGGAATTCCGTGGTGTACGTGCCGGCTTCCCAGGTCGCGGACCCGCCGGCTTCGTCGAAGCCGAGATCCTCGATCTGGGCCACGAAACCGGCCGAGTCCAGCAGGAACGTCCCCACGACGCACTCGGACAGCGACGCACCGACGGGCTCCGGGGTGGTCTCCGGCGCCGCCGTCGTCTCCGGCGCCGCAGTGGTCGTCGACCCACCGTCACCGGCTCCGGCTCCGCCGGCCGCTCCGCCCTCCCCGCCGGCCTCGGCCGGGGCGGCGGTGTCGCCGTCGCGCTCGTCGACGACCACCGTGTCGTCCGTCGCCGGCTCCTCGGCGCCGGTCGCGGTGTCGCCGTCGCGCTCGTCGACGATCACCGCGGCCGCCGTGTCCTCGGTCGTCGTGCTCGCCTCGTCGGCCGCCGTGGTCGACGCGTCGTCGTCGGCATCACCACAGGCCGCCAGCACCAGCACGGTGGCGACGAGGACGGTCAGAGCGGGGCGCGAGCGCATGGGGTCTCCCGGATCGGTGCGACCGGGCGGATCCCGGCCGATCACACCATCCGGCAGCCGTGTTGCATCGGCGTTGCACCTGCCGAGTGGCCCTGCCTCTACGCGAGCGAGAGCCCGATCGGCTCGGCGCCGTGGACCGAGGCCGCGCGGAGGGCCTCGGCCCGGCGCCGATCTCCCGATCGGCCTCGCCGATCGAGGCAGTCGGCCAGCGCCCAGTCGGTGCGGAGTCGCTGGCTGAGGAGCCGGGCCGATCGCTCGAGCTCGCTCCCGGTCTCGAACAGGCGCACCGCCCGGTCGAGGTCGCCCACGAGCGCCGCACAGCGGCCGGCTGCGGAGGCCGCCGCCAGTCGGTAGACGAAGCCAGAGCTCGCGATCATGTCCTCGCCGGCGGCCTCGAGCCGTGCGCCGACCTCCGCGGCCGGCCCCGGCACGCCCACCATCGTCAACAACTCGGCGAGCATCCCCAGCTCGACCCGGTTGAGCCGTTCGAGCCCCTCACGGGCGACCAGCGCGTCGACCTCGGTGGTCACCACCTCGCGTCGGCCGGCCGCGGCAGGAGCGAGGAGGCCGATGAGCTGCATGGTGGCCCGGAGGCCGAGGCTGTTGGCCTCGTGCACCTCCCCCACCTGGACGAGCCCGTCGAGCTCGGCGAGCCGTCCCTGGAACCAACGCAGCTGCACGATCTGGCCGCCGAAGGCCGCGGTCGCCTGGCTTCCCATGACGTCCTGGCCCAAGGCGAGGGCGCCGAGGGCGCGCTCCTCGGCCGCCGCGTACCGACCGGCAGCGATGTCGTCGGCGATCGCGTAGGTCTCGACGTACCAGCGGGTCGCGGCGTGGCCCAGGGCATCGGCGCGGTGGCGCAGGTCCGCGAGGTGGGCGGCGGCCTCCGCGTGACGCCCGAGCGCCCACGTGGCCTCGTAGGCGTGCGCGATGCCGGTCACCCGGCCCTCGGGCTGGTCCGACTCCACGACCGCCAGGTACTCCTCCGCCTCGTGGAGGCGACGGAGCTGGTCGTCGTCGCGGAGCCGGACGAGCAGCTCGCACAACAGTGCCCGGCTGAGCAGGTGCGGGTCACCCGACGCCCGTGCGTCGCCGATGATCGCGCCGACCGACAGCGCCGGAGCACCGGGACCCAGTCCCATCGTCGACCGGGTGAGCTCCCCGCCGTGGTCGAGGAGCGCGAGTCGGCTCCGGATCTCGATCCGGTCCCGCTCGTCGAGCGCATCGAGGTCGTGCAGCTGCTCGATCGCCGAGGCGAGCTCGGGTCCCAGGTCGAGCGAGCCCGCCGGGACGTCGAGCGCGGCGAGCACGGCGCGTCGTTGCAGGTCCACGTCGCCCGATCGACTCGCCAAGGCCGCGCCCTCGAGCAGCCGACGGCGTCCGACGGCGACCTGGCCGGCGAGGCACGCGATCTCGCCGTGGCGGAGCGCGGCCCGTGCCGCACGTTCCACGTCGACCGACGGGTCGAGCGACTCGGTGCGGCGAGCGGCGAGCTCGGCGGCCGCCCACGACGACTCGTTGACCGCTCGCTCCGCCGCGGCGGTGTGGACGTCGAACGCCCACGGGAGACCGGCGGCGAGCTCCCCCGCCTCGGCCAGGAGCACCGACACGATCGCGGCGGGAGCGGCACCGTCGGTTCGGAGCAGGCGCGCCGCCGACCAGGCGACCTCGTGGCGGTCGACCATCGAGGCGAGCAACGTCGAACGCACGAGGTCGTGGGTCACGACCACCTCACCCTCGACGGTCGACCGGGCGATCAGGCCCTCTGCCCTCGCCGCGGCGACGGCGGACTCCACCTCCGGCCGCGAGCACCCGGCGGCCGCAGCGAGCAGACCGGGAGCGCACCGCCCTCCGAGCAGCGCCAACAGATCGACGACCCGCCGCTCCTGCGGTCCCAGCCGTTCGGCGAGGGTGCTGATGGCGTGGGCCTGCTCGGCGTCGACGAGATCGGGCCGCGAGGCGAGCTCGTCGAGCGTGTGGCCGGACGAGACGAGCCGGTCGAGCTGCACGAGGTGGAACGGGCTCCCACCCGACAACGCCAGCATGCGGTCCAGCTCGACGAGGGAGGGGGGTGCGCCGCCCCGCAGCGCCGTCACCAGCTGGAGCGAGCGGGTCCGATCGAACGCCGCCAGGTCGATCGACACCGTCGCCGGTTCCGAGGCGAGCGAGGCGACGTGCACGTCGGCGTCGCCGCGGAGCTCGTCGCGGCGGAACGTGGCGACGAGGGTCGTGCTCGATCCCGTGAGGCGTCGAGCGAGCAGGCGGAAGACCCCCAGCGAGGACCGGTCGGCCCAGTGCAGGTCCTCGACGACCACCACGCTCGCTGCCAGGGCATCGACGAGCTCGTCGACGACGAGGTGCAGCGTGGCGAGCTGACCGTCGCTCGCCTCGACCGGTCGGC
Organism: Actinomycetota bacterium; assembly: GCA_039197885.1. Lineage (GTDB taxonomy): Bacteria > Actinomycetota > Acidimicrobiia > Acidimicrobiales > Poriferisodalaceae > JBCBSZ01. The sequence goes on along the minus strand of JBCCTY010000031.1, from coordinate 14,748 downwards.
CGAGCCCACGCAACGCACCGGCCCACGGCGACCACGGTTCGGCCAGAGCCGGTTCGTCGCACCGCAGGACGACCACGTCGTCGCGCCCGGAGAACGCCTGCTCGACGAGGCGGCTCTTGCCGATCCCACCCGGTCCGGCCACGAGCAGGCAGCCACCCGGACGCAGCTCGGCGTCGATGCGGGCGAGCTCGTCGAGCCGTCCCGTGAACGGCACCCCGCCCGACACCGGTTTGGCGACCACGACCGGGCCACCGGCCGCACCCAGGACCTGGTCATGGGCGAGCACGGCGTGGTGGACCTCGACGAGCGCCGGACCGGGTTCGACGCCGAGCTCCTCCACGAGGCGGACGCGCGTGCGATCGAAGAGCGCCAGCGCCTCCGCCTGGCGACCGAGCCCGTAGAGGGTCCGCATCAGCTGCCCGACCGCTCGTTCGCGGAACGGGTGGCGCTCCACGAAGTCCGTGAGCTCGGCGACGAGGCCGTCGCGCTCGCCCGCCCCCAGGCGAGCCTCGAACAGCAGCTCGACGGCCTGGAGTCGCAACGCCTCCAACCGCTCGATCACCGGGAGCGCGTCCAGGTGGCCGTCGAGGTCCTCGAAGGGCCGGCCCCGCCACTGCCCCAGCACGTCGGCCAGCACGGTCGCTCCGTCCGCCGGGCGACCCGAGGTCAGCAGGCGCTCGGCGTCGTGGAAGCCGCGCTCGAAGCGCTCGGCGTCGAGGCGGGCACCGTTCAGCACGGCGAGGTACCCCGATCGGTCACGCTCGATGGCGATGCCCAGGCCGTGGTCGTCGAAGCGACGGCGCAGCCGCGACACGTAGGCCCGCAGGCTCGTGTCCCACCGGTCGGGCGGACCGTCGGGCCACACCAGCTCGGCGAGCGAGTCGTCGCCGAGCGGACGGCCCGGCTCGAGGAGCAGCGCCGCCAGCAGGCGCTTCGGCTTGACGCCCCCCAACGACACCGGCTCGGCACCGCCGACGGCGAGCGGGCCGAGCACGCGCACGGTCGTCGGCGACGGGGGCGGGCTCGGCACGCCACCACGGTACGTGACCGCCCGGCCTCGCCGTCAGTCATCGAACGCCGTTCGTGGCGGCACGTGGGACGGTGTGCGTCACTCGCCGATCGCGGCGACCGCGACCACCGGATCGGGTGGTGGGGCGGCACCGAGGCTGCCGTGGAAGTCAGCCGGACCGAAGACGAAGATCCCACCGTCGGAGGCGACCATGAGGTAGCCACCGCCGTAGGCGACCATGCCGTTCACCGGGCGGTTGAGCGGGGTCGAGCCCATCGAGCCGAGGAACGGCGCGTCGCCGAAGGCGAAGATCCCGCCGTCGGTCGCGACCAGCCAGTACCCGTCGCCGCTCGGTGTCGGCGCCAGCCCCACGACGGGACCGTTGAGGGGGACGCCGCCCATCGACCCGAAGAACTCGGCGTCGCCGAAGGCGAAGATGCCACCGTCGGAGGCGACCATGTAGTAGCCGTCCCCCGTGGGGGTGGCGATCGACCCGATGACCGGCCCGTTGAGGGGGACGCCGGTCATGTCGCCGTGGTGCGCGGCCGTGCCGTAGGCCAACGCTCGTCCACGATCGGTGAAGATCCAGTAGCCGTCGCCGTCCGGGTCGGCGGACATCGACGTGGCGGACTCGCCGGGCGCCAGGTCGCTCCCGGTGTGGAGGGCCACGGCGTCGCCGAAGGTGCGCACCTGCTGGTCCGACAGCAACACCCAGTAGCCGTCGCCGCTGCTGGTCGGCTCGATGTCGACGATCTCGGCGCCGCCGAGGTCGGCGGGTTGCACGATGCCGCCGGCGTCCACGGCGGCACCGAAGGGGTAGACGTTCCCCACACCGTCGACCATCCAGTACCCGGTCGGGTCCGGTTCGACCGGCGTCGGAGCCGGGGGCGTCGTCGAGGGCGTCGGGGTCGTCGGCGTCGTGGGCGTCGTCGACGGCGTGGTCGGCTCGGGGAAGGTCAGGTCGACGAAGATCGGTTCGACCAGGATGGTCTCCTGGAGGACGAGCCGGTACCGACCGTCGAAGGCGCTGATCTCGAAGACGCCGAAGCGGCGTCCGAGGGGAATCGTCTCGGGGAGCACCTCGAAGGTGGTCGATCCCGGAGCGAGGTACCGGATCGAGGCCGGCCCGTCGGCCGGGAAGGACTCCTGCTCGATCAGCAGCGTCGGTCCCTCCACCGAGCCGATCAGCTCCGTGCTCTCCCACGTCGGCCGGTTCGGACGGCCACCGTCGAAGGTCGGGCCGAGCAGGTCCCCGGCCGTGGCGAACGTGAGGGCCGAGTTGCGGAACGTGCAGGGGTCGGTGCCGCACTCCGTCGTCCGCGCCTCGATCAGCCACTCGTCCGGGCCGTGGACGCTCAGCAGCACGCGAACGTTCCAACGCTGACCCGTGGCCGACGCCACCATGCCGAGCCCGTTGGGCGGGAGCTCCCGCGTCATGATCGTCTCGTCGACGAGACGACGGCTGCGGACCGGCGCCATGGCCCCGTCGGTGCCCTCGAACCAGACGGCGAGGGCCTCCTCCCTGCCCGGGTGCCACGAGGTCCGCAGCGCACCGACCGAGTCGCCCGGGGTGATCTCGCTGAGCGGACGGACCGGGCCCAGGCTGCCGTCGGCGCCGTAGGTCCGCGACAGCACCCGCATGAAGGCGGCGTCGGTGGCATCGGCCTCGACCCAGGTCACCAGGAACCGGTCGTGGAAGGGCTCGACCTCGACCTCGGTGACGATCGCGTCGTCGCCGGCAAGGTTCCGGACCGGCGTCGACACCGTTCCGTCGACGGCGACGTGTTGCAGCCCCAGCACGCCGTCGCTGACCCGGGCGACGACGACGCCCGACACGCCGACGGCCAGGTCCCGATCGAACGCGAACGCCTCACCGTCCTCGAACAGGGTCAGCGGCCTCGTGAGCTCGCCACCGTCCGCGGCGGTGAGGGTGACCGTCCAGCCGCCGACCCCCGAGCTCCAGAGCACGGCGTGGAGCTCGTCGTTCGAGGCGACGTCGCGGACGAAGACGACCTCGTCCGGGAGCAGGACCGCTTCGCCGACCTCGACCACCCCGTCGTCGGCGGACGCGGTGACCGCCCCGGCCACCAGGGCGAGCAGGACGACGGCGGACAGCAGGATGCGGCGCATGCCACCAGCCGATCCGCTGGGCGTTGCACTCGTGTTGCAGTCGGCGTCCCGACTTGTATGCTACTTGTCTACATGCGGTGTCGCCCGATGGCCGGTCGGTCGTGGGCCACACTGTTCGCCGCACCACGAGGGGAGCCCCGATGCCCAAGGTCGAGCCCACCACGCCACTCGCGCTGATCGAGGGCGTCTACGCGACGCTCGAGGAGCGCCTCGCCATCGGCCGCCGCCGCCTCGGACGCTCGCTCACCCTCACCGAGAAGGTGCTGATCAACCACCTCGACGACCCGGAGACGGGCGGGCTCGAGCGCGGCGTGTCCTACACCGACCTCCGTCCCGACCGCGTGGCGATGCAGGATGCGACCGCCCAGATGGCGTGGCTCCAGTTCATGACCGCCGGGCTGCCCGAGGTCGCCGTGCCGACGACCACGCACTGCGACCACCTGATCCAGGCCAAGGAGAACGGCAAGGTCGACCTCCTCGCGGCCGTCGACGGCAACGCCGAGGTCTACGACTTCCTGGAGTCGGTGTCCGCGAAGTACGGCGCCGGGTTCTGGAAGCCGGGCAGCGGCATCATCCACCAGGTGGTGCTCGAGCAGTACGCCTTCCCGGGCGGCATGATGATCGGCACCGACTCCCACACCCCCAACGCCGGCGGTCTGGGCATGATCGCCATCGGCGTCGGTGGTGCCGATGCGGTCGACGTCATGACGGGCTTCCCGTGGAACGTCCGCTGGCCCAAGGCCATCGGCGTCCACCTCACCGGCGAGATGAGCGGCTGGACCTCGCCGAAGGACGTGATCCTCAAGGTCGCCGAGATCCTCACCGTCAAGGGCGGGACCGGCGCCGTCGTGGAGTACTTCGGGCCCGGCGCCCGTTCGCTGTCGGCCACCGGCAAGGCGACGATCTGCAACATGGGCGCCGAGATCGGCGCGACGACCTCGATCTTCCACTACGACGCCGCGATGGCGCGCTACCTCAAGGCGACGGGCCGCGAGGCGATGGCCGACCTCGCCGATCGCTACGCCCACGATCTGCGGGCCGACGACGACGTCGAGGCCAACCCCGGCGACTACTTCGACCAGGTCATCGAGATCGATCTCCGTGATCTCCGGCCCCACATCAACGGTCCCCACTCCCCCGACCGGGCTCGTCCGCTCGACGAGCTCGGCGCCGAGGCCGAGGCCGAGGGCTGGCCTCTCGTGCCCTCCGCCGCCTTGATCGGCTCGTGCACGAACTCGTCCTACGAGGACATCAGCCGCGTCGCCTCCCTCGCGCGTTGGGCGAAGGAGCTGGGCCTCGAGTCGAAGGTCGACCTGCTGATCACGCCCGGTTCCGAGCAGGTGCGCGCCACCATCGAACGTGACGGCCAGCTCGGTGACCTGGAGGCGATCGGGGCGACCGTGCTCGCCAACGCGTGCGGGCCGTGCATCGGCCAGTGGTCCCGCCCCGGCATGCCCGAGGGAGAGCTCAACACGATCGTCAACAGCTACAACCGGAACTTCCCGAAGCGCAACGACGGCAACCCCAACACCCTGTCGTTCGTGACGTCGCCCGAGACGGTGATGGCCATCGCGCTCGCCGGCACCGTCGACGTCGATCCGCTCACGTCCGAGCTCGAGACGCCCGACGGCGCCAAGGTCCGCATGCCCGAGCCGATCGGTGTCGAGCTGCCCGACCAGGGCTTCACGCCCGGCGAGTCGGGCTTCATCGCACCCGCCGACGACCCGTCCGGCACCGAGGTCGCGGTGTCCCCCACGAGCGACCGGCTCCAGGTGCTGACGCCGTTCCCGGCCTGGGACGGCGCGGACTACGTCGAGCTGCCCCTGCTGCTCAAGGCGCAGGGCAAGTGCACCACGGACCACATCTCGATGGCCGGTCCGTGGCTGAAGTACCGGGGCCACCTCGAGAACATCTCCGGGAACCTCCTCAACGGTGCGATCAACGCCTACACGGGTGAGGCCGGCGAGGGGGCCAATCCGGTCACGGGCGAGCACCAGACCTTCCCCGACATGGCCAAGGACCTCCACGAGCGCGGGGTCCGCTGGGTCGTCGTCGGCGACGAGAACTACGGGGAGGGCTCGTCGCGGGAGCACGCCGCCATGGAGCCACGGTTCCGCAACGGCGTCGCCGTCATCGTCCGCAGCTTCGCTCGGATCCACGAGACCAACCTGAAGAAGCAGGGCATGCTCCCACTGACCTTCAGCGACCCGGCCGACTACGACAAGATCCTCGCCGACGACCGGATCTCGATCACCGGGTTGGCCGACCTCGCCCCCGACCAGCCGGTCCGGGTCGTGTTGCACCACGCCGACGGTTCCACCGACGAGATCCTGTGCGACCACACGTTCTCGCCGGAGCAGATCGAGTGGTTCAGGGCGGGCTCGGCGCTCAACCTGATCCGCGAGCAGGTGGGGTGACGGAGAGCCGTGACGGACGCGCCCGATGCCGTGGGATCGGGAACCAGACGGCGAGCCGGAACGTCTGACCGGTCATGCGTGTCCTGACCAGCCTCCTCCTCGCCTCGGTCCTGCTGCTCGTCGCCTGCGGCGGCGACGACCCGACACCGGTGTCCGCAGGGGTCGACACCGGCGCCGAGCCGTCCGGCGACGGCACCACGGCGCCAGCGGTCACCGAGGGCTCGCCCATCGCGACCCCGACCACCGACGCGTCACCGACGACCACGCCACCGCTCGAACCGGAGCCCGAGCCGATCGCACCGGGTCCGGGCGACGACGCCGCGCCGAGCGGTGAGCAGCTGGAGTCCGAGCTCGCCGCAGCGCGAGACCGATGGGCGGCGGCCGGGATCGAGAGCTACACGATGGAACAGTCGGTCGTCGCGCAGCTCGTCGACCTCGTCGGCCCCTTCGTCGTGACGGTGACCGACGGGACGATCGCCCGGGTCGAGTACGCCGCCGGTGCGCTGGCCGAGGGCTCGACCCCACCGGCCGACGCCGAGGTGGCGACGGTCGAGGAGATCTTCGAGCTGATCGGGCGGTCGATCGGCGTCGCCGACGAGGTCCGGGTGACCTACGACGCCGAGACCGGCGCACCGCTCGACGTGTGGATCGACGAGTCGTTCCAGACGGCCGACGAGGAGATCGGCTACACGGTCGTCCTGGACGGCGCCGGCTGATCGAGCGCCGCTCGCACGTCCTCGAGCGCCCGGTCGAGCCCCGGAGCGATCACGAAGCGCTCCTCGGCGCCGTCGACGTCGACGATGCGAAGGCGGCGAACCAGCCCACCGCGCAGCAGTTCGGCGAGATCCCGCGGCACGACGTCGACGGTCGCCACCCGATCGATCGCGACCGACCAGGGGCGTCGACCGAACAGCCGCTCGGTCCACGCCGGGGTGAACCGGAGCTCGAGTTGGTCGGCCTCGAGCCGCCCGGCAGCGACGAGGACGCGGGGCAGCACTCGATGGGCGCGTCGACTCCAGAGGGGCGAGGGCATGTCGAGGTCATCGGCACCCCGACCCCGCGACTTGACGGGGTCGAACCTCAACGTCGATCGGACGGGATCACGAACGGCTCCACGAAGAGTCCGGTGTCGAGCTCGTCGGAGGAGTCGGCGACGCTGTAGCGGGTCATGGACCGTGCCCTCGGGCCGAGTCGCGCCCAGTCGGCGTGGCTGATGCCGGGGACCATCGGCTCGCGGAACCACGGTGCGTAGAGCTCGAGGTTGGGAATGGACCGGACGTCGTCGGAGAGGTTGGGCGTCCCGCCGTGCCAGGCCCGCACGTCGCGGAGCATGGCGGACCCCGCGGGCGCCGGGCACACGGTCGAGAGCCGCATCCACTCCGGTTCCTCGGAGAGGGTCGGGAACGGGGCCCGAGCGTGCTGGGTACCGGGGATCTGGCGGGTCGGGCCGTTGAGCGGCGTCATGTCGATGGTGAGGAAGTTCACGCAGAGGTAGGGCATCGGCAGGTCGCGGGTGGTGAGGAAACCCCGGGGATCTCGGAACGAGCTGAACGGCGTGGAGCCGTCGGTGGCCGCGTCGCGCATGTCGGAGTGCAGCGGTTGGTACTCGGTGGCCCCCGGGAGGCAGAAGTCACCGCTCGCCGCTCGCAAGAGGTAGTCGGACGAGCCGAACGCGGCCTCGATGATCGGGGTGAGACGCGGCAGGTCGAGCAACATCTGCCACGCCGGCTCGTGCAGCATGCTGCGGGTGCGGCTCGACCCGCCGAAGGAGTAGCGGTGCGAGCCTCGGTTCCCGGCCCGACCGTCGTCGAGGGCGATGATGTCGCGCACGATGCGGTCCGTCTCGGCCTTCAGGGTGGCGGTCTGGTCGACGTCGAGGACGTCACGGATCACCACGAAGCCGTCCCGCTCGAGCAGCCGGATGGCCCGGTCGACCTCGGTGTGGTCGAGGAGCTCGAGCCCGACGAGCCCGTTGTGGGCCTCGAGATGATCTCGGAGGGCCTGCACCTCGGGGTCGGTCCGAGCGGCTGCCGCCCAGCCCAGCTGGGTCACGACCCGGTCACGTATCGGTGCCGGGCCGACGATCGCTCTCGGCCGACGGATCGCCGTCGTAGCCGGGCGGGAAGGTGGCGAGCAGCTCCTCGCGGGTCGGTTCCTTCGGCTCTCGGGCCTCGGGAGGGAGGAGATCGACGATCGCCTCCATGATCCGCGTCGTGTCGGCGTCGGCGTCGCCGGTCAGCCCGGTCACCGGCGCACCGACGGTGACGAGCACCTCGGGTCGACGCCACCACAGCGGTACGGTCGGGAGCCGCTGGCTCCGGGGCCAGACCTGCTCGGTGCCCCACAGCCCGACCGGGATCACGGGTGCTCCCGACATGGCGGCGAGGCGGGCGCACCCCCACCGGGCCCGGAGCTCGGTCTCGAAGAAGGCCGGCCCGCGGGGGATCGTGCCCTGCGGTGCCATCGACACGAGCTCGCCGGCTCGCAGGGCCTCGGCCGCGAGCTCGAGCGGCTCGTCGCTCCCGGTGCCACGGTCGACGCGGATGCCGCCCATCCACCTGGCGATCTGACCGACCAACGGTGCGTCGAACACCTCCTTCTTCCCGAGGAAGCGGGCCGGACGGCCGTGCTGGGAGAGGAGGTAGGCCATCGCCGTCGAGTCGAAGTAGCTGCGATGGTTGAACGCGATGATCGCCCCACCGGTGTCGGGCAGGTGCTCGACCCCGGTGATGCGCAGTCGGGCCAGCGGCAGCAGCTCGGGCATCGCCAGGGGCATCGCCACCTGCTGCGGCTCGACCAGACCGGCCACCTTCGGCACACCCTCCGGCGCGTCGAAGTACCGGATGGGCCACTCGCGCAGCCGGGCGATGGCGGCGAGGCGGGCATCGGGGTTGACGGCCGTCGGATGACCGACGGCGCTCAGCAGCGGGACGTCGTAGTACGAGTCGGAGTAGGCGCTGCTCGACCGGAGATCGACCTGCTCGTGCTCGGCCCACGCCCTCACCCCGCGGGCCTTGGCGCGACCCCACATGAAGTCACCATCGATCGAGCCGTCGTAGGCACCGTCGCTGACGCCGTAGCGCGTGGCGACGACGGTGTCGAAGCCCAGCCGAGCGGCGAAGGGGGCGACGAGGTGCTCCGGCGTGGTGGTGGCGAGGACCAGCCGGTCGCCGGCTTCGCGATGCTCCTCGATCGCCGCTCGGGCGTAGGGCAGCACGAGCCCGTCGAGCTCCTTCGCCGCGGCCTCGGCGGCCGCGCCGACCTCCTCGACCGGCCAGCCCCTCGACAGCGAAGCCGCCTGACGGGCCAGCAGCATGCTCGGATAGGTCTCGCCCACGACCTCGTAGAAGCGGAAGATGGCGTCGCCGCCGGGCAACGATCGGTCGGGGCCGAGGCCAACCCGCCGGAGGGCGGCGGCGATGACGGGGCCGGAGCCACCGGACAGCAGGGTCCGGTCGAGATCGAACACGGCGGCGCGCTTCACGTCGGTCACGGTAGTTCGCAGGGGCCGGGCCCGGCTGCTCGACGGCCGAGCCGCGCCAAAACGACTCGAGGCGGCCGCCGGTGGGACACCGGGGCCGCCTCTGAGTCCTCTGGGGCGAGTTGGGGGACTCGCTCCCAGGAGCCCACCGACCGGGAGGGGGATCCCGTCATGATGGTGGGCGCAGGTCCGGCTGAGGGAGGGGGATCCAGACGGCCGGACCGCTGTGGAGAGCTGCCGAGGGGGATCGGCGTGCTCTCGTTGTGAACGTGAACCTACCCACCGGTAACCGATCTGTCCAACAGCTGCTTCAGATAGTTCCCATCTCTCCGAGCGATACCATCGACGTGGACGCCACGAGCAGCACACCTGGGAGCACGACGTGGATCTCCGCCAACTCGACGCCCTCGTCGCCGTCGCCGAACATCACTCCTTCTCGGCCGCGGCGCGGGCGCTGCACACGGTGCAGTCGAACGTCTCGTCGCACGTGGCCAAGCTCGAGCGCGAGCTCGCCGCCGAGCTGGTCGACCGAGAACGCGGCCAACTCACCCCGGCCGGTGAACTGGTCGTCGAACGGGCCCGGCGCGTGCGCGCCGAGCTCCACTCGCTCGCCAACGACCTGGCGTCGGTCCAGGGCGAGGTCGCCGGGACCGTCCAGCTCGGGCTCATCGGCACCACGGGCCGGTGGATGGCCCCGGAGCTCATCCGGCGGATGAACGACGAGCATCCCGGCGTCGAGCTGATCGTCGTCGAGGCGACCACCACCGGGCTCCTCCCCCAGCTGCGCTCGGGCCGGATCGAGCTGGCCGTGGTCAACCTGCCACTCGTCGATCCCGACTTCGTGGTCGAGGTGCTCTTCGACGAGGAGCTCGTGTGCGTGGCGCCCGACGACCACCCCCTCGCGGCACGTGACGCGCTGGAGCTCACGGACCTCGGCCACCACGACCTGCTCCTCGGCCCGCCCGGCAACGCGGTCCGCGACGTGCTCGACCGCTCCCTGGAGGAGCTGGGGATCGAGCTCCGACCGCTCGCCCAGATCGACGGGGTGCGGTTGATGGCGACGCTCGCGTTCGAGGGATACGCACCGACGGTGGTCCCGGCGACGGCGGTGCCCCGCCAACCCACGGGGGCCTGGCGGGTCGTCCCGATCCACGGCGCCCCGCGCCGACGGGTGGGCCTCGCCCGCAACACCCGTGCGCTCCCGTCCGCCCCCGGGCGGGCGCTCGACACCGCTCTGCGCGAGACGCTCCACCACGAGGCCGCGCACCAGCCCGGCATCCACCCGGTCGGCGTCACCAACCCCGAGCTCTGGAACGAGGAGTAGGCTCCCCGCTCCGATGGGGACCGTGCTCAGCCGCCTACCGATCCGCGCCGAGTCACCGGGGACGGTCAGCGTCGCGGTCGAGCTGCTCGGCGACCGACGCGCCGTGGTGGTGCGGATGGACCCGACGCTCAAGCGTGGCGCGCTCAGCCCCGCCGACGGCGAGCTGCTCGTCGACGCCGCCCGGCACGCACGGGCGCAGCGCCTCCCGATGGCCTGGTTCGTCGCGTCGTCCGGCGCCGACGTCGCCGAGGGCGTCGCCGCCGTGATCGGGTGGGGACGGGCTGCGGCCGAGCTCACCAAGCTGAGCGGCGTCGTGCCCTTCCTCGTCGCCGTGACCGGTCCGGCGGTGTCCGGTTCGGCACTGCTCGTCGGCCTCGCCGACCACGTGGTCATGACCCGAGAGGCCTACGCCTTCGTGAGCGGTCCGGTGATGGTCGAGACGATGACCGGCATCACGATCGACACCTCGACGCTCGGCGGCTCCGGCGCCCACCACCGCTCCACCGGCGTCGCCTCGATGATCGTCGACGACGAGATCGAGGCCGAGGCCGCCCTCGCGGCCCTGCTCTCGCTCCTCCCCGACCACGCCGACGAGGCGCCGCCGGTCGTCCCGACGCTCGATCATCCGGACCGCCCCACACCAGAGCTGCTCGACGCCCTGCCCACCACCTCCACCGGCAGCTACGACGTGCGCGACATCGCACGATCGATCGTCGACGACGGCGAGCTGCTCGAGCTGCGAGCCGGCTGGGCTCCCAACATGGTCACGCTGCTCGCCTCGGTCGGCGGGCGACCCGTCGGCATCGTCGCGAACCAGCCGATGTCGATGGCCGGCACCCTCGACATCCCCGCCTCCCAGAAGGGAGCACGCTTCGTCGCCTTCTGCGACGCGTTCAACCTGCCGTTGCTCACCCTGGTCGACACGCCGGGCTTCTACCCGGGCAAGGACCTCGAGTGGCGGGGCATGATCCGCCACGGCGCGCAGCTGGCCTTCGCCTACGCCAGGGCGACGGTCCCGCGGGTCTGCGTCGTGCTCCGGAAGTCCTACGGCGGCGCCTACATCGTGATGGACTCCAAACGGATGGGGAACGACCTCTGCCTCGCCTGGCCGACGGCGGAGCTCGCCGTGATGGGCGCCGCGCAGGCCGCCGAGATCCTCGCCCGTCGCGAGGACGAGGTCGGCAAGGCCAAGTTCGTGCTCGACTACGAGGAACGCCTCCTCAACCCCTACGTCGCCGCCGAGCGCGGCTTCGTCGACGAGGTGATCGACCCGTCCGACACCCGCCGTCACGTCGCAGCGGCGCTCGACCTGCTCGCCTCCAAGCGGGAGCGACTCCCCGCTCGGGTGCACGACAACACCCCGCTCTGACACGCCACCGAGCGACACGCCCGGGGCGTCACGACGGCCGGTGGGGACGGGGTAGCCTCCGTCCTCGGGGGACGACGGGGCTCCGCCGACGACGCCGGCGCCCACCCGCCCGCCAACGTCGACACCGGGCCGACGCCCGAACCACCAGAGGGAGCACCACGTGCCTGATTCGGTCACGATCACGGACGATCGCACCGGCGAGACCGTCACCGTCGACCTGGAAGGCGGCATGTTCCCGTCCTCCGCGCTGCGTCAGCTCGACCCGACCCTGCGGCTCTACGACCCCGCGTTCCTCTCCACCGCGTCCTGCTCGAGCGAGATCACGCTGGTCGACGGCGAGAACGGCATCCTCCGCTACCGCGGCTACCCGATCGAGCAGCTGGCCGAGAAGTCGTCGTTCCTCGAGGTCAGCTACCTCCTCATCCACGGCGAGCTGCCCACGGCGACCCAGCTCGACGAGTGGCTGTACCAGATCACCCACCACACCTACATCCACGAGGACATCTCGGAGTTCATGAAGTCGTTCCGCTACGACGCCCACCCGATGGGTGTCGTGGTGTCCTCGACGGCCGCCCTGTCGACCTTCTACCCCGAGGCGAAGGACATCTTCGACAAGGACAACCTCCTGATCCAGGTGCAGCGACTCATCGCCAAGCTGCCGACGATCGCCGCCTTCGCCTACAAGCAGAGCCTCGGCCTGCCCCGGGTCTACCCCCGCAACGACCTCGACTACACCGGCAACTTCCTGTCGATGATGTTCTCGATCGCGAACCCGACCTACGAGCCCGACCCGGTGCTCGCGAAGGCGCTCGATCAGCTCTTCATCCTCCACGCCGACCACGAGCAGAACTGCTCGACCACCACCATGCGTACGGTCGGCTCGTCGCACGCCGACCCCTACAGCGCCCTCGCCGCCGCCACCTGCGCGCTCTACGGACCGCTCCACGGCGGCGCCAACGAGGCCGTCATCAAGATGCTCCACGAGATCGGCTCGATCGAGAACGTCCCGGCCTACGTCGAGAAGGTCAAGGCGGGCGAGACCAAGCTCCAGGGCTTCGGCCACCGGGTCTACAAGGCCTACGACCCTCGGGCGACGCAGATCAAGCAGACCGCCGACGAGGTGTTCAAGGTCACCGGCACCAACCCGCTGCTCGACATCGCCCTGAAGCTCGAGGAGGTCGCCCTCTCCGACAGCTACTTCATCGACCGGCGGCTCTACCCGAACGTCGACTTCTACTCCGGCCTCATCTACGAGGCGATGGGCTTCCCGATGGACATGTTCACCGTGCTGTTCGCCATCGGTCGGACCCCGGGCTGGCTGGCCCACTACATGGAGCTCCTCGACGACCCGGAGCAGAAGATCACCCGGCCCCGGCAGCTCTACCAGGGCTCGGGCGAGCGCCCCTACGTGGAGATGTCGGACCGCTAGCCACACCCGGACCCGAGCGGCCCGGGCCGCTCAGCCGGCTCGCCAGCGGGTGATCCGCTGGGGACTCGAGCGTGGGATGCGCTCGATCTCGCACCGCGCCTCCATGTCGGTCTTGGTGTAGCGCACGTAGTTGGTCAGCCGCCCCTTCGGGAACAGCTCGTGCTCGCCGTAGCGCTCCTGCGCGGCGTCGACGACGGCCTGGAGTCGGATGGTCCCGTCGTCGTCCGCGTGGTCGTCGATCATCTCGAGGACGAGGTCGTGGACGGCCTGGTACTGGTCCTGGTCCATGGTCCACCCGTCGAGCCCGCCCGGGCGGGTGGCGTTGAAGATCTGGACCCGTCCGGTGTCGGCGCGCGAGGCCGCATCGGCCTCCCAGGCCGCGTCCGGCACCGGACCGGCGTGCTCGTCTCGTTCGATGTCGGCCATCGGGTCTCCCGTCGTGCGGTGGTCGTCGGCTCAAGCGCTCGGCCGTGCGTGGCACCCGTTCGCCCTGGTCAGGGTGCGTTCCGAGAAATTCCTCGTCGGAGGTGTGAGATCGCCCGTCGCTGCGCGTCTCCCTGTCGTACCTACGACCAGGAGGACCCATCATGGGCCACACCCGCAACACCCTCATCGCCACCACCGCCGCCATCACGATGGCGGTCACGATGGCCGTCGCACCGCCCGCCGGTGCCGACACCGAGCTCGTCGACACCGTCGAGCTCGCACCCAGCGGCAACGAGGTCGACGTCGCGTTCGACGCCGACACCGGCCGCAGCGTCGTCGTCTGGACCGACGACGGTGCGCTGTTCGCCGAGCTGCTCGACGCCGACGGCCAGAGCATCGCCGGTCCGGTGTCCATCGCCGATCCACCGGCAGGTCGGGACGCCCAGGGCCCCGATGTCGAACGCAGCGACGACGCCTGGCTGGTCGCCTACGCGACCGACGCCGCTCCGAGCAACGATGGCGAGTACGAGATCAGGACGAGGTACCTCACCGACGACCTGCAACTCGGCCCGGGCTCGCTCGTGACGCCGGTCGTCGGCGACGACATCGACGAGCGCGATCCGGCGCTGGCGTGGAACCCGGACACCGAGCAGTTCCTGCTCGTCTGGCGACGCACCCAGCCCCAGGCCCCCCAGCAGCGCGAATCCATCCGAGCCCGTGCCCTCACCGCTGGCGGCGCACCGATCAGCATCGAGCGGGGCGTCCTGACCGAGGAGTTCTTCGACGCCCCGACGGATCGGATCGGTCCGCCCGGGGTCGCCATCGCCGCCGACGGCAGCGGGGCGATCGTGGCAGCGCACGCCGACTACGACGGCGTGGGCCTGCCCACCGGAGAGTTCGAGGTCGTGGCCCGACCGGTCACGCTCGACGGCGAGCAGGACGGTCCTCCCGTCCGGGTGTCGCGGCTCGACGTCGACGGCGTGCCCAACAACGCGAGCGGTGTCACCGGTCGCACCCCGGCCATCGCCCCGATCGCGGGCGGCTACGCCATCGCCTTCAGCGGTGACGACGGCGACGGCATGCGCACCCATGCCCGGGTCGTCGATCTCGACGGCGCCCCCGTCGACGTCGACGAGCAGGTCGTCATCGACGATCCGGCGGCC
>JBCCTY010000030.1:0-24058 GCA_039197885.1 Actinomycetota bacterium | reverse complement strand
AGGAGGACGTCGCTCTGGAAGTGCTCCTCGAACGCCTGGCGCTCGAGATGGGCGGCCTCGAAGACCTCTCGCATCGCACCGATCGCGTCGGTGAACACGTGGTCGAGCATGGGTCGCCGACCCTACCGGGTCATCAGGGCGACAGCCGTGGACAGGCCGGCGGAGCGGCGAACGGTCGCGATGCGTCGACCGGTCTGCACGGCGTCTCGCCAGGCGCCGAGCGAGTTGCCGAGGGCAGCGCTCGCGGCGCCCTCGTCGGCGACGGTGCACACGAGGCCCCACAGCGACGAGGGAGCGTCGTCGTGTCGACCGGGCTCGCCCACCACCTCGAGGATGACCTCGCCGATCCGGAAGAAGGCCTGGTGCATCGTGCTGTCGGGGACCTCGCGGAGGCGGCGCAGCTCGAGTCCGGCATCGGCCAGCGCGGCGAGCGTGCGATCGATGTCGGGGGAGCGCAGCACGACGTGGTCGATCACGACCGAGCCGTTGGTGTGGGCGGTCGCAGCCCGGTCGGCGCCGAGCTCGCCGTCGTCGACGACGGCAGTCGGGATGCCGTCGAGGTCGTCGCCGTCGAGCTCGAGGGCGGTGAGGCCCCAGCCGGTCAGACCGCCGTCGGCCGGTTCGACGAAGTGCACGTCGACCGCACCGATGCGCGTGCGCGCGTCGGCGACGTTCCAGCCGAGCGATGCCCAGCGAACGGGGTCGTCAGCGAGATCGAGGTGGACGAGCGCGGGTGAGGGGCGCACGGCGCCGTGGGATCAACCCCGACCGGCGTTGGGCCGCTTGCCGTGGTTGGCCTTGTTGCGGCGAGCGCGCAGCTTGCGCTTCTTGGTCTTCTTCGAGGGCACGGGACGAGGATACGAGGTGCGACGCCGCGAACCACCGTCGACGCCGTCGGTGGTCGTAGGGTGCTGCACGCTGGCGCTCCGTGGCGGGCAAGCTGGTGCGGTGCGCCGTTCGACCCGTCGGGTGAGCAACCGGACGCCAGCCGTGGGCGGTCTCGGTCTCGTGCTCGCCCTCCTGTTGACCGCTGCGCTCCTCGCCATCACCCCGGCGGCCGCCCAGGACACCGACGAGTCCCCGGCGGCACCCGCGCCGGTCGAGCCGGGCCCGGGCACCCCTCCGCCCACCGTCGGCATCGTCCCTGCGCCCGGTGGTGCCTGGATGGTCGACGCCGCCGGCGGTGTGCTCGCGCTCGACGACGCCGTCCACCACGGTGGGCTCACGCCGTTCGACCTGACCTCCCCGGTGGTCGGCATCGCACCTCACCCGACGGGTGAGGGTTACTGGCTCGCCGCCGCCGACGGCGGGGTGTTCGCCTTCGGCGCCGCCGCCTTCCACGGTTCGATGGGTGGCCGACCACTCAACTCGCCGGTGGTCGGCGTCGCCGCGCACCCGTCGGGTGAGGGTTACTGGCTCGTCGCCGCGGACGGCGGGATCTTCGCCTTCGGTGCGGCCGCCTTCCACGGTTCGATGGGTGGCCGACCACTGAACCTGCCGGTCGTCGGGGTGGCCGCGCACCCCTCCGGCGAGGGCTACTGGCTCGTGGCGAGCGACGGTGGGATCTTCGCCTTCGGGGCTGCCGACTTCGACGGTTCGCTCGGCGGGCGAACCCTGGTCGCGCCGATCGTGGGGGCCGTCGGCACGCCGCGGGGCGACGGCTACTGGATGGTGGCCGCCGATGGCGGGGTGTTCGCCTTCGGCTCCGCCAGCTTCGGTGGCTCGGCCGCAGGACTGCCGCTCGACTCACCGATCGCCTCGATGGGCCCCTCCGACGGTGGCGGATACCTCCTCGCCACCCGCCGGGGGTCGGTCTACGCCTACGGCGGCGCCGGCTACCCGGGTGGGAGGTCGTCGGTCGAGCGCGACGGCCTGCCGGGCTACCGGATCAGCGAGGCCGGCCGCCTGGGCCCGGGCATCGAGTTGCGGACCCTCCGATCCGATCTGCAGTCGGTCACCGTCGTCGACGTCGCGGCGAGCGCGCCCGTCGAGCTCGATGTCGCGAGCGCCGGCATCGGCCCCCTCGAGGTCGGCGGCGGCACCCGCACCAGCGAGCTGTGTCGCGAGGTCTCGTGCCTCGTCGCCGTGAACGGCGACTTCTTCCGGCTCTCCAGCCGCGAGCCGACCGGTGGCGTGATCACCGACGGCGAGCTCGTGCGAACGAGTCGCGCTGCTCACGAGCAGCTCATGATCTCCGACGACGGCAGGCTCTCGGTCGGCGGCGTGATCTGGCCGTTGCGGATCGAACCACCCGTCGGCCCGACCCTGCTGCCCTCGGGCCTCAACATCGGGGTCGGCGAGGACCAGCTGATCGTGTTCAGCGGACGTGCGGGATCACAGACCCCCGACATCCCGCTCCCGCCTCCGCCTCCGCCGCCGGAGCCCGATCCCGACGCCCCCGAGCCCGACCCCGAAGCACCACCGCCGGAGCCGCCGCCGCCTCCGCCGCCGGACCCGGTCATCTCCCTCGTCGGTCGACTGGTCGACGCCGGCCCCCTCACCCTCGACAGCGCTCGCGCCGTCGAGCTCACCGAACGAGTGGAAGGCCGGGTCCGCACGCCGCTCGGGCCCGACTCGATCGTGCTGATCGGTCGCGGGATCGCGGCGGTCGCGCTCGACGAGCTGTGGGACGACCTCGGCGGCTCGGCCGGGCCCGTCGTGCTCGACGTCGGAGGCGACCCGTCCATCGAGGAGAGCGTGGGCGGCGCGCCACCCCTGCTGCGCGAGGGCGTGCGGCTCGATCCCGGTGTCGCCGGCTTCGTCCTCGGTCGCAACCCCCGGACGGCGGTCGGCCAGCGGGCCGACGGCTCCTGGGTGCTCGTCACCGTCGACGGTCGGCGCGACGATCGCCTGGGGATGACCATCGCCGAGCTCACCGACCTGCTCGTGGCGCTCGGTGTCGACACCGCCATCAACCTCGACGGCGGCGGTTCGTCGGCCCTGGTGGGCCTCGGGACGGTGCGCAACTCACCGAGCGATGGCTCGGAGCGCCGGGTCGCCAACGCCCTCGTCGTCCGGCCTCGCTGAGCGGACCACGCCGGTAGCCTCGGCGCCCGATGGAACGGTTCGGCTTCGTCGGACTGCCCAACGCGGGCAAGTCCTCCCTCTTCAACGCGCTCGCCGGGGGCGGTGCCCTCGCCGCGCCCTATCCCTTCGCCACCACCGACCCCAACACCGGTGTCGCCCGGGTGCCCGATGACCGCATCGACCGCCTCGCCGAGATGAGCGCGTCGAAGAAGGTGATCCCGGCGCAGGTCGAGTTCCTGGACATCGGCGGCCTCGTCGAGGGGGCCAGTCAGGGTGAGGGTCTCGGCAACCGGTTCCTCGCCAACATCCGCGAGGTCGATGCGATCGTCTACGTGCTCCGGGCCTTCTCGCACCCCGACATCCCCGGACCGACCGATCCCATGGAGCACCTGCGAGTGGTCGAGCTCGAGCTCGCCCTCGCCGACCTCGAGGCCGTGCAGACCCGGATCGACAAGCGGCGCAAGGCGATGCGAGCCGCCAGGGGTGACCGTGACATCGAGGCCGAGGTCGCCGCGCTCGAACGGGCCGACGCGGTCCTCGGGGCGGGCACGCCGATCTACCGGTCCGACCTCACCGAGGCCGAGCGGGCGGCGCTCAAGGAGCACTTCCTGCTCACCAACCGACCGGTGCTCGCGCTCGTCAACGTGTCCGAGGACCAGCTCGGCGACACCGACTCGATCGTCGCCCCGGTCCGCGAGGAGCTGTCCGGCGCCGAGGTGCTCTCGATGTGCGTGCAGCTCGAGGCCGAGGCGGTCCAGCTCGACGACCCGGCCGAGCGTCAGGAGATGCTCGACGCCTTCGATCTCGGCGAGGGAGCCCTGCCCCGGTTCGTGCGCTCGGCGTACCACCTGCTCGGGCTGCGCACCTTCCTCACCACGGGTGAGAAGGAGAGCCGGGCGTGGACGTTCAAGGCCGGCTGGACGGCACCGCAGTGCGCGGGCCGCATCCACACCGACTTCGAGCGGGGGTTCATCCGGGCCGAGGTGATCGGCTGGGAGGAGCTGCTCGCCGCCGGTTCCTGGTCGGCGGCCCGCGACCAGGGCACGCTCCGGGTCGAGGGCAAGGACTACGTGATGGCCGACGGCGACGTCGTCGAGTTCCGGTTCAACGTCTGAGGCGTCGGGAGCGCTCGATGCCATGGCTCGTCCGCGACGGTGAGGTGCTCGCCAGCCTCGAGATCGCCGACGATCGGCGATCCCGACGCCGCGGCCTGCTCGGGCGCGCGGGGATCGACGGCGCCATCTGGCTGACCCCGGCCCGGTCGGTGCACACCGTCGGCATGCGCTTCGACCTCGACATCGCCTACCTCGACCGTGAGCTCGAGGTCGTCGACGTGGCCTGCATGCGCCGCCACCGCATCGGGATGCCCCGCCTCGCCGCCCGGTCCGTCATCGAGGCCCAGTCCGGCGCGTTCGAGCGGTGGGGCCTCTCGATCGGTGACCGGGTCGAGGTCCGGCGCTGACCGACGACCGGGTCGCCCCGCCGGGCACGCTGGTCCTCGTCGCCACGCCGATCGGCAACCTCGGCGACCTCTCGCCACGGGCCGTCGAGGCCCTGTCCTCGGCCGATCTCGTCGCATGCGAGGACACCCGTCGAACGGGACGGCTGCTCGCCCACCTGGGCCTCACCGACCGGTCGCTGCTGCGCCTCGACGCGCATCGTGAGGTCGCCGGGGCCGAGCGGGTCGTCGAGGTGCTCGCCCGGGGTGGCCGGGTCGCGTTGGTGTCCGACGCCGGCACACCAGGCGTCTCCGACCCCGGCCACCGGCTCGTCGAGCTCGTGGTCGAGGCGGGCCACGAGGTCCGCGCCGTGCCGGGCCCGAGCGCTGCGCTCGCCGCGCTCGTCGTGAGCGGACTGCCCACCGACCGCTTCGTGTTCGAGGGGTTCCTCCCTCGCCGGGGTGTGGAACGGGCCGAGCGGCTCGGCCAGCTCGTCGCCGAGCCCCGCACCACCGTGCTCTTCGAGAGCCCCCACCGCCTCGCCGAGACCCTCGACGAGCTGCGGGAGGTGTGCGGTGCCGATCGATGGGTCGCAGTGTGCCGCGAGCTGACCAAGCTCCACGAGGAGACCTGGCGCGGCACCCTCGGCGACGCGGCCACGGCGCTGGGGGAGCTCCGGGGCGAGATCGTCGTCGTGCTCGGTCCCGCCGTCGCGACGACGGCACCCGACGACGACACGATCCGCCGCGCCCTCGACGAGGCGCTCGCTGCCGGCCGCACCCGGCGTGATGCGGTCCGAGAGGTCGCCGCACGCTTCGACGTCGCCCGCAACGATGTCTACGAGCTCGCTACCCGTAGGTCGGACGATGCGTCGAGCGGAGCTGCTGGAAGGGACGGATGACCGCGCAGTAGCGGAGCACCGTGTCGCGGTCCACCGGTCGGAGCAGGTCGAACTCGGCCCCGGTCCGCCAGCGCGTCGACTGTTGGTTCGGCACGACGGAGCGGATCGTGGCCCGCGTGCGGATGTCGTGGGGTCGGCCCTGGATGTCGGGCATCCGGACGACGAGGTCGATGACGTCGCCCGGCCGCCGCGATCGAGTCGACACGAACGCCGCGCCGACGGCGGTGAGGTCGCGCACACGTACGAGGTCACCGTCCGCGAAGGCGGGGAGGTCGACGTCGATCCGGAAGGCGGCGCGGTGTTGGCGACGGCGCACGAACACGCCCAGCACCCCGAGCGCGTTCCAGACGAACCACAGCCCGGCGATGATCGCGAGCACCATGTCGGAGCCGTCCATGCTCCGCAACGGCCATCCGACCAGCGAGTCGGCCATCCGCAGGATGAGCGCCACCTCCAGCACGACCGTGATCAGGGTGAGCAGCCGGAGCCGGTCGATCACGTCGAGCCCGCCCCGGTCGCGCCCGGTCCGCTCGACCGGCCGGAAGCGACGCCGATCGCCGCGGACGGCGGCGATCGTGGCCGAGAGCTGGAGCTGGAGGAGCGTGAGGTCTCGTCGGATCACCTCGCGGCGCACCAGCCGGCGTCGTGACAGGTGGTGCGCTGCCACCGAGCCGAGCAGGGCCCACGGCACGAACAGCGCACCGACGGCTCCGATCTCGACGTCGAGGGGCGCCACACCCGTGAGGAGGCTGGCCACCACGATGGTGAGCGCAGCGAGTCGGGTCCACCCCTGGAGGTCCTCGACGACGGGTTGCAGCAACGCGGCTCGCTGGCGGAGACCGAGGCCGCTCGCCCGCAACGGCGAGTCGGAGGTCCACAGCGTCGCGATGCGGCCGCGAGCCCAGCGACCCCGCTGGCTGAGGAAGAGGTCGAGGTTGTGCGGGGCGATGCCCTGGACGAGGACCTCGGGATGGAACACGCCGCGATGCCCGGCGGACAGCCAGCGCATCGTGGTCCGGTAGTCGTACGTCGTGGCCGAGGCGACGACGCCGCCGATGTGCTCGATCGCGCTGCGACGCACGACCGACGCCGACCCTTCCCAGATCGCGGCACCGGCCACCGACCGGCCCGGGGCGATGACCTCGTTGTGGAGCTGGCGCTCGTGTCGCTCGGCCGAGGAATGGAGGATCGAGTCGCGGTTGAGGAACTCGATCGGCGTCTGGACGAACGCGACGTCGTCGTCGAGGAAGTGGCCCATGACGGCGTGGAGCAGGTCGGGCATCGGGACCTGGTCGGCGTCGAGGAGGAGCGCGAACTCGCCGTTGGTCCGGGAGAGCGCTGCGGCGACGGCGCCGCTGCGACCGTGGGCCGGCTGGGCCCGCGTCAGGTACCCGACCCCGAACTCGGCGGCCAGTCGACGGATCTCCTCGCGGTTGGCATCGTCGACGATCCACGTGCGGTGCGGGTAGGTCATCTCCGCGCAGCCCAGGAGGGTGGCCCGGACGAGGTCGGTCGGCTCGTGGTAGGTCGACACGATCACGTCGACCGTTCGAGCGGTGCGAACCGTGCGCCGGACCGGCTCGGGCAGACGCCAGGTGACGCCGGCGAAGAGGGCGAGGCGCGCCATCACCGCGAGCTCGACGAGGTAGAGGGGGACCCACAGGACGAGGGGTACGCCGTCACGGGTCGCGAGCAGGCGGAAGATCAACCAGACCGCGCCGACGGCGATGGCGGCGACGGCCAGGGCGCGAGCCAGCTGGCCCTCGTCGCGCGTCCCGGCGGGAGCGACCTCGTTGCTCGTCATGGCGACCGGAGTGCCCATCTGGGAGGAGTGTCGACCGGAGCACCCGGCTGGGCAAGGGCCGACGGGACGCGCAGCGAGGCCGTCAGGCGGCGAGGACCTCGAGCAGGTCGTCGGCCAGTCGGCGGGCCTCGTCGGTGGTGAGGCGCGAGGTGGCGATGCGCAGGCCGGGCTCGGCATCGATGCGGAACCGCTCGCCGGCCGTGATGGCCCAGCCCCGTTGCAGCAGCGGGTCGGTGACGTGGTGCTCGCGGTCGACCGGCAACCAGACGTAGGGGCCGGAGAGGCCCTGAGCGATGATGCCCCGGTTGCGGAGCTCGGCGAGGAAGGTCACGCGTCTCGCGCCGTAGGTCCGGGCGGCGAGGCTCATGGTGCGCACCACCTCGTCGCTGCTCAGCAGCTCCAGCACGAGGCGCTGCACGACCAGCGGCACCCGCCCACCCGCGAGGACCTGCCGGCCACGGACCCGAGCGACGGTGGAGGCGTCGCCGGCCACGGTGGTGAGGTCGAGGTCGGCGCCGAGACCCATGCCGAACGAGCGCAGGACGGCCCAGCGGTCTCGCTCACCGGAGAGGATCGTGCGGTAGTTGACGCCGGCCACCGGTCCGACGGGATCGCGCTCGATGATCAGGAGGTCGGGGTGGTCGGCGACGACCGCCAGCAACTCGGCGCGGCGGGCCTCGTCGAAGGCGGTGCTGGTCGGGTCCTGGGCCCGGGGGGTCAGGATCACCGCGTGGGCCGGACCCCGCGTGACCGCCTCGAGGCGGTCGGGGCGCACGCCGCGCTGATCCATGGCGAGCGGGAGGAGCTGGTAGCCCTCGGCCGTGAGCAGGTCTCTGACGACGGGGTCGGCCGGATCCTCGACGGCCACCCGGTCGCCCGGCCGGAGGGTGGCGGCGAGCACCTGGGCCAGCGCGGCGTTGGTACTCCCGGCGAGGGCGAGGTGCTCGACCCGGACGTCGTCGGTGAGCAGGTCCTTGGTGAGCAGATCGACCAGGGCGGGGAGGTCGTCGTCGGCGACACCGACGGGCCCGAGATCGAGCCCGGCGACCACGCCGCGGCGATCGGGGAGCACCTGCGGGTCGGGCACGGCGAGACGCAGGTCGCGGACGTCGGGCGGGAGCGGTTCGCTCACCGGGACGTCGAGCGGAGGGCGCAGGTGCACCCGCGTCCCCCCTCGTCCGTGGGTCGAGATCACCCCGCGCTGGCGTAGCTGTCGATAGGCGGCGGCGACGGTGGTGGGGCTCACGCCCAACTCGTCCGCGAGGGAACGCACCGTGGGGAGTTGGTCGCCCGGCCCAACCACCCCGTCGCGAATCGCCTGTTCGACGGCGTCACAGATATCGGCCGCGCGGCGGCCGGAGACGACGAACCTGCTCATCGACACCGAACGTAGTCGCCGCTCACAGGAGGAAAGCGGACCCTGGAGTTGTCCGAGGGCTGGGTAAGTTGGCCGTCGTGGCGCCCACGTACCTGACGACACCCATCTATTACGTCAACGACGCCCCACACATCGGTCATGCCTATACGACGGTGACCGCCGACGCCATCGCGAGGTGGCATCGGCTGCTCGGTGACGACGTCAGGTTCCTCACCGGCACCGACGAGCACGGGTTGAAGGTCCAGCGCGCCGCCGAGGAGCAGGGCACGTCGCCCCAGGAGTGGGCCGACCGCACCTCGGAGCGCTACCGCGAGGCCTGGGCCGGGCTCGACATCTCCTACGACGACTTCATCCGCACCACCGAGTCGCGTCACCACGCGACGGTCCAGGACGTCCTGCAGCGCTGCCGCGACCACGGCGACGTCGAGTTGCGCACCTACCGGGGCCTCTACTCCGTCGCCGACGAGGCCTACGTGACCGAGGACGAGGTCGAGGCGCTCGAGGCCCAGGGCCGGCAGGTCATCGAGATGGAGGAGGAGAACTACTTCTTCCTGCTGTCCAGGTACGAGGACCGCCTCGTCGAGTGGCTCACCTCCGATGCCGACCCCGTGCGGCCCGCCTCGAAGCGCAACGAGGCGCTGGGCTTCATCCGCCAGGGCCTCCAGGACTTCTCGATCAGCCGGACCTCGATCGACTGGGGCGTGCCCATCCCGTGGGACCCCGACCACGTCGCCTACGTCTGGTCCGACGCGCTCATCAACTACGTGACCGCCGCCGGATGGGGCTCCGACGAGTTCGACACGTGGTGGCCGGCCCGCCACCTCATCGGCAAGGACATCCTGCGCTTCCACTGCGTCTACTGGCCGGCGATGCTGATGTCGGCCGGGCTCGAGCCGCCCCGGAACGTCCACGTCCACGGCTACCTGCTCATCGGCGGCGAGAAGATGTCGAAGACGCGCCTCAACGCCATCGCACCGGCCGACCTCGTCGCCGACTTCGGCGTCGACGGCTACCGCTACCACTTCCTCCGCGACCAGCAGTTCGGCCCGGACGGCGAGTTCTCCTACGAGGCGATGGTCGCCCGCTACAACGCCGACCTCGCCAACAACCTGGGCAACCTGCTGGCCCGCACCTCCACCCTCGTGGGCAAGAAGTGTGGTGGCACCGGTCCGGCGCCGCGGCCCGACTCGCCGCTGGCCGACGTGGCGGCCGACGTGGTCGCCCGCGCCACGGCGGCCTGGGCCGAGGTCGCTCCCTCCGACGCGCTCGCGGCGACCTGGGAGCTCATCCGCGAGACCAACTCGCTGTTCGAGGACACCGAGCCCTGGAAGCTCGACCCCGGCCCCGAGGTCGACGGCGTGCTCGGCGACGGGCTGGAGGCGCTGCGGATCGTGGCGGTCCTGTCCTCGCCGGCCCTGACGCGCGCCAGCGAGGAGATCTGGCGCCGGCTCGGGCTCGACGGGTCGGTCACCGACCAGCGGGTGCCCGACGACGTGGCCTGGGGTGGCTATCCGGGCGGGCGACCGGTCGAGAAGGGGGCGCCGCTGTTCCCCCGCCTGGTCACCGACTCGTGATCGAGTGGATCGACTCCCACTGCCACCTCGCCCACGACCGGGTCGGTGACGAGGCGGTCGCCGATGCTCGCGAGGTCGGGGTCGTCGGCCTCGTGACCGTGGGGTGCGACGTGGCCGACAGCGCTGCCCACCTCGAGGTCTCCCGTGCCCACCCGGCCGTCGTGGCGACCGCCGGGGTGCACCCCCACGAGGCGCGCCACGGCACCGACGGCCTCGCCGAGCTGCTCGACGCCGGTGGGTTCGTCGCGGTCGGGGAGTGCGGGCTCGACTTCCACTACGACCACTCGCCCCGCGACGAGCAGCGGCGGGTGTTCGCCACCCAGATCGCCCTCGCCCACGAACGGGACCTCCCGCTCGTCATCCACTCCCGCTCGGCCTGGGAGGAGACCTTCGACGTGCTCGATGCCGAGGGCACGCCGGCGCGGACGGTCTTCCACTGCTTCACCGGCGGTCCCGACGAGGCCCGCCGTGCGCTCGACCGGGGCGCCCATCTCTCGTTCTCCGGCATCGTGACGTTCCCGTCGGCGCCCGAGGTGCGCGAGGCGGCGCGGCTGTGCCCG
The DNA here is from genome assembly GCA_039197885.1 of Actinomycetota bacterium. GTDB lineage: Bacteria > Actinomycetota > Acidimicrobiia > Acidimicrobiales > Poriferisodalaceae > JBCBSZ01. The sequence continues at coordinate 13,375 of JBCCTY010000030.1, read as the reverse complement.
CTCGATCGCCTGCTCGTCGAGACCGACTCGCCGTACCTCGCACCCGTGCCCCACCGGGGCAAGCCGAACCGCCCGGCCCTCGTCGCGGTGGTCGGCGAGGCGGTCGCCGAGGTCCGCGGCGAGGCGGTGGCGACGGTCGCGGCGGCCACCACCGCGACGGCCCGGGGGATCTTCGCGGTTCCGTGAAAGTGTTGCGATCGGGTGACGACGTTCGTAGAGTGCTCGGCGACACGCCGGAGGATTCCTTGAACCCCCTGGAAGGAGAGCAACGGCGCTCGGTCTTCGCTGCCACCGTGGTCACGGTGGTGGCCGTCCCGCTGCTCGTGCTCTACAACCTCTCGACGACCAGCGACACCCCGGTCGTGAACCTGTCGATCCAGAGCGCTCCGGCTGCCGGGTCCGACGGGGGCACGAGCGATGTCGCGAGCGCCGTGGCCGTGCCGGCCGAGGCGGGCGAGGTCGCCGTCGTCGCTGCTGACGGTCCCGGGCCGGCCACCGATGCCGTGGGGCTGGTCTCGTCCTCCACCACCTCCACCCCGGTCGCCGAGGTCGAGACCGTGACGACGTCGTCCACCACCACCACCTCGACGACCACCTCGACCACGGCCGCGCCGACGACGACGGCCGCGCCGACGACGACGGCGGCCCCGACGACCACGGTGCCGCCGACCACCACCACCGCCGTCGCTCCCGAGCCGGCCGAGGTCGACCCCGGCTTCCCGACGCTCGAGCAGTGGGAGGCGCTCTCGTTCTGCGAGTCGAGCGGCAACTGGGCGATCAACACCGGCAACGGCTACTACGGCGGTCTCCAGTTCTCCCTCCAGAGCTGGCGCTTCGTCGGGGGCGAGGGCTACCCGCACGAGGCGTCGAAGGACGAGCAGATCCGTCGGGCCGAGCTCCTGTGGGAGCGGCAGGGTTGGGGTGCCTGGCCGTCGTGCAGCCGTCAGCTCGGCTACCGCTGATCCCGACGTCGCCCGCGCCGACGTCCCGATGACGCTCAGCGCCCGCGACATCGCCGAGGCCCTCGAGCGCCACGGGCTCGCCCCGACCAAGGCGCTGGGCCAGAACTTCGTCGTCGACCCGAACACCGTCCGTCGGATCGCCCGGCTCGCCGAGGTGGGTCCGGGTGATCGGGTCGTCGAGATCGGCGCCGGCCTCGGCTCGCTCACCCTCGCCCTCGTCGAGACCGGTGCCGAGGTGACCGCCGTCGAGGTCGATCGCGGCGTCGTGCCGGTGCTGCGCGACCACCTCGCCGACCACGACGTGCGGATCATCGAGGCCGACGCCCTCACCGTCGACTGGGACGACGTGCTCCCCGGCGACGGATGGGTCCTGGTGGCCAACCTGCCCTACAACGTCGGGACGCCCCTGCTGGCCGATCTGCTCGAGCACGTCGGGCGGATCGAGCGCTTCCTGGTGATGGTCCAGCTCGAGGTCGCCGAGCGCCTCGTCGCACGGCCCGGCGACCAGGCCCGGGGTGCGCTGTCGGTCAAGGTCGAGGCCCGGGCCGATGCCCGCCTCGTCGGCCGGGTCGGCCCCAACGTCTTCCTGCCGAAGCCATCGGTCGACTCGGCGCTCGTCGATCTTCGTCGCCGTGACCGACCGGTGCTCGCTGGCGTCGATCTCGAGGTGTTGTCCTCGGTGGTCGAGCGTGCCTTCGGCCAGCGCCGCAAGATGCTCCGCCGCTCCCTGGGTGGACTCCTCGACGCCGACCGGATCGAGGCGGCCGGCGTCGATCCGCGGCAGCGTCCGGAGCAGCTCTCGCTCGTGGAGTGGGCCCGCCTCGCGTCGGCGGTCGCGAGGTGAGCGCCGACGACACCGGTCCGGTGGTCGTGCTCGCCCCGGCCAAGCTCACGACCCGGCTCCGCGTGACGGGTGTACGTGACGACGGCTACCACCTCATCGACGCCGAGATGACCACGCTCGATCTCGCCGACACCCTCTTCATCACCCCGGCCGTCGAGACCTCGCTCACCGTGCGCGAGACGGCCACCGGCCTCGCCGTGCCCGCCGGTCCCGACAACCTCGTGCTCCGAGCCCTCGCCGCCGCCGGCCGCACGGCGGCCGTGCGGCTCGACAAGCGCATCCCGGCCGGTGCCGGCCTGGGCGGCGGCAGCGCCGACGCAGCGGCGATCCTCCGGTGGGCCGGCGTCGACGACCTCGGGCTCGCCGCCCGGCTCGGGGCCGACGTCGCCTTCTGCGTCGTCGGCGGCCGAGCCCACGTCGAGGGGATCGGCGAGATCGTCACCCCGCTGCCGCCCGAGGACCACACCGTCACGCTGTTGACGCCGCCGTTCGGGGTGTCGACGCCGGCGGTCTACCGAGCCTGGGACGAGCTCGGTGGCCCAGCACACGAGCGCAACGACCTCACGGCGGCAGCGCTGGCGGTCCATCCGGAGCTGTCCCGCTGGCGTGACCACCTCGGAGCGATGACGGGCGCCGAGCCGGTGCTGGCGGGCAGCGGCGGGACCTGGTTCGTCCACGGCGCGCACGAGGTCGAGTTGGACGGGATCACGTCGGTCATCGCCCGGACGCGCTGACCGACGGACACCCGACGGGATCGCCACCGGGGTCCAGGCGCGTCGACACCCCCGCTCGTGACGCACGAACGGGGGTGTCGGAGAACGATGCGGTTACTTGTTGCGGCGCTGGTATCGCGTCTTGCGCAGCTGCTTGCGGTGCTTCTTCTTCCGCATGCGCTTGCGCCGCTTCTTGATGAGTGATCCCACGGCTCGACGACGCTACCGGTGAACGCGGACGGTCGCTACCCCGAGATGGCCGCCGACGTGGGCGGCGATACGCTCGGACCATCCCGGTGATCGCGGGTCGTCCAAGGGCAGGACATCGGATTTTGGTTCCGAGAATGGAGGTTCGAATCCTCCCCCGCGAGCGATGAGCAGATCGTTGTCCGCCATGGTCCTCGCCGGTGGCGATGCCACCGCCATGCGGGGTACGCGTCCGAAGCCGCTGCACCGCCTGTGCGGCCGGCCGATGGTCTCGTTCGTGCTCGATGCCGTGCGGAGCCAGTCCGTCGACCGCGTCGTGGTCGTCGTCGACGGCGAGGCCGACCGAGTGGCGAAGGCGATCGGCCAGACGGTCGAGGGCCTCGCCCCCGACATCGTCGACCAGCCGCCGGGAGCGGGCAGCGGTGACGCCGTCACCGCCGGGCTGTCCGCCTTCGCGTCCGACGAGCTCGACGACGACGACGCCGACGTCCTCATCGTCTTCGGCGATGCACCGCTCCTGCGCACCGCCACCCTCACGGCACTCGTCGAGCACCATCGCATCTCCGGTGCCGACGCCACGTTCCTGGCCGTTCCCGTCGGCCCCGAGCCCGGTGCGCTGCGGGCCCACCGTGGCCGCGACGGTCGCATCACCGAGGTGTCCGCCGATCCGGTCGAGCCGGGCTCGATCGACGACGGTGTGCAGGTGACCGACGTCCTGTGCATCCGCCGGAGCCTCGTCGGGCCGGCGCTCCGCCGGGTCGCCGACGGCGGGACGGTGCGGGGCTACGAGGTGCTCGGGCTCGTGCCCGTCCTCCACCAGGCCGGCTACCGCATCGAGCTCGCTGCGGTCGAGCAGGCCGACGACACCCGTCGGGTCCACGATCGGGTCGGTCTGGCCGACGCCGAGGCCGAGCTGCGGCGCCGGATCAACCGGGGCTGGATGCAGCAGGGCGTGACGATCGTCGACCCGGCGAGCACCTACATCGACTCGACCGTCTCGCTGGCCCCCGACGTGACCATCTTCCCCTCGACGATGCTCCAGGGCTCCACCTCGATCGACGACGGCGCCGAGGTCGGCCCCGACACCCGGCTCGTCGACTGCGAGGTCGGTGCCCGAGCCCGGGTCGAGAAGACCACCGGCACCAGCGCGACGATCGGTGCCGATGCCGTCGTCGGCCCGTTCGCCGCGCTCGGTCGTGGCGCCGAGGTGCCCGCCGGCGAGACCACCGGTCCGTTCTGGTCCGGCGGCTGAGCGAACCCGCCGATCTCGACAGGGGCCCGACGGGGCCCGCGGACTACGATCCGGTCTTCGTCGAGGAAGGCCCGGGGAGGCTCCGTGGAGGTCGTCAGCAAGAAGCGCCTGCAGCTCTTCACCGGGCGCGCGAACCCGGAGCTGGCGGCCGAGATCGCCGAGAACATCGGCGTGCCACTCGGCAACGCCGGTCTGATGGACTTCCCGAACGGCGAGCTCAAGTGCCGCTTCGAGGAGTCGGTCCGGGGCGACGATGTCTTCATCGTCCAGACCCACGCCGGGACGACCGACATGACGCTGAACGACACGATCATGGAGCACCTGATCATGATCGACGCCGCCCGGCGGGCGTCGGCCAAGCGCATCACCGCCGTGGCGCCCTTCTTCGGCTACGCCCGTCAGGATCGCAAGTCGCTCGGCCGGGAGCCGATCACGGCGAAGCTCCTCGCGAACATGTTCACCGTCGCCGGTGCCAAGCGGCTCGTGTCCGTCGATCTGCACAGCGGCCAGATCCAGGGCTTCTTCGACGGCCCGGTCGATCATCTGACGGCGCAGCCGGTCCTGGTCGACCACCTGCGCGAGACGATGACCGACGACATGGTGGTCGTCTCCCCCGACACCGGCCGGGTGAAGGTCGCCGAGCGCTACGCGAAGCACCTCCACGCCGACGTCGCCTCGATCTACAAGCGACGCGCCGCAGACCGGGTCGGTCACGTCGAGGCGCTGGGGATCATGGGCGAGGTGGCGGGCCGCGACTGCGTGATCCTCGACGACATGATCGACACCGCCGGCACGATCGTGCAGGCCGCCGAGACCCTGAAGGCGGCCGGTGCCGCCGACGTCTCCGCCGCCGCGACCCACGGCGTGTTCTCGGGGCCGGCCATCGATCGGCTGAAGAACAGCGAGCTGTCGCGGGTGATCGTGACCAACACCATCCCGCTGCCGTCGGAGAAGCGCTTCGACAAGATCGAGGTGCTCAGCGCCGCCCGGGTGATCGGCGACGCCCTCGACGCCGTCTTCGAGGACACCTCGGTCTCGGAGATCTTCGACGGCGAGAACGTCTCGTAGCGCCGAGCCCTCGGGCGAGGCGTGACCCGAGCGGCCCGCTACCCTTGAGCGGTCGTTTCTTCTCCGAGGAGTTCTTCTCGTGCAGGCCCAGTCCCTCACCGCAACGTCCGGGCGCGAGCTCGGCACCGGAGCGTCGCGCCGCCTCCGCGCTTCCGGTCGGGTCCCCGGCATCGTCTACGGCAAGGACCGTGACGCGACCGCCCTCTCCGTCGAGTGGCCCGCGCTGCGCGGCGTGCTCGCGAGCGGCGGGACCAACGCCCTCGTCAACCTCGACCTCGACGGCGAGGAGCTGCTGACGCTGATCTACGACGTGCAGCGCGACCCGGTGAAGCTGAGCATCAACCACGTCGACTTCCTGGTCGTGCAGGCCGGCCAGCCGATCCAGGTCGCCGTGCCGCTGCGTCTCTCGGGCGTCGCCGAGCAGGTCGGTCGTCGTGGTGCCGTCGTCGAGCAGCAGCTCAACGAGCTCCAGGTGCTCGCTCCGCCGTCGGCGATCCCGGCCGAGCTGGTGCTCGACATCACCAACATGACGCTCGACGAGAACCTCACGGTCCGGAACCTCGATCTGCCCGAGCGGGTCGAGCTCGTCGACGTCGACGACGACCAGATCCTCGCCGTCGCGAAGAAGACCCGTGCGACCCTGGCACTCGAGCGGGAGAACGCCCGCAAGGAAGCCGGCGACTTCGACGACGACGGCGAGGGCGGCGAGGCCCCCGAGGGCGACGGGGAGTAGGCCACGGCCATCCGCCCGGTCCTCCCCGCACTCTTCCGCCGGGCCGCCGAGCGGCGCGGCACACCGGCCGGGCTCCTCGTGCTCGGCCTGGGCAACCCCGGCGCCGAGTACGCCGGCACCCGCCACAACGTGGGGGCCGAGGTGGTGGCGCACCTGGCCGATCGGTTCGCCTCCGGGCTCTCGATCGCCAAGAAGGAGCAGGCGCTCGTCGCCGAGCTGCGCGTCCCCGGTCACGAGGCCCCCGTCGTCGTCGCGTTCCCGCAGACCTACATGAACGATTCCGGCCGGGCGGCCGCTGCGCTCGTCACCCGCTACGGCATCGATGACCCGTCGCGCATCGCCGCGGTGCACGACGAGCTCGACCTCGATCCGGGGGTGCTCAAGCTGAAGTCCGGTGGCGGGTTCGCCGGCCACAACGGGCTCAAGTCACTGCGGCAGCACCTCGGTACCGCCGAGTTCGCCCGCATCCGCATCGGGGTCGGCCGGCCACCACGCCCGGGAGCCGGTGCCGCCTGGGTCCTGAAGCGGCCGACGGCCGCCGATCGCACCGAGCTCGACATCGTGGTGCGCGAGGCGGCCGACGCGGTCGTCGACCTCGCCGACCACGGGATCGACGAGGCGATGAACCGCTGGAACGGTCGCTCCCGATGAGCCTGCGGTCCCTGCCGTCCCGCCTGGGCACCGATCCGACCCTGCGGTCGGTCCTCGGGCGCCGCGAGGTCACCGTCGCCGTCCCCGAGTCGGCGCGGGCGTTGGTCGCTGCTGCCGCCGCCGAGGTCGGCGAGCGCGGCCCGCTCCTGCTGGTGGTACCGAGCGCGAACGAGGGTGAGCGCATCGCCGCCGACCTCGACGCCTACCTCGGTCCCGGGCGGGTCGAGTGGTTCCCGGCGTGGGAGACCCTGCCGTTCGAGCGGGTGAGCCCCGGCGTCGAGACCATGGGCCGCCGGGTGCGGGTCCTGCATCGCCTCTCCGCCGAGGGTGACCGACCCGACGTGATCGTCGCGCCCGTTCGGTCGCTGCTCCAACGGCTCCCCGACGAGCTCGACGGGCTCACCCCCCTGCGCATCGCGCCGGGTGATCGGGTCGACCTCGACGAGTTGGTGGAGCGGCTGGTCGGCTGGGGCTACCGCCGCGAGTACCAGGTCGAGCATCGCGGTGAGGTGGCGGTCCGGGGTTCGATCGTCGACGTGTTCCCCTCGACGGGTGACGAGCCGGTTCGCATCGACCTGTGGGGCGACGAGGTCGACCGCCTCACCCGCTTCCTGGTCGCCGACCAGCGCTCCGACGGTGATCTGTCCGGGGTGGTCATCCACCCCGCCCGCGAGCTGCTCGTGACCGAGGCGATCCGGGAACGAGCTGCCGGGCTCGTCGCCGCCGAGCCGTGGGGTCGTGAGCAGTGGGAGCGGCTGGCCGACGGTCAGCTCTTCGACGGGATGGAGTCGTGGTTGCCGTGGCTGGCCACCGGCGAGCGGGTGGTCACCGACCTCCTCGACGAGGCCGCCGTCGTGTGGCTCGTCGAGCCCCGCCGTCTCCGGGACCGCGCCGCCGACCTGCTCGCCGAGGAGGAGGACCTCGCCCGCTCGCTCGCCACGACCTGGGGGGTCGAGGCCGCCGACAACGGCGAGCACCCGCTCCCGCGATTGCACCTGCCGATGGATCACGTGCTCACCAACGATCGACCAGCGGTGTGGCGCGTCGTCGATGCGGCCGATTCGCCCGACACCCCGATGATCGAGGCGGCACGCTGGGAGTCGGTGGTGGGCGACAGCTCGCGGCTCACGACGCAGCTCCGGACCCTGCTGGGCGAGGACCAGCTGGTCGTCGTCGCCGCCGACGGCGCCGGTACCGCCGCCCGGATCCGCGAGTCGCTGGCCTCCGAGGGCGTGCAGCTCGAGCTGCTCGGACCCGACGACGAGCTGCCCGCCTCCGGGCGAGGGGGCTACGTCACGGTCGCACCGATCGACCGAGGGGCGATCCTCCGGGGTGCGGGCGTGGCCGTGCTCGCCGAGGCCGATCTGACGGGCCGACGTTCGACCCACCGGCGGGCCCGTCCCCGCAAGCGCGCCGCACAACGGATCTTCGAGGACCTCCACCCCGGCGATCACGTCGTCCATCACACCCACGGCGTGGCCCGCTACACCGGGATGGTCACCCGGGCGATCATGGGGGCCGAGAAGGACTACCTGCTCCTCGAGTTCCGCGGTGACGACAAGATCTACCTGCCCTCCGACCAGGTCGACCTCATCCGGCCGTACACCGGTGGCGACACGCCGTCGCTGTCGAAGATGGGCGGCGCCGACTGGGCCAAGGCGAAGGAGCGGGTCCGATCGGCGGTCCGCGAGGTGGCCCAGGAGCTCGTCGTGCTCTATCAGAAGCGGGCGACGACCGAGGGCTACGCCCACCAGCCCGACACGCCGTGGCAGTCCGAGATGGAGGAGTCGTTCCCCTTCCAGGAGACGCCCGACCAGCTCGCGGCGATCGAGGCCACCAAGGTCGACATGGAGTCGGCGGTTCCCATGGACCGGCTGGTCTGCGGCGACGTCGGTTTCGGCAAGACCGAGGTGGCGATCCGAGCCGTGTTCAAGGCACTGCAGTCGGGCACCCAGGCGGCCGTGCTGGTGCCGACCACGCTGCTCGCGCAGCAGCACTTCCAGACCTTCGCCGAGCGGTTCGCTCCCTACCCGGTCCGGGTCGAGGTGCTGAGCCGCTTCCTCACGCCGGCCCAGCAGCGCGAGGTCGTGTCCGGCATCGCCACCGGATCGGTCGACGTCGTCATCGGCACGCATCGGCTGCTCGGCTCCGACGTCGAGTTCCACGATCTGGGTCTCCTGGTCGTCGACGAGGAGCAGCGCTTCGGCGTGACCCACAAGGAGCGGATCAAGCAGTTCAAGGCCGATGTGGACGTGCTCACCCTCACCGCGACACCGATCCCGCGGACCCTCGAGATGAGCCTCACGGGCATCCGCGACCTCACGCTGCTCCAGACGCCGCCCGCCGAACGGCAGCCGATCCTCACCTACGTCGGCGAGTACGACGACCGCGCCGTGGCCGAGTCGATCCGGCGCGAGTTGCTGCGCGAGGGGCAGGTCTTCTTCGTCCACAACCGCGTCGCCGACATCGAACGCGTTGCGGCCGACCTCAACGACCTGGTGCCCGAGGCCCGCATCGCCGTCGCCCACGGGCAGATGGACGAGGGCACGCTCGAGCAGGTCGTCGTCGACTTCTGGGAGGGCAAGTTCGACGTCCTCGTCTGCACGACGATCATCGAGTCGGGCATCGACATGCCCACGGTCAACACGCTCGTCGTCGACCGGGCCGACCTGCTCGGGCTCGGCCAGCTCCACCAGCTCCGCGGTCGCGTCGGACGGGCCGGCTCGCGCGCCTATGCCTACCTCTTCCATCCGCAGGACGTCTCGCTCTCCGAGGAGGCCTACGAGCGACTGAAGACGATCGGCGAGGCGACCGAGCTCGGCTCGGGCTTCCGCATCGCCATGCGCGACCTCGAGATCCGCGGCGCCGGTCACCTGCTCGGCGAGGCCCAGTCCGGCCACATCGCTGCCGTCGGCTACGACCTCTACGTCCAGATGGTCAGCGAGGCCGTCGCCGAGCTCAAGGGCGAGCCGGTGAAGGAGCCGGCCGAGGTCAAGATCGACCTCCCGGTCAAGGCGTTCCTGCCCGACGAGTACGTCGGTCGCGAAGAACTGCGGCTCGAGGCCTACCGCCGCCTCGCCGGTGTCGAGCGACTCACCGACGTCGAGGCGATCCGGGCCGGATGGGAGGACCGCTTCGGACCGGTGCCCGAACCGGCCGAGGAGCTGCTCCGCATCGCCCGGCTCCGAGCCGAGGGTCATCGCCTGGGCATCCGCGAGATGGGCATGACCCGCGGCACCTCGGTCCGCCTCGCGCCCGTGTTCCTCAAGGCGAGCCAGGAGATCCGCCTGCAGCGCCTCGTGAAGGGCGCCGTCTACAAGGAGGGCGCCGAGGAGCTGCAGCTGCCGGTGCCCAAGGGCGTCGACGCCGTCTCCCACGTGCTCGACACGCTCGACTCGCTGTTCCCGGTCGAGGACGTGGCGGCGTGAGCCGGTTGGACGTCGACGCGGTGATCTTCGACGTCGGTGGGGTCTTCGTGGTGCCCGACCCGACGATCGTGCGTCGCCAGCTCGCCGGCATCCCGGGGATCGACGCGGTCACGGACGACCTGTTCGTCGCGGCGCACTACCACGGCATCGCCGCCTACGACCGCAGCGAGGACCCGCCCGAGCGGTGGCCGGCCTACCTGACCTCCTACCTGGGCTCGGTCGGGGTCGCGGTCGACGACGAGGTGCTGGGCCGCGGTCTGGAGCTGTGGCGGACGCCGTCGACCGGGTTGTGGACCCACGCCGTCGCCCACCACGTCGAGGCGCTGCGCCACATCGATGCCGGGGCCGATGTCCGCCTCGGGATCATCTCCAACTCCGACGGGACGATCGAGCAGGTCCTCGCCGACCGAGCGATCGCCCAGGTCGGACCGGGCCCCGGCGTCGAGGTCGAGGTCATCGTCGACTCCTTCCTGGTCGGCGTCGCCAAGCCCGACCCCGCAATCTTCCCGTTCGCCCTCGACGTCATGGACCTCCCGGCCGAGCGGTGCGCGTACGTCGGCGACTCGTTCCGCAACGACGTCGGCGGCGCCACCGCGGCCGGGCTCACGCCGATCCACGTCGATCCCCTCGGCCTCGGCCCGGTCGGCGATCATCGCCGGATCGACCAGGTGGGTGACCTCTTGGACCACCTCCCGCGCCGGTAGCGTCGTCCACCATGCCCCGACGCCCTCTGGCCATCGCCGTCGCCGCGCTCGCGCTCGTGCTGGCGGCCTGCGGTGACAGCGACGACGACGGCGGCACCGACGCCGTCGACCTCGACGCGCCCGCCACCACCACGACGCCGCCCCCGACCGTGCCTCCCGAGGTCGCCGACGACGCCGTCGTGCTGTCGGTCGAGGGCACCGACGTCACCGAGGCCGATCTGCGGGCCGAGCTGGCCGAGGCGGCGGCCTTCGCCGAGCTGAACCCGGGCCGCGCCGACGGCTTCCTGCCCGACGTCGACGGCAACAGCACCCTCGAGGCCGCCCAGCAGCAGCTGGAGCAGCTCATCGAGGGCGAGCTCGCCGCCGCCGAGCTGGCCGCGCGCGGGGGTGAGGTCACCGACGAGGACCGCGAGGTGTTCGACGAGATCGTCGGGCAGGTCCAGGTGACACCGTGGTTCGAGGCCTTCGTCGAGCGCAGCGTCGTGTCGGTGGCGCTCCAACGCGTGATCCTCGAGGAGGCGGGCGTCCCGGCCACGGCCGAGGAGTGGTACGCCGAGAACGGTCTGTCGTGCTCGCGTCACATCCTCTTCGACACCGCCGACGAGGAGGGCGCCATCGCGGCTCGTGAGCGCCTCGTCGACGGGGGCGAGGACTTCGCCGAGCTGGCGATCGAGCTGTCGACCGGTCCGAGCGGTCCGAACGGTGGCGATCTCGGCTGCGGCGACCCGAGCCAGTTCGTCCCGGAGTTCGCCGAGGCGCTCGTGGCCCTGGAGCCGGGTGAGATCAGCGAGCCGGTGATGACCGACTTCGGGTGGCACGTCATCCTGGCCGACGGTGACCGCGACTTCGCCGACGTCGAGGTCGAGGCCACCCAGGCCTGGCAGACCGAGTCGCAGGAGGCGCTGGTCGAGCCGCTGACCGCGCTCACCACCGAGGCCGACGTGACGTTGGCCCCCGAGTACGGCACGTGGGACGGCACCGGCATCCGCCCGTGACCGACACACCGACCGCGTACCATCGCTCCGTGCGCCTGCGCCTCATCCTCCCGCTGCTCGCCTCGGCGTTGCTCGTCGCGGCGTGCGGCACCCTCACCGCCCCCGCCGCCACCGTCGACGGCACCGACATCTCCGAGGACGACCTCCGCGACGAGCTCGAGGCCGCTGCGGAGTTCTCGACCCTCAACCCCGGCGTCGTCCAGGGCCTCGATCTCCAGGGCGTCAACTACAGCCGACAGGCCGCGTCCGGTCTGCTGGGCGAACGGATCGCCAGCCAGGTGTTCTCCGACGCGCTGGACGACCTCGGCGGAGCGGTGAGCGACGCCGAGCGCGACCAGCTCGGTGAGGCGTTCGGCCAGCTGGTCTCGAACGAGTGGCTGGAGCTGCAGTTCGAGCGGCAGGGCACCCAGCTCGCGCTGATCCGGGTGCTCGCCCAGGAGGCCGGCGTCCCCGCCGACGTCGAGTCCTGGTACGCCGACAACGCCGCCGAGCTCGGGTTGGTCTGCTCGAGCCACGTGCTGCTCCTCACCGAGGACGACGCGGTCGCTGCCCGTGCCCGCATCGTCGACGACGGCGAGGACTTCGCCGCCGTGGCGATGGACGTCTCGACCGGCCCGACCGGGCCCAACGGTGGCGACCTGGGATGTGGCGACCCCGCCCAGTTCGTCCCGGAGTTCGCCGACGCCGTGCGGGCCGCCGAGTTGGGTGAGGTGACCGAGCCGGTCGAGACCCAGTTCGGTTGGCACGTCATCGTCGTGCGGTCCCGGGGCGCCGACGTCCCCTTCGTCGAGGCGGCCGAGGTCGCGCAGCAGGGCTACGACGCCGAGCGCAACGCCGTCGTCGGTCCGGCGCTCACCGACCTGCTGCTCGACGCCGACGTCTCGGTCGCCTCCCGCTACGGCGAGTGGGATGGCACCCAGATCGTCCCGGCCCGGTGAGTCGCGTCGTCGTGGTCGGGCTCGGTCCGGCCGACGTCGACCTCCTGACCCCCGCCACGACGCGACTGATCGGTGCTGCCGACCATCGCTTCCTCCGCACCACCCGCCATCCGGCGGCGAGCGTGCTCGCCGGAGCGACGTCGTTCGACGACGTCTACGAGTCGGCCGACTCCTTCGACGAGGTCTACGCGACGATCGTCGACCGTCTCGTCGCAGCGGCCGACCGTCACGGTGAGGTGCTCTACGCCGTTCCCGGCTCGCCCCGCGTCCTCGAGCGCACCGTCGAGTGGTTGGTCGCCGACGACCGCGTCGAGACCGTCGTGCACCCGGCGATGTCGTTCCTCGACGTCGCCTGGGCCCGGCTCGGGATCGACCCGGTCGAGGAGGGCGTCCGTCTCGTCGACGGTCACCGGTTCGTCACCGAGGCCGCCGGTGACCGCGGGCCGATGCTGGTGGCCCACGCCCACGCACGTCATGTGCTCTCCGACATCAAGCTGGCCGTCGACGACGAGCCCGACGCGCCCGTCGTCGTGCTCCAGCGCCTGGGTCTTCCCGACGAGCGGATCACCGAGGTGCCGTGGTCCGAGCTCGACCGCTCCCTCGAGCCCGATCACCTGACCTGCCTCTACCTCCCCGAGCTCGGGGCGCCCGTCGGTCGCGAGGTGGTGCGCCTGTGGGAGCTCACCCGCACCCTCAGGATCGAGTGCCCGTGGGACCGCGAGCAGACCCACCACAGCCTGCGCGAGCACCTGCTCGAGGAGGCCCACGAGACCCTGGAGGCCATCGACGGGCTCGATCCCGACGAACCGGCTCCCGCGCAGCTGGACCACCTCGAGGAGGAGCTGGGCGACCTGCTGTTCCAGGTGATGATCCACTCGGT
>JBCCTY010000029.1:0-24375 GCA_039197885.1 Actinomycetota bacterium | reverse complement strand
TCGGCGCTGTGCGCGTCGAGGTCACCTCGCACCAGGTGGGTGCCATCGTCGGTCAGGACGATCTCGAGCTCCTCCGCCATCGAAACTCGACGCTACCGCGGCGCGATCACCACCAGTGCAGCGTCGTCGGCGAGCGGGTGCCGCGACGTGAGCTCGTCCACAACGTGGTCACACGCCGCCTCGAGGTCGTCCGGTGCTTCGTCCAGCGCACAGCGGAGCAGTTCGATGCCGTCGACGGCATCGAGGTCGCGGCGTTCGATCAGCCCATCGGTGTACAGCGCCAGCGCCGACCCCGGACCGAGCAGCTCGTTCGTCGCCGACCACCCGCCGACGCCGGCGCCGAGTGGTGGGCCGACGTCGATGACGGCTGCGGTGGCTCCGTCCGGCCGGCGCAGGATCGGCGGAGGATGACCGGCTGAACGCACCTCGGCCACGGAGCGGTCGCGATCGACCGTGACGATGGCGGCCGTGGCGAAGAGACGGTCCGCGAAGCAGAGCTGGTCGGCAGCGTCGAGCGCTCGTCCGGCGTCACGATGACGGGTCAGCTCGGCTCGCAGGACGGGCACGAGCCGACCCATGTCGGCGGCGATGCGGAGGCCGCTGCCCGCGACATCACCCACCACGACGAAGGTCGCTTCGTCGGTGTCCACGACGTCGTAGAAGTCGCCGCCGACGTCTGCGCCGAAGCCGACGGGCACGTACCGGGCCGCGATGGCGAGGTCGGCAAGCTCGGGGACGACCGGGAGCAGCGCCCGTTGCAGTTCGAGGGCAGCGGCACGTCGCCGTTCGTACTCGAGGGCAGCCTCGACCACGAGCCGGATCCGAACGGCGAGCTGCCGGAGGCCGTCGAGGTCGACGGCGTCGCGCTCCCACGCCCGGACGCCGGACACCGAGACGAAGCCGGCGATGCCCGCCTGCTCACCGTCGATCGGCAGGAGGAGGGTCGCGGTCCCGTCGCCGGCGTCGAGCTCGAGCAGCTCGTCGGCCACCGACGCCGGTCGTGAGGTCTCGACACCACCGGTCAACCGTTCCGGCCCGTCGGCGGTCCGAACGGTCAGCTCGACGCCAGGAGCACCGAGCGGGACCACCACGGACAGGGCCTCGACGATCGCGTCCACGACGCATCGGACGTCGGCGATCGTGCCGGACGGGTCACCGAGCACGTCGGTGAGCGTCTGGTCGAGCATCCGCTCCGCCGCGAGGAGCCGCTCCGCTCGACGGACCGTCGTGACGTCCTGCTGGGTCGCGACGAAGTTCGTGATCCGACCGGACGAATCGACGATCGGGTCGATCCGCCAGGAGATCTCGAACGGCATGCCGTCGGCTCGGTAGTTGATCGTCTCACCCACGAAGGGCCTGCCGGCGCCGAGGTCGGCTCGGAGCCGGTCGAGCTCGCCGCGGTCGGTCAGCGGGCCCTGCATGATCCGCGGCGTCCGGCCGACGACGCTGTCGCGATCACGACCGGTCATTGCGCAGTAGGCCGGGTTCACGTAGAGGATCCGAGGCCCGGGCTCGTCGAGGGCCGCATCGGTGATGCACGCCGAGGCCCGCGTCTGCTCGAGGGCGGCCTCGAGCAGACGGAGACGGTCGTCGTCGCCGATCCCGTACCACCCGACCATGGCGACACCGTAACGAGCCGCCGGGTCGGTGGTGTACGTGGTGGCGGACCGGTCAGGCGGCCTGCGGGTCGGCGCCCGGCGCGGTGAGGACGGCCAACTCGGCGGGCACGTCCTGGGAGAGCACCGAGCAGTGCCAGCGGGCTTCCCGCCAACCGTCCGGGGTCTGCTTCCAGATCAGGGTGGCGACGCAGTCGAACGTCGCGACCAACTCGCCGATCTCGAGGAACTGCCGGAACTCGAGCACCGACCAGCCCAGGCCGCCGTCGACGAAGGAGCGGAAGTCCACGACGGTGCTGTCGGTCTCGGCGCCGAAGGCGTCCAACGCCGCGAACAGCTGCCGGAACCAGCCCTCCCACTCCTCGCGGGTGCGGATCATGACCGACTGGCCGGACGGGTCGACGTCGACGATGCCGGCGTCGTCGTCGCACAGCATGGAGAGCCCGTCGAGGTCGTGTTCGCGGACCGCTCGGAGGAGTGAGGTCGTGAGCGAGTAGAAGGGCTCGGACTCGAAGCGCTCGAGGTCCGGGTGGTCGAGGCGGGACGTGCGGATCGGGCTCGGCGGTTCGAGGACGGTCATGGGGGGGGCTCCGGTTCGTTCGGGTTGGTGGGGAGGTGCCCCGGCCCGCGTCGGCGGACCGGGGCACCCAGGGGTCGGGCGGGCGGTTCCGGCTCAGGCCGCTGTGGCGACCGCTCCGTCCGGCGACGAGGTCTCGGCGTCCGGGTCGAAGCCCTCCTCGGAGGACTTGACCATGGCGATGGCGAGCAGCAGCAGGCCGAACGCCGGCTTGGCGATCACGTCGGCGATGCCGTAGCCGACCTGACGCATCACCTCGGTGGTGGAGTCGTCGAGGCTCAGGTACGGGGCGAGGAACGCCAGCGGGTACACGGACCAGGTCACCAGGATGATCGTCCGCAGACCACCGAACAGCTGACGGACGCGGGCGCTCTGACGCTCCAGCGCTCCGCCCATCTCGGCGTACAGGACGTAGAGGATGTAGAGGAACGGGATCGTGCCGGCGATGAAGCTGATCCACTTGATCGGGTCGTCGGTCGACGCGATCTCACCCGGGTAGCCGAGGATGATCATCGCCGCAGACGCTCCGACGAGCTTGAGGAGCAGGCTGCGCTGCTCCTTCTTCGCCAGCGCCAGGACGACGACCAGCTCGGCCATGAGCAGCGGCACCGTCAGGAGCCAGTCGGCGTAGCGGTAGCCCTCGTTGAAGGGCTGGTTGGTCGGCACGTAGGTCCCGTCGACCAGCTCGTAGGCCCCCTTCCAGGACTCGGTGATCCGGAAGTAGTGGTAGGCGGCGATGCCGACGACGAGCGTTGACAAGGTGAGCGCGAGCCGGTGCTTCGGTGCGACACGGCCGCGCACGAGCACGAAGAACACGGCGGCGGCGCCCATCGCCGCCGTGACGAAGCTGAAGACGTTGAAGACGAGGTCGAACTGCCCCTCGCTCAGCGATGTCGCTGTGGCGAGCATCTCGGGGTCCTCCTTGGGGGGGGATGTGTGCTTCCCAGGAGTGGACGACGTCGCGCCGTCTGAAACGTGCCGATGGTCACAGGTCGCCGTCGGGGGTCAGGCTCCCACGGGTTCGACCCGCACCGCGACCGCCTCGAACGCGCCCCGCCGTGAGCTGACCGGCGCTCGTGCGCCGTCGGCGAGCCCGAGGGCGGCGGGGTCCGCGGCGCAGAGGTCGAGCGTCTCGCCCGACCGGATGGGCGAGTCGAGGCGCCCGACTGGACGCCGGAGTTGGAGCCGTCGAGCACCCGGCCCGTCGTGAGGCGCATCGGGAACTCGTCGTCGACTGCGTCGTGGGGTGTTGCTGCGTCGACGACGCTGAAGGTCGCGGCGCGACCCTCCCTCGGCTCGGCCCAGAGCCGTTGGTGGAGAAACGGCGTGCCGGGGTGGTCCTCGTCGGGGCACGGCCGCTGGAGGCCGCCGAGCGACTCGAGCCGCTCGTGGCGCATCCCGCGGTAGGCGGGCGAGAGCGAGCGCAGCTCGTCCCGGGTCTGCTCGGCGTCGGCCTCGCCCCGGCCACTGCCCAGCCGGCCGGCCAGGTCGTGGAGGATGGCCAGGTCGTCGCGGGTGCCGGGTGTCGGGGTCGTGGTCGGCCGCACCCGTTGCACCCGGCGCTCGCTGTTGCTCAGGTGCCGTCGCTCTCGGCCATGCGACGGCGGCGGCGGGACGACGTCGGTGAGCTCGGCGTCCTCGCCGCGGCCGGCCGGGATCGCCGCCCCCCACGTGGCCTCGAAGCGGGCCCGGGCCTCGGCATCGACCACGTCGGCGAAACCGGGGAGCTCGTTCGGCAGGGCGCCCATGTCGCCGCCGCGCTGGACGTTGTTCTGGCCCCACAGCGGTACCAGCCGCGAACCCCAACGGCCGACGTGACCGGTGAGGAGCGCGAGGTCGATGAGCGCGAGGACGTTGTCGACGCCGTTGTGGTGCTCGGTGATGCCGAGGGTCCAGCAGATCTGCGCCCGTTCGGCGGGCGCGTCGGCGTGGGCGACCTCGCGGATCGCCTCGGCCGGGACGCCGGCCTGCTCCTCGCCGCGCGCCAACGAGTAGGGCTCGATGTGGGCGGCGAACGCATCGAAGCCGTCCGTCGCCCGTTCGATGAATCGTGGTGGTGGAGGTCGGCGGCGATGATCTCGCCGGGCGACGGTGTTGACCAGCGCGACGTCGCTGCCGACATCGAGGCCGAGCCACAGGTCCGCGAAGCGGGCGCTGTCGGTGCGGCGGGGACCGACGCAGAACGGCTCCGCGCCGTTGCGGAGCCCGGTCAGGAGGTGGTGGAAGAGGGTCGGGTGCGCGGCGCGGGCGTTCGAGCCCCAGAGGAGCACCACGTCGGTCTCCTCGACCTCGGCGTCGGAGCACGTCCCTCCACCCGCACCCAGGATGGTCGCCAGACCGACGACCGACGGGGCGTGTCAGGTGCGGTTGCAGCTGTCGATGTTGTTCGTCCCGAGGACCGTCCGGGCCAGCTTCTGGGCGGCGGAGTTCACCTCGTTGGTCGACGTCGAGCAGCTGAAGACGCCGAACGATCCACCGCGGTGGGTGTCGCAGGCCGCGGCGAGACCCGTCACCACCTGCGCCAGGGGCCTCCTCCCAGCAGGCCTCTCGGAGCCCACTGCCGTCGCGGACGAGGGGGGCCGTGAGACGTTCGCTGGGCGGTCCCGTCGGCGCATGACCACCAGCATCCCGCCCGGTACCGTGCGAGACGTGATCGTCGGCGTGCCCACGGAGATCAAGGACAGCGAACGCCGGGTCGGGCTCAGCCCGGCCAGCGTGATCGAGCTCGTCGCCCACGGTCACGAGGTGCTCGTCGAGCCCGGTGCCGGGGCCGGATCGGGCTTCGCCGATGCCGACTACACCGGCGCCGGCGCCTCGCTGGCCTCCGACGCCGAGGATGTCGTCGCCCGGGCCGAGATGATCGTCAAGGTCAAGGAGCCGCAGCCCGTCGAGCGGGCGCGTCTGCGGGCCGACCAGACCCTGTTCACCTATCTCCACCTCGCTCCCGATCCCGACCAGGCGAAGGACCTCATGGCGAGCGGTGCGACGTGCATCGCCTACGAGACCGTCACCGACAGCTTCGGCGGGCTCCCGCTGCTCGCCCCGATGTCCCAGGTCGCCGGACGCCTCGCCGTGCAGGCCGGCGCCCACAACCTCGAGCGCCCCCAGGGCGGCTCCGGCATCCTCCTCGGCGGCGTCCCGGGTGTCCCGCCGGCGCAGGTCGTGGTGATCGGTGGTGGCGTCGTCGGGTCGAACTCGATCGAGATGGCCATCGGTCTGGGTGCCGACGTGACCGTGCTCGACCGCAACGTCCACGTCCTCGGTGAGCTGGCCGACCGGTTCGGTCCGGCCTTGCGGACCATCTACTCGACCCGGTCCGCGCTCGAGGACCACGTGCTCGCCGCCGATCTCGTCATCGGCGCCGTGCTGGTCAAGGGTGCCGCCGCGCCGAAGCTCGTGAGCGCCGATCAGGTCCGTCGCATGCGCCCCGGCTCGGTGCTCGCCGACGTCGCCATCGACCAGGGTGGCTGCTTCGAGACGTCGCGGCCGACCACGCACACGGAGCCGACCTACGTCGTCGACGACGTCGTCCACTACTGCGTCGCCAACATGCCGGGTGCCGTACCCCGCACCTCGACGCTGGCGCTCAACAACGTGACGCTGCCGTTCGTACTCGCCCTCGCCGACCTCGGTCCCGCCGAGGCGATGCGACGCGACCCCCACCTGCTGAACGGCCTCAACGTCCACGACGGTCAGATCACCGAACCGGCCGTCGCCGAGGCCCTCGACCTCCCGCTGGTCGTCCCCGAGCTCTGACCCGCGCCCTCGGGCGGCGTCTCCAGAACTTCCCCACGCCCTCTCCAAGCTTCGGCGCGCCCACCGCGGTCTCCTGGGATCACACCACGACGACCGGAGACCGCGATGCCGACCACCACCGAGACGACCACGGCGGCCGTGCCCGACTGGCAGATCGCCGGGGCCGCCTGGGAGCACGCCGCCGTCGACTGGGCGATGCTGTTCGAGCCCTACGCCCGGGACGCCATCGAGGCCGTGTTCGTCGCGACCGGGGTCGGACCGGGAACCGAGCTGCTCGACGTCGCCTGCGGCGCCGGCCTCGCACTCGGCCGCGCCGACCGCCTCGGTGCCCGAACCGCCGGGATCGACGCATCGGCCGGTCTCCTCCGGATCGCAGCCCGGCGCGCCCCGGTAGCCGAGCTGGTCCACGGGTCGATGTTCGAGCTGCCCTGGCCCGATTCCTCGTTCGACGCCGTGACCTCCTTCAACGGGATCTGGGGTGGGTGCGAGGACGCCCTCTCCGAGATCGCCCGGGTCCTCCGGCCCGGCGGGAGCGTCGGCTTCACCTTCTGGGGCCCTGGCTCGGCCCTCGATCTTCGCGACTACTTCATCGTGCTCGGCACGAGCGGCCCAGAGGTCGCCGACGAGCTGATCTCGCTCGCTGCGATCGGGGCGCCCGGTGTGGCGGAGGGGATGGTCGAGGCGGCCGGGATGACCGTCGAGGCCCGGTCGTCGACGACCGCCGTCATCGAGGCGCCCGACGCCGATCTCGCCTGGCGGGCGCTCCGCTCACCCGGCGTCGCCGTGCCCTGCCTCGAGCACACCGGCGAGGACGAGCTGCGTCGCCGGGTGCTCGACGCCGTCGAGCGCTTCCGGGCCGCGGACGGCAGCTACCACCTCCGCAACGAGCTGATCCACGTGATCGCCCGCCGCGGGTGAGTTCGGTCACCACCACACAAGGAGCACCCACCATGACCACCACCGAGCACCCCACCGCCGAGACCCCGGTCACCGAGCGCAACGGCGTCCCGGTGACGAAGCTCTTCGCCACGATCGACAAGATGAGGGCCGACCCGAGCCTCGCCGCGTTCCGCTTCACCGCCCGCAACCGATGGGTCGAGGGCACGGCGAGCCGGTCGACGTTCCACGAGTGGGTCGGCGCCGGCGCCGAACACCTCCACGTCGAGGAGTTCGAGGCCACCGTCGACCACCCGACGCTGGGCCATGGACACGGGCCCACCCCCCACGAGCACGTCCTCCACGCCCTCGCCTCCTGCATCACGGCGGGCGTGGCGACCGGGGCCGCAGCACGCAGGATCGAGCTCGCGTCGATCACCTCGACCGTGCGCGGCGAGATGGACGTGCGCGGCCTGCTCGGCATCGACCCCGATGTGCGGCGCGGCTTCACCGACATCACGATGGACATCCACGTGGAGGGCGACGCCGACGAGACGACCCTGCGCAGCCTGGTGGCCGCCTCGACCCGCTACTCGGCGGTGTTCGAGATCCTCACCGGCGAGGTACCCGTCACCATCAACGCCAACCCCTGATCGGGTCCCCGCTCGGTGCGGGTGTGAGGATGTCGACATGACCGACTCCCCCCGCACCGAGCTCGATCCGCGACGAGTCGACGGCGCCCGGTTGTGGGGTCGACTCATGGAGATGGCGACGATCGGCCCGGGCGTCGCAGGTGGGTCCAATCGGCAGGCCATCTCCGACGAGGACGCCGCGGGCCGTGAGCTGTTCACGGGCTGGGCCTCCGCAGCCGGGTGCACCATCGCCATGGATCGGATCGGCAACCTGTTCGTCCGGCGGGCGGGCACCGATCCCGACCGCGCCCCGGTCATGACCGGCAGCCATCTCGACACCCAGCCGACCGGCGGTCGCTTCGACGGGGTCTACGGCGTGCTCGCCGGGCTGGAGGTGATCGAGCGCCTCGACGAGCTGGGCGTCGAGACGGCCGCGCCCATCGAGGTGGCGGTCTGGACGAACGAGGAGGGCTCACGCTTCCCCCACTCGATGATGGGCTCGGGCGTGTGGGCCGGTGCGCTCGACCTCGAGGGCGCCTACGAGCTGACCGACCGCTCCGGCATCAGCGTCGGTGACGAGCTCCAGCGCCTCGGTTGGATCGGTGAGCTCCCCGCCGAGGCCCGCCCCCTCACCGCCTACCTGGAGCTCCACATCGAGCAGGGTCCGATCCTCGAGGAGGCCGAGGTCGAGATCGGGGTCGTCACCGCGGGTCAGGGCTACCGCTGGTACGAGCTGGAGCTGCGCGGGTTCCCCGCCCACGCCGGTCCGACACCGATGCCGGGCCGCCGCGACCCGGCCCAGGCGATCGCTCGGATCATCACCCGGGTCCACGAGGCGACCGACGACCTCGCACCGTGGGCCCGCGCCACCTTCGCCCAGCTGTCGTCCGAGCCGGCCACGCCGAACACGATCCCGGAGGTGGTGCGGTGCACGCTCGACCTCCGACACCCCGAGCTCGAGGTGCTCGACGAGCTGGAGGGTCGGATGCGTGAGGCCGTCGGAGCGGTGTGCGCCGACCTCCGCGTCGACGCCGACGTCCGCGTGCTCAGCGCCTCGGCACCGGTCGCCTTCGACCCCGCCACCGTCGACGTCGTCCGATCGTCGGCGACCGGGCTCGGTTGCTCTGCGATCGACATCGTGAGCGGGGCGGGCCACGACGCCTGCCAGGTCGCGACCGTCGCCCCCACGGCGATGATCTTCGTGCCCTGCCTCGACGGCCTGTCGCACAACGAGGCCGAGGACATCACCCCCGAGCAGGCCGAGCGAGGCGCGTCGGTACTCCTCGAGGCGATGCGCCGCCTCGCCGCCTAGCGGTTCCGGAGCTCGGCGGCGAGCACCGTGTCGTAGTGGTCGGCGTCGAGGGTGAAGCGCCCGTCGCGCACGGTGTGGAGCGTCCAGCCCGGGAACGACCCGCCGTCGGCGTAGCGGCACGTCCACTGGCTCCAGGCCACGGTCTCGTCGCCCGCGGCGTCGACGAGCTCGAAGGTGATGCCTCGGCCGGGCATCTCGGTCTCCATGCGCGCCATGAAGTCGGCGATCTCGTCTCGCCCCTCCATCCGGCCGATGTTCACGTCGGTGAAGACGGCATCGTCGGCGAACAGCTCGACGAGGTCGGTGTAGCGGCCCGAGTCCTGGATCTCCCAGAAGCGTCGCACCAGCTCGAGCGCCGGACCGCCGGTGGCAGCGTCGTCGCGGAGCGCACCACCGGCGTCGACGAAGTTCGGGCGGGGGGCGTCCTCGCCCCGCAGCCGGCGGTAGACCTGCGGGTCGAAGTAGTCGACGACGCCGGTGACCAGACCGTCGCGGAGTCGGTAGAGGCTCTGCCCGGGCACGGCGACCTCGACCCCGTCGGCGCCCGGGGCCACCATGTCCCAGCGAGCGAAACCGCAGTCGTCGTCACCGAACGCCTCCCACGAGGCGAAGCGGGCTCCCGATGCCGGCACGACCTCCTCCATGTGGGTCATGAAGGCGTGGATGGCGTCCTTGCCCCGCTGAGGGCCGAAGAGCGGGTCGTAGTAGACGGCGTCGTCGGCGAAGACCTCGACCAGGCGGGTGTAGCGCTGATCATCCTCGACGGCTCCGAAGCGGCTGACGGTGGCGGCGGCGGGTCCAGGCATGCCAGGTACCGTACGACCTCCCGCGGACCCGGCGAACAGGAGACCCAGGTGACGTTGCGATTCGGCCGGGAGGCCCTCTCGATCCCCGGTCCGTCGGTCTTCCCCGACCGGGTGCTCCAGGCGATGCAGCGTCCTGCGCCGAACATCTACGAGGGTGAGATCGTCGAGCTCACCGCCGGCCTCAAGCACGATCTCGGCCGGGTGGCGCGCACGGCGGGTGACACGGCGATCTACGTCGCCAACGGTCACGGGGCCTGGGAGGTGGCGCTCGCCAACACCCTGACACCCGGCGACACGATCCTCGTGCTCGCCTCCGGGACCTTCGCCGCCGGCTGGGGCCGCATGGGCGAGGCGATGGGGATCAAGGTCGAGACCCTCGATGCCGGCTTCCGCCACGCCGTCGACCCCGAAGCGGTCCGGGCCCGTCTCGCCGAGGACACCTCGCACACGATCCGGGCGGTGCTGGTGGTCCAGATCGACACCGCGTCGTCGGTGTGGAACGACATCGAGGCGATCGGCCGGGCCGTTCGCGCCAGCGGCCACCCGGCCCTCTTCATGGTCGACTGCATCGCCTCGCTCGGCTCGGTCCGCTACGAGATGGACGCCTGGGGCGTCGACGTGACCGTCGCCGCCTGCCAGAAGGGGCTGATGACGCCGCCGGGCATCTCGTTCAACTTCATCGGGCCCCGTGCCTGGGCCGCCCGGGACCGACTCGACCGGGTGCCCAGCCACTGGGACTGGGATCTCCGCTGTCGCAGCGACATCTACTACCTGCAGTTCGGGGGCACGCCGCCCACCCACCACCTCTTCGCGCTCCGCGCCGCGCTCGACCTCCTGCTCGACGAGGAGGGACTCGAGGCCGCCTGGCGTCGCCATCACGTGCTGGCACGCGCCGTGCGGGCCTGTGTGGAGCGGTGGAGCACCGGCGGACCGCTCGAGCCGAACGTCCTCGACCCGGCCCACCGGTCCGACGCGGTCACGACGGTGCTGACCAACGGCATCGACGCCGCGGCCCTGCGATCACACGCCCGCGACGAGCACGGCCTGGTGCTCGGGCTCAGCATCGGCATGGACGGTGACGGCTTCCGCATCGGCCACATGGGCCACCTCAACCCGCCGATGCTGCTCGGCACGCTGGCGACCACCGAGGCCTCGATGCGAGCGCTCGACATCGACCACGCCTCGGGCATCGAGGCCGCCATCGCCGAGATCGCCGCTGCGTGAGCGACGAGACCAGCTTCGTCGGCGTCGACATCGGCGGCACGAAGTGCCTCGGTGTCCGGACCGACGCCGATGGCACCGTCCTGGCGATGGAGCGGCGGCCGACGCCGCAGGGTGCCACCGAGCTGGTCCGGACGGTGTCCGCCCTCGTCGAGTCGCTGCCACCGGCCGATGCGGTCGGCGTCGGCGCCGCTGGGCTCGTCACCCCCGACGGCGTGCTGCGGACCGGCCCCAACCTGGTCGGCGTGAAGGAGCTGCCGCTCGGGCCGCTGATCGGTGACCGCCTCGGCGTGCCGGTCGTGGTCGACAACGACAACACCTGCGGTGCCTACGGCGAATGGAAGCTGGGTGCGGGGCGCGGTGTGAGCGACCTGCTGTTCGTCGGCCTCGGCACCGGCATCGGCGGCGGGTTCGTCTCCGGTGGCGAGCTCCAACGGGGCGGCAACGGCTTCGCCGGTGAGGTCGGTCACATGACCGTCGACGTCGACGGCGTGCGATGCGTGTGCGGTCGACGCGGGTGCTGGGAGCGCTACGCATCGGGTTCCGGCCTCGCCCACCTGGCCCGCGAGGCCGCTGCCGCCAAGCTCGTCCCCGATCTCGTGCGGCGAGCGGGTGGCGACGCTCAGGCCGTGCGGGGCGAGCACGTGACCGAGGGCGCCCGACGGGGCGACGCAGCGGCCATCGAGGTGCTCGAGAACTACGCCAGATGGGTCGCGCTCGGCATCGTCAACCTCGTCAACGTGCTCGACCCCGAGATCGTGGTCGTCGGGGGTGGTCTGGCCGAGGCGGCCGACGTCGTGCTCACCCCGATCCGGCGGTGGTCGGCCGAGCTGCTGTTCTCCCCCGAGCACCGGCCCCACCCTCGCATCGAGGCGGCCGAGCTCGGCGACCGGGCCGGCGCGATCGGCGCGGCCCTGCTGGCGAGGGACCGCGTCCGGGCCTGATCGAGCGTCCCCTCGCGAGGCGCTGAGCAGGGAGGTCGTGCGAGGTCAGGGAATGGTCGTCCGACGGTCATGACCCGTCGGCGATGGCGTCGTTGGATCGCACCATGACCACTTCACCAACGACCAACAGAGCCCCGCGTCGGCTCGCCGTCCTCGTGACCGCGATCGTCGGCCTCGCGCTCGTCACCACGACCCTCGCCTCGCCCGCCGCCGGATCGCCGGACGACGTCGCGATGCCCGACGGGGCGATCTCCGTGCCGGCCGACGGCGTGCTCTTCGGCGAGCCGCACGACGAGGGGCGGTTGCCGCTCCGGGGCGAGCGGCCCGTCGCGGACGCCAAGGCCGTCATCGCCGAGTACGAGGTCGGCGACGGCACCGTCCGATTCATCGACGAGGGCGACGGCGTGGCCACCGTCATCACCGGTGACGCCGCGACGTTCACCGAGCTGGCGGAGGCCACGACCTACGGCGAGCTGTTCGAGCTCGTCGCCCCGAGTCGGACGCCGCTCCCCCCGGCGCTGCGCGACGCCGCCGACGACGAGCTCGACGTGCTCGCCGGCACCGGGCTCCACGCCCGAGCGATCGACGAGGAGATCATCGAGGAGGAGCACGACCCCTGGGCCGACGGCTGCACCGAGTCCTTCGGGAACTGGTACGGCGAGTACCTGCAGTGGCGGAACGCCATCCTCATCGGTGGCCATGCCATGTGGTGGGGTGAGCACCTCCACGCCGGTGAGGACCCCGACCCGATGTTCGGCTACTTCGGCAACCGCGACGAGATCTGGTTCGCCACGTGCCTGCGGGAGGGCGTCGTCGCCACGGTCAACATCGAGCACTGGGACGGCGACAGCTACGTCCCGCTCTGGCAGACCGGCGGAACGCTGAGCGTCGGCGAGCTGTACGCCTACCACAGCAACGCCCCGTACACGGCCCTGCGGCGCGTCCAGATCCGCACGATCGGCGTCGCCGACTACAACCCGTACGAGTTCTACATGGCCGCCTCGGCTCGTGACACCTTCGAGCCCGACGAGCAGTGGAACCACGTCAACGACTGATCGCCGTTCGACCGAATCGTCGATCAGCCGACCGGAGCCCGGTGCCTCGTGGTGCCGGGCTCCGGCGCGTCGTCAGAGCTGGACGGCGTGGACGTCCCACTCGTCGTCGATGCCCTTGAGTCGGTGACGACCCCGCTCGTCGAAGCGGAGATCCGACCCGGCGACGAGCCCCTTGACCACGCCGGTCACGAGGACCTCTCCCGGTCCGGCGAGGCCCAGCACCCGTGCCGCGAGGTGCACGGCGACACCGCCGATGTCGCCGTCGGCGCGTCGCTCGACCTCGCCGGTGTGGACCGCGGCCCGGATCTCGAGGTCGAGGTTGGCCAGCTCGGTCCGCAGCGCACCGACGCCCCGGATCGCCCGAGCCGGTCCGTCGAAGGTCAGCAGCATGCCGTCACCGAGATGCTTGAGCACGTGGCCGCCGTGGCGCTCGACCTCGCGCCGGGTCACCGAGTCGTGGGCGTCGAGGACCGACCGCCAGGCCCGGTCGCCGACCGCCGACGCCCGCTGGGTCGACTCGACGATGTCGGTGAACACGATGGTGGCGAGCTCGCGCTGGGCCGGTGCCGACCGACGTTCGCCGAGGAGGAACCGCTCCACGGCATCGACCACGACATCGGCGTCACCCGCCCACCAGTAGTTGTCCTTCCCGTCGAGGACGACGAGCTCGGCGCCGTCGATCGCCTCGGCCATCCACGCGGCATGCCCGACGGGCCACCACCAGTTCTCGCGCCGGTGCACGAGCAGGGTCGGCGCCGAGATCGCCGGGACGAAGCGTCGGACGTCGATGCCGCCGAGCATCTCCATGAGGCGGAGGCCGGCGCCCGGGCTGGCCTGTTGTCGTCGGCTCCGGCCGTACCAGTCCCGCCACCACGGGTCGGTCGCCGCGATCGAGATGTGCCCCTCGCCCTCGGCGCCGCTCTGCCAGAGGGCGAGGATGCCGTCGAGGTCGGGACGCCAGAGCGCCGGATCGAGCCCGTGCGGGTAGTCGGGCGCGGCGAGGAGCCGCGGACCGGTGTTGACGAGCACGAGGGCCTCGGTCCGCTCGGGGAGGCTCGCGGCGCAGAGCACTGCGATCGGCCCGCCCTCGTGGGCACCGAAGAGCACGGGCCGGTCGGCGCCCGCCGCGTCCATCACCGCGACGAGGTCGCGCACCCAGACCTCGGGCGTGAACATGTCGTCGACGCCGCCGCGATCGGACAGCCCGATGCCCCGCTTGTCGAAGCTGATCACCCGGGCGAACGAGGCGAGGCGATCGAGCCGACCGGCGATGGCGGGCACGTTCCATCGCTCCTCGAGCGGGGTCGCCCACTCCGTCACGAGCACGAGATCGAGCGGGCCGTCGCCGACGACCTGGTAGGCGATCCTCAACCCGTCCGACTCGGCGTAGTCGATCAGCGGCGCGCTCATGCGGCCTCCAGCGCCCGGCGCAGCTCGACGACCTGCGTCGCGCCGAGTCCACGGTGCGCGAGCACCGATGGCTCGCCGTCGCCGAGCAACCGGCCGAGGGCGCCGCGGCGATCGGTGACCGCGACCAGAGCGGCGAGGCCCTGCTGTTGGACCCGGATCGTGAAGAGCACGGCCCCGCTCCGCGGGAGCTTCCGGAGCGTCTGCCGTTCGGAGCGCACGACGAGATCGTCGAGGGCACGATCGGCCGGGATCACCGGGTCGCCGTCGACGGGCCGATCAGGTTGGAACAGCGAGGCGTCGGGGTGGACGAACCAGTTGCGCCGCAGGACCGGTCGCTCCCCGAGCCGGTCGAGTTGGCGATCGACCTTCGCCGCCAGCTCCTCCCGGTAGCCGTCGACCGGACCGTGGACGTCGGTGATCGAGCGACCCAGCTTGTCGGCGAGGCGCCAACGTGACGGGAAGCAGAGGCTCGCCGCCCGGAGCCGCCAGCTGCCGTCGACGGGCTGGAGCAGGCACAGGTCCTCCTGCACGCGGGTGCCGGCGTCGTCGAGCGGATGCAACATCGGGTCGCGATCACCGCCGACCTCGCCGAGCACGAGATCGAGGACCTCCTCGGCCGCCGGTCGCGTCCCGTCGAGCGCGGCGAACACGTCGGCGTGGCGCTCCGCCCGGAGCCGGGCCTTCAGGGCGAGCTCGGCGTCGCGGTGATCGTCGACCACCAGCCACGGCCGATCACCGAGCGAGCGGGTGCCCATCGTGATCGGTCGCGCGTCGACGGACAGGTCGATCTCGTCGAGCCAGTCCGTCGCGCAGGGCACCCGGAGATTCTGACCGACGGCGTCGGAGATCCCTCGTCCCGGACGATGATGTCGACGTGGAGGTCGGCGAGCCGGGTCGAGAGCTGCTGGCGATCTATGACCGCGCCCTGCCCCAGGTCTACGGCTACCTGCTGCCCCGCTGCGGCGACGCGGCGGTGGCCGAGGACCTCACCGCCGAGACGTTCCTCGCCGCGGTCGACGCCCTCGACCGGGGGACGGTGCCGGACCTGACGGTGGCCTGGCTCGTGACGGTCGCCCGCAACAAGCTGGTCGACCACTGGCGTCGCCGTGAGCGGGACCGCCGCCGACAGGACGACCTCGAGGCCGGCGCCGAGCTCGTCGAGGACCCGTGGGACGTCCACCTCGATGCCACGGTGGCGAACGACGTGTTGGGCCGGCTCGGCCCCCACCATCGCAGCGCGCTCACGCTGCGGTACCTCGACGGCCTGCCCGTCGCCGAGGTCGCCGAGCACCTCGGCCGGACGCTGCACGCGACCGAAGCGCTGCTGGTCCGGGCCCGCGTGGCGTTCCGGCGCATCTACGAGTCGGAGGGCGCGGTCGATGGCTGATCCGTTCGAGGCGCTGCGGCGTCGGGACGTCCCGATCGCCCCCCGCACCGAGTTCGCCGACGAGCTGCGCGCTCGTCTCGTCCCGAAGGAGACCGCCGTGGAACACGGAACCGTCACCCCGTACCTGTGCGTCGACGGCGCCGAGCGCGCCATCGAGTGGTATCGGGAGCAGCTCGACGCCCGCGTGGTGTTCGAGCCGATGGTGATGGACGACGGTCGGGTCGGCCACGCAGAGATCGCCATCGGCGGCTCGGTGCTGATGCTCTCCGACGAGTTCACCGAGATCGGGGTCCGGGCGCCCACCACGCTCGGCGGGACGCCCGTCTCCCTCGCCGTCACGGTGACCGACGCCGACGCGACCTTCGCCGCCGCGGTCGCCGCCGGGGCGACCGCCGAGCGGCCGGTCGCCGACCAGCCCCACGGCGTGCGCTCCGGCTGGTTGATCGACCCCTTCGGTCACCGCTGGAACGTGCAGACGCCGATCTGATCGGCGCCGCAGGAGGTGCGGCCGGCGGCGGCTACTCGAGCTCGCAGCTCAGGAAGGCGCCGATGAGGGCATCGACGAGCTCTTCGGCGTCGGCCGGCGGCTCGTCGGCCTCGAAGGCCGCGATGACCTCGGCGTCGTCGAACTCCGACAGCTCGGCGGCGACGCACTCGGCCTCCTCGCGGGGCGCGTCCTGGGACACGAAGTACTCGACGAGCGAGTCGTCGCCACCGCTGGCGGAGTCTCCGCCGCAGGCCGCCAGGAGGGCGAACGGGGTGAGGATCAGGGCGATCAGCCGGAGCGGACGGGTGGTGATGTGCTGCATGTCCGTGCGAGGGTACGGCACTAACCCCCGAACGTGCTGGTCAGCGCGCTCAGCGTGAGGATCAGCCGCCCGTCGCCTCGATCGCGGCGACGACCGCCAGCGTTCGACGGGCCTCGTCGACGTGGAGGTTCTCGATCATCCGCCCGTCGACGGTGACCACGCCGCGCCCGTCCGCGACCGCCTCGTCGAAGGCGGCGATGACCCGACGGGCGTGGTCGACCTCGTCGGCCGTCGGCGCCCAGACGTCGTTGGCCGGCTCGACCTGGCTCGGGTGGATCAGCGTCTTGCCGTCGAAGCCCATCTCGGCCCCCTGGACGCACTCGGACCGGAAGCCGTCGGGGTCCTTCACGTCGTTGTAGACCCCGTCGAGGATGGCGACGCCGGCCTCGCGGGCGGCGAGCAGCGCCGTGGCGAGGTGCGGCACGAGGGGGTGGCGGCCGGGTACCTGGGTGGCGAACAGCTCCTTGGCCAGGTCGTTGGTGCCCATGACGAGGACGGCGACCCGGGGATGGGCAGCGATCTCGCGGGCGTCGAAGATGGCCGTCGGCGTCTCGATCATCGGCCAGATCATCAGGTCGTCCGGCGCCTCGGCGACGGCGAGGCGGTTGCGCACCTCGTCGACCTGCTCGACCGAGCCGACCTTGGGGACGACCACCGCGGACGCGCCCGAGCTGGCGATGGCGGTCAGGTCGTCGGCTCCCCACGGCGTGTCGAGCCCGTTGGCCCGGATGGTCACCTCGCGATGGCCGTACTCCCCCGAAGCGGCTGCCGCGCAGGCCTGGGCCCTGGCGGTCTCCTTCGCGTCGGGGGCGACGGCGTCCTCGAGATCGAAGATCAGCGCATCGGCGGCGATCCCCTTGGCCTTCTCGAGGGCGCGCTCGTTGGCCGCGGGCATGTAGAGCACGGAGCGCCGTGGGCGGAGCTCGTCGGCAGAGGTCGTCACGTGCGGCTCCTCACATCCCGTAGGCGGCGGCGAGCTCGGCGTCGCGAGAGGCCAGCTCCCGGGCGAGGCCGACCACGACGTGGCACTGCTTCACCGAGGCGTCGTCCTCCATCTTGCCGTCGAGCATGATGGCTCCGGTGCCGTCGCCCATGGCGTCGATGACCCGCTGGGCCTGCGCGACGTCCTCGGGCCGCGGCGAGAACACCCGCTTGGCGATCGGGATCTGGGCGGGGTGGAGGGTCCAGGCACCGACGCAGCCGAGCAGGTAGGCGTTGCGGAACTGGTCCTCACAGGCCGTGGTGTCGGCGATGTCGCCGAAGGGGCCGTAGTAGGGCAGGATCCCGGCGGTCACGCAGGCGTCGACCATGCGGGCGATCGTGTAGTGCCACAGGTCCTGCTGGTAGGTGGCCCGGGGTGCGTCGGCGTCGTCGCCGGCGGGGTCCTCGCGCACGACGTAGTCGGGATGGCCACCGCCGACCCGGGTCGTCTTCATCCGCCGGTTCGCCGCCAGGTCGGCGGGGCCCAGCGAGAGGCCCTGCATGCGGGGCGACGCGAGGCAGATCTCCTCGACGTTGGCCACGCCACGGGCGGTCTCGAGGATGGCATGGACGAGGATCGGCCGGCTCAGCCCGGCCTTGGCCTCGAGCTGGGCGAGGAGGCGATCGACGTAGTGGATGTCCTCGGGTCCCTCGACCTTGGGGATCATGATCACGTCGAGCCGGTCGCCGACCTCGGTCACCGCCGCCACGAGGTCGTCGAGACCCCACGGCGAGTCGAGGCTGTTCACGCGGGTCCAGAGCTGGGTGTCGCCGAGCTCGGCCGTGCGCCCGACCTCGAGCAGCCCCGCACGTGCGGCCTCCTTCTGGTCGGCGGGGACGCCGTCCTCGAGGTTGGCGAGGAGCACGTCGACCTTCGGCGCCATGTCGGGCACCTTGGCCACCATCTTCGGGTTCGACGGCGGGAAGAAGTGGATCATCCGGCTCGGCCGGAACGGCACCTCGCGGACGGGCTCGGGGGCGCCGACGGCGAGGGGACGGAAGAAGTCCTTGGGGCTGCGCACGGGACCCGAACCTAGGCGGCGCCGGTCGACGGGTTCCAAGTGCCCACCGGCAGCCGGACGACGAAGCGGGCGCCAACGGAGGCGGCGGGGTCGAGGTGGATCGTGCCCCCGTGCCGGGTCACGATCTCGCGGCTGATGGCCAGGCCCAGCCCGGCGCCGCCGGAGTCGCGGGCTCGGGCCTCGTCGAGGCGAGCGAACCGCTCGAAGATCCGTTCGGCGTCGGCCCGCGCCACGCCCGGGCCGTCGTCGTGCACGACCAGCTCGACCTCGGCGCCGACCTCGCGGACGACGACGGCGACGCGCCCGGCGGCGTGGCGACCGGCGTTGTCGAGCAGGTTGCGCACCACCTGGGCCAGGCCGATCGGGTCACCGAGCACCTGCGCCGCCGAGACCTCCGAGAGATCGACGACCAGGCCGCTCCGCTCGCGCAGCGCACTGGCCTCGCCCAGCACCAGATCGTCGAGGTCGACCGGGTTCCGGCGCAGCGTCTCGCGACCGTCGCCGCGAGCCAGCAGCAGCAGCTGCTCGACGAGGGACTGCATGCGGACGGTCTCGTCGAGCAGGCGCCGACCGCTCTCGGGCCAGGCCGCCGCCTCCGGGTGCGCCAGGTTCACCTCGAGCTCCGAGCGCATGCCGGCCAGCGGACTGCGCAGCTCGTGCGAGGCATCGCCGACGAACTCGCGCTGGCGGCGAACCGAGTCCTCGAGGCGACCGAGCATCCCGTTCATCGTCGTCGCCAGCCGCTCCAGCTCCTCGGACGAGTCCGGCACGTCGACCCGTCGGTGGAGGTCGGCTGCGGTGATGTCGTCGACCTCTCGTCGGAGCGCGTCGACGGGACGCAACGCCCGGCCCGTCACCACCCACACGGCCGCCCCGAGGACGATCACGAGCAGGGGGATCGACACCAGCAGCGTGGTGCCGAGGCGGCGCAGGGCCTCGTCGGTGTCGGTGAGGTCGTCGGCGACGACGAGCACGGCGACCTCGCTCGCTCCGTCCACCGGCAGCGCGGCGACGCGGAGGCGCTCGGCGCCGTCGACGGTGAAGAACGACAACCGGTCCGGCCGCTCGTCGATCAGGGCGTCCATGGCGGCGAGCGAGTCGCTCGAGAAGCGGACCGCCCCGCCCGGATCGATGAGCTGGACCTCCGCGCCGCCCGGTCCGAGCAGTCGCCGGATGGCGTTGCCGTCGCCGAAGCCCCGGCGGCCGCTGCCGTCGCCCTGGATCTCGCGGAGGTCCTCGCGGAGCCCGTCGTCGATCGCCGCGATCAGCTGGTTCCGTTGGATCGCGACCATGGCGAACCCGCCGATGGCGAGCGCCACGGCAGCGAGAACCATCGCGGCCGCCGTCACCCGCACCCGGAGGCTCCGGGTGGGGCGCCGCGGTCGCACCCCGTCAGCCATCGTCGCCGTCGATGCGGTAGCCGACCCCCCGGACCGTGGTGATCGTGCGGGCCCCGAAGGGCTCGTCGATCTTCTTGCGGAGCCGACGGACGTAGACCTCGACGATGTTGGGGTCGCCCTCGAAGGCGGGGTCCCAGACGTTGTCGAGGATCTCCTGCTTCGACACGATCGAGCCGACCCGTCGCATCAGGAAGCCGAGCACCGCCACCTCGCGGGCGGTCAGCGCGATCTCGGCGTCGCCCCTGGTGCATCGGTGGGCGACGGGGTCGAGCCGCAGGTCACCGGCGACGAGCTCGCCCCCGGCCCCTCCGCCGGCCGCGCCGCCCGATGCCCGGCTCCGGCGCAGCAGCGCCTTGATCCGGGCGACGAGCACCACGAACGAGAACGGCTTGGTGAGGTAGTCGTCGGCCCCGGTGTCGAGCCCTTCGGCCTCGTCGAGCTCGCCGTCCTTGGCCGTCAGCATGAGGACCGGCGTCCAGTCGTCGGCGGCCCGCAGCTCTCGGCAGACCAGGTAGCCGTTGCGCCGGGGCAACATGATGTCGAGGACGATGGCGTCATAGGTGCCCTCGCGGGCCATCCACAGCCCGTCATCGCCGTTGTCGGCCACGTCGACCTCGAAGCCCTCGGCCCGCAGGCCTCGCTCAACGGCGGTCGCCACGGTGGTCTCGTCCTCCACGACCAGGATGCGCACGGGCCCAGGATCGCACGACGTGGCCGAACCGCCACGTTGCGACCTGAAGCGGCGTTCAGGTCGCTCGCGGGCTTCGCTCCGTCGAGAGGTGCTCGCTACCGTTCCCGACCATGAGCGCGCCCGACCTCACCGCCGCATCCGCCGCCGTCGACCTCGCCCGGGGCGTGGTCTCCGACGCAGCTCGGCACCTCGCCGCCGCCGGCGCGCCCGACGATCACCAGGTCGCGCTCTACGACCTCGCCCACGCCACGTCTGCGGTCGACGTCAGCCGCTTCCTGCTCGACTACGGCACGAAGGGCGAGACCGAGGCCGCGATCGCCTGCGCCTTCATCGCCGACGCCGTGCACGGCCTCGCCTCGACGCTGTTCGGACGCGAGGCCGACTGGGGGGTCGATGCCGGCGCGCTCGACGCCACCCGGCCCTTCGTCGCCGAGCACCGGTCGGCCGAGTTCCTCGCCTCGCTCGCCGACGTGTCGCCGCCGAACCATCTCGCCGAGGAGTACGAGATGGTGGCCGACACGTTCAAGCGCTTCGCCGAGGAGCGGGTCGCGCCCCACGCCGAGCACGTCCACCGCGCCGACGCCGACATCCCCGAGGAGATCATCGAGGGCCTCGCGGAGATCGGCTGCTTTGGGCTCTCGGTGCCCGAGGAGTACGACGGCTTCGCCACGGGCACCGAGTCCGACTACATCGGCATGGTCATCGCCACCGAGGAGCTGTCCCGCGGCTCGCTCGGCGCCGGTGGATCGCTCATCACCCGCCCCGAGATCCTCACCCGGGCCCTGGAGCTCGGCGGCACCGAGGTGCAGAAGAAGCACTGGCTGCCCCAGGTCGCGTCGGGCGAGATCATGAACTGCGTCGCCGTGACCGAGCCCGACTACGGCTCCGACGTCGCGAGCATCAAGACCACGGCCACGCCGGTCGAGGGCGGCTGGAAGATCAACGGCGTCAAGACCTGGTGCACCTTCGCGGGCCGCGCCGACGTGCTGCTGCTGCTCGCTCGGACCGACCCCGATCGCTCCAAGGGCCACCGTGGCCTCAGCATGTTCATCGTCCCCAAGCCCCGGGCGACCGGGCACGCCTTCGAGTTCACCCAGGACGACGGCGGCCGGATCGAGGGCCGGGCCATCCCCACCCTCGGCTACCGGGGCATGCACAGCTTCGAGGTCGCCATCGAGGACTGGTTCGTCCCCGCCGACAACCTGATCGGCGGCGAGGACGGCCTCGGCCGCGGGTTCTACTACCAGATGGCCGGCTTCGAGAACGGCCGCCTCCAGACCGCCGCCCGCGCCGTCGGCGTCATGCGGGCCGCCTACGAGCAGGCCCGTGCCTACGCCGACGACCGGGTCGTCTTCGGCTCGCCGATCGGCGAGTACCAGCTCACCCGGGCGAAGCTCGGGCGGATGGTGGCGATCATCGCCGCCTCCCGCGAGTACTCCTACGCCGTCGCCCGGATGATGGCCAACGGCGAGGGTTCGATGGAGGCCTCGATGATCAAGGCCTACGTCTGCAAGGCGGCCGAGTGGGTGACCCGCGAGGCCATGCAGATCCACGGTGGCTTCGGCTACGCCGAGGAGTACCCCGTCAGCCGCCTCTTCGTCGACGCCCGCGTGCTGTCGATCTTCGAGGGCGCCGACGAGACGTTGTGCCTGAAGGTGATCGCTCGCAAGCTCGTGGCCGACGCGAAGGCTTGACGCGCGCGCCGTCCCGCCGATGAGAGACTCGACGGCAGGGCGGGTGAGATGGTCGGCATCGCGGATCTGGACGGCATCGGGGAACGGCACGTCGGTCGCCTGCGCGACCTCGGGATCGGTTCCAGCGACGACCTCCTCGCCTACGGCGCCTCGAAGCGCGGACGTCGCGAGCTGTCGAAGGCCACGCGCCTCGGCGAGAAGCGGATCCACGAGTGGGTGAAGCGGGCCGACCTGCTCCGCGTACCCGGGATCAGCATCAAGTACTCGAACCTGCTCGAGGCGAGCGGGGTCGAGACCGTCCGCGACCTGCGCCGGCGCAGCGCGCCACAGCTGGCCCGCAAGCTGCGCGAGCTCAACGAGCGCCGCAAGGTCGTGGCGAGAACGCCGAGCGAGGACGAGATCAGGCGGTGGATCGACGCGGCAAAGGAGCTGCCGCTCGTGATCAAACGCTGGTGAGGCTCTCCCGGAAGAAGGCCAGGGTGCGGTCCCACGCCGCGCTCGACGCCGCGGCGTCGTAGACGTCGGGGCGGGTGTCGTTGAAGAAGGCGTGCTGGGTGCCGTCGTAGACGAACATCTCGACGTCGCGACCCTGATCGCGGAGCTGACCCTCGAGCTCGCGCACGGCGTCGGGCGGCGCGAAGTCGTCGTCCTCGGCGTAGTGGCCCTGCACCCGACACCGCATCGCCGTGTAGTCCGGTCCCTCCGGCGGCCAGGGCACCACGCCGTAGAAGGGCGCGATGGCGGCGACCTCGTCGGGACGGGCGGCCGCGGCGAAGTAGGCGAGCTTGCCCCCCATGCAGAACCCCGTGACGGCCACCTGCGACGAGGCGACGGAGTCGAGGCCGAGGAGGAAGTCGACGGCACCGCCGAGGTCCTTGGCCGCCCGCTCGATGTTGAGCGACATCATGAGCTTCCCGGCCTCGTCCGGCTCGGTGGTGCTCTCTCCCCGGTAGAGGTCGGGAGCGAGCGCCGTGAAGCCCGCCGTGGCGTAGCGGTCGCACACGTCCTCGATGTGGGGCACCAGGCCCCACCACTCCTGGATCACGACCACGGCGGGGCCACCGCCCTCGGCCTCGGCCAGGTAGCCGGTGCCCTGGCTGCCGTTGCTGGGGAATTCGACCGTTCGTCCCATGTGCTCGGAGCGTAGCCCCCTACCAGGACAGGTTCGCCAGGAGCTCCGGGGCCACCGGGCCGTCGGGCTGGATCGCCAGGCACGACGTCTCACCGAAGCCGCCGGTGCGCACGAGGCGGTCGATCAGATCGGCCGGGACGACCTCGAGATCGGACTCCCACGGCGCATCGAGCGTGACCCTGGCGAGGGCCGTCTCCCACACGCGCGACGGGAGGACCCGTCCCACGCCGGCCAACAACCAGACCTCGTGACCGGCGGCGCGAGCGACCGCTGCGGCGGCTCGGCTACCGGCGGCGCAGACGGCACCGGTCGGTCCGGCGAACTCGGCCTCGACCACGACGACGTCGGCCTCCGCGGCCGCGGCGCCCAGCCCGAGCAGCGGCACCTCGACGGCGTCGACGTCGGCCGAGCGGAGCCGCGACACGAGGGAACCGGCCGAGTGATCGGTGTCGATCACGAAGACCTCGAGGTCGCCGCGACGCGGCAGGGCCGACGGCGCCAGGTCGGTCCAGCCGACCAGCAGCACGCCGGCCTCATCGGGCAGCTCGTCGACCAGATGGACCGGTGACCGATCACCGTTGACCTCGTCGGCGAACTCGTAGGCCGCGCTCATCCCGTCGACGGCCGTGAGCGCGTGGGCGCACATGGTCCAGAGCGCACCCGCCGTCGGATGGCGCTGCACGACGCGCCGACAGGCGGTGACCATGCCGGCGGGATCGACCCCGAGCGCGGCGAGCGAGGACGCGGTCTCGCCGACGAGGGTGGCCTGATCGGCTCCGCCGGCGCGGGCGACGTAGCGGAGTCGCTCGATGGGGTGCACGCAGACCTCCGGCGAGCTGGGGGACGCTCCAGGGTACTCCGGCCTGGTACGTCGCCTGTCCACGCGCTTGCTACCGTCGTGGGCCGTGGCGACCTCCCCCACACCCGACACGAAGCTGCGCGACCTCAACGGCAACGAGTACTCGCTCGCCGAGTGGGTCATGCTCTTCAACATGACGGTGACGGTCATCGATCCGTACCGGCACGAGAGCTCGTGGATCCTCCGCACCGCCGC
>JBCCTY010000028.1:0-24600 GCA_039197885.1 Actinomycetota bacterium | reverse complement strand
ATCGGCTTCGCCGAGTCGGCGAACATCGTGACCGTCATGCACGAGCGGGGCATCGGCCCGACCTCGGACAAGAACGTCTACGGCGTCGACGGCAACATCGGTGGCATCG
This sequence comes from Actinomycetota bacterium, assembly GCA_039197885.1. Lineage (GTDB taxonomy): Bacteria > Actinomycetota > Acidimicrobiia > Acidimicrobiales > Poriferisodalaceae > JBCBSZ01. Next base: position 24,491 of record JBCCTY010000028.1, on the reverse strand, counting down.
GCAACGAGCTCGACGACCCGTCGATCCTCGCCGGCATGCGGGGCACCGCCCCGTCGGTCGACCTGACCTCGATCAGCGACTTCACCGCCCGCCTGGGCGAGGAGTGCACCGCCGGTGGTTCCGACAACTGCGGTGACACCTTCGACTACGGCGCCGAGACCTACGACGCCATGGTCATCACCGCCCTCGCGGCGGAGGTGGCCGGCACCGACGATCCGACGGTCTTCGCCGCCGAGATCAACGGCGTCACCGGTGGCGGCGAGAAGTGCACCAGCTACGAGGAGTGCCTGGCGCTCGTCCAGGCCGGCACCGACATCGACTACGACGGCATCGGTGGTCCGTACGAGTTCGTCGACGCCGGTGAGCCGGCGGCGGCCTCGTTCCGGATCTCGACCTTCGACGGCGGCTCGACCGCCAACCCGGAGCTCGACGAGTACGTCTTCGCCTCCTGATCCGTCCCACGGATCAGCGGTGAGCTCGAACAGCTCATGAACACCGGAGGGGCCCGGTCGCGATGGCGGCCGGGCCCCTCGTGGTTCCGCTCGGGCCCTCGGGTGGGCTCGAGCTGCACGTGTGGCACCGGTCACACATCTCCCCTACGATCCCTCGGCCTCCGAGGAGAGAGTGTCTTCGTGAAGACCATGCGATTGAGCCTGGTGGGGCTCCTGGCGATGCTCATCGCCCTGGCCATCCCATCAGCAGCGGGCGCGCAGGACGGCGACACCCAGGCCGTGTTCGGCAACCTCGAGTTCGAGGATCCCGAGACCGGCGAGGACGTCCCCGTCGAGGGAGCGTCGATCACGGTCGTCGACGTCGGGACCGTCGTCTCCGAGACCGACGGCACGTTCCGCCTCGAGGTGCCCGAGGCCGGCACCTACGTCGTCGAGCTCGACATCGAGTCGCTCCCCGAGGGCGTCGTGCTCCGCAACCCCGAGCGCCAGAGCCTCGAGCGCGTCGTCGAGGCCGGCCAGGACGGTCGGGTGCTCTTCGCCCTGACCGCCGGGGAGTCCGACCTCGGTTCGGCCGCCGACGGCGGCAGCGGCATCTCGGGCCGGCGGGTGGCGCAGCTCACGGTCGAGGGACTCAAGCAGGGCCTCTACATCGCGATGGCGGCGATCGGGCTCTCACTCATCTTCGGCACCACCGGGCTGGTCAACTTCGCCCACGCCGAGATGGTCACGTGGGGCCAGCTGGCCACCTACTTCTTCAACTTCTACGGACTGGCGGGGCTGATCGGCTTCCTCGCCCCGCTCCCCGGTCCACTCGGTGACGGCGTCAACCTCATCATCGCCGCCGTCTTCGGCGTGATCGCGGGCGGCTTGATGGGCTATGCGCTCGACCGCGGCATCTTCCGCGGCGCCCGACGTTCCGGCGTGAGCCTGATCGCCCAGATGGTGATGACCATCGGCCTGTCGATCCTGCTCCGCTACGTCTTCCTCTACAGCTTCGGCGGCAACCCGCGGACCTTCGGTGACTTCGCCGCCCAGCGGGCCTGGAAGATCTGGATCGTCGAGATCACGCCCAAGGACCTCGTGGCCATGACCCTGGCCGTCGTCACCCTCGTCGGCGTCGGCCTCTACCTCGTCTACACCCGCATGGGGAAGGCGATGCGTGCCGTCGCCGACAACCGCGACCTCGCCGAGTCCTCGGGCATCGACGTCCAGCGGGTCATCACCCTCGTCTGGGTGGCCGGCGGCGGGCTCGCCGCCCTCGGCGGCGTCTTCTTCGGCCTCGATCAGGTGAAGTGGGACTTCGGCTTCCGGATCCTGCTGCTGATCTTCGCCTCGGTGACCCTCGGCGGGCTCGGCACGGCCTTCGGCGCCCTGCTCGGCAGCCTGGTCGTGGGGCTCACCATCAACCTCTCCACGCTCGTCATCGACGCGGAGCTCAAGAACATGGTGGCGCTGCTCGTGCTGGTCGCCATCCTGCTCGTCCGTCCACAGGGCCTGCTCGGCCGAGCCGAGCGGGTCGGGTAGGAGGCGCTCGTGGACTTCGGCTTCATCATCGAACAGACCTTCTCCCAGGCCTTCGGCCCGCTCGCCATGGTCTTCGCCATCGCGGCGATCGGCCTCAACTTCCACTTCGGCTACGGCGGCCTGCTCAACTTCGGCCAGGTCGGCTTCATGGCGGCGGGTGCCTACGGGGTGGGCATGGCCGTCGTCTGGCTCGAGTGGGGGTTCTGGTGGGGCATCGTGCTCGGCTTCGGCTACTCGATCGGCCTCGCCGTGCTCCTCGGCATCCCGACGCTGCGGCTCCGGGCCGACTACCTCGCCATCACCACCATCGCGGCGTCGGAGACCGTGCGCCTCTTCGTCCGGTGGCGGGGCAACGACGGCCGGACCGGCGCGGCCGAGGGCATCAACGACTTCGCCGACGACTTCTACGACCTGTCGATCTTCACCAAGACCGGCGGCGACGCCTACGAGTTCGGACCGTTCCGCTACCTGGCCGACGACATGTGGGTGCTCCTCGTCGGCTGGTCCATCGTCGGCCTGCTCCTGCTGCTGACCTGGCAGCTCATGCGCAGCCCGTGGGGTCGCGTCGTGCGGGCGATCCGCGAGGACGAGGACGCCGCCCGGGCCCTCGGCAAGAACGCCTACAGCTACAAGATGCAGGTGCTGCTCATCGGCGGCGTCATCGGCGGCATCGCGGGGATGATGCAGGCGATCTCCAACCAGTCGGTCCAGCCCGACACGTTCAACCCGGTGATCACCTTCATGATCTGGACGGCGCTGATCGTCGGCGGCGCAGGCCGCATCTGGTCGCCGGTGGCCGGCGCCATGATCTTCTGGGGCCTGCTCTCGTTCTGCGAGAACGTGCTCCGCCAGGCGCTCGACACCGACAGCGGCGCCGAGTGGCTCGATCGGCTGTTCAACCTGACCGTGTTCAACGTCAGCCAGGTCCGGTTCATGCTGGTCGGTCTGACGCTCATGCTCCTGATGCGCTTCCGGCCCCAGGGCATCTTCGGTTCCCGGGAGGAGATGGCACTCGATGACCGATGACGACTTCGTTCCCGGGGTCACCGCCGGCGGCGGTGGCGCCGGCCGGGCGCTGACCGACAACATCCCCAACCCGGTCGAGGGCATCTTCGAGGGCGTCGAGCCGGTGCCCGGCGTCGCCAAGCCCGACCCGATCCTGGTCGCCGAGAACGTGACGCGGCGATTCGGCGGCCTCGTCGCCGTCGACGTCGAGCGGGTCGAGATCCAGCGGGGCGCGATCACGGCGCTCATCGGCCCCAACGGCGCGGGCAAGACGACGTTCTTCAACCTGCTGACCGGCTTCGACAAGCCCGATACCGGCCACGTCGAGCTCGAGGGCAAGTCGATCGACCGCACGGCCTCGCACCGCCTCGCCCAGATGGGCATGGTGCGGACCTTCCAGCTCACCAAGGCGCTGTCCAAGCTGACCGTGCTCGACAACATGAAGCTCGGCGCCACCGACCAGGGCGGCGAGAACGCCTTCCGGGCCATCCTCAGCCCGCTGTGGCGGGGCCGTGAGACCGAGGTCGAGGCGAAGGCCGACGCCCTCCTCGACCGGTTCAACCTCACACACATGCGCAACGAGTTCGCCGGGACGATGTCGGGTGGCCAGCGCAAGCTCGTCGAGATGGCCCGGGCGCTCATGGCCGACCCGCAGCTCGTCATGCTCGACGAGCCCATGGCGGGGGTGAACCCCGCCCTGACGCAGTCGCTGCTGGGGCACGTGAAGGAGCTGCGCGCCGAGCACCGCACGGTCATCTTCGTCGAGCACGACATGGACGTGGTCCGTGACATCTCCGACTGGGTGGTGGTCATGGCCGAGGGTCGGATCATCGCCGAGGGCACCCCGGACCAGATCGCCTCCAACGACGAGGTCATCAACGCCTACCTCGGCTCCCACCACGACCTCGACCTCGGCGACGATGCCCTGCTCGACACCCTCGACGACCCCACCAACGCCCGCACCGCGGAGGACGGCTGATGGCCGACGACCTGCTCATCAAGATCGACACCGTCCGCGCCGGATACGTCCCCGGCGTCGACATCCTCAACGGGTGCTCGCTCGACCTGGCCCCCGGTGAGCTCGTCGGCATCATCGGCCCGAACGGCGCCGGGAAGTCGACGCTGCTCAAGGCGATGTTCGGCCTCATCCCGGTCCGGGAGGGCTCGGTCACCTTCAAGGGCGAGGAGATCACCGGGCTGACGGCGCACGAGCTCGTGAGCCGGGGCATCGGCTACGTGCCCCAGAACGACAACGTGTTCCCGTCGTTGACCATCTCCGAGAACCTCGAGATGGGCGTGTTCCTCCAGCCGCAGCGCTTCCAGGAGCGACTCGACGCCGTGGTCGGGATCTTCCCCCGCCTCGGTGAGCGGCTCAACCAGCGAGCCGGATCGCTCTCCGGCGGTGAGCGCCAGATGCTGGCGATGGGTCGGGCGCTCATGATGGATCCCGAGGTGCTCCTGCTCGACGAGCCGAGCGCCGGTCTGTCACCGATGCTGCAGGACCAGGTGTTCATCCGGGCCCGTCAGATCAACAAGGCCGGCGTGTCGATCGTGATGGTCGAGCAGAACGCCCGGAAGTGCCTCCAGATCTGCCATCGCGGCTATGTGCTCGACCAGGGCCGCAACGCCTACACCGACACGGGGACGAACCTGCTCGAGGACCCCAAGGTCATCGAGCTCTACCTCGGCAGCCTGGCCCAGGCCCGCTAGGCCTGACTCGACCGCCGATGGCCTAGTAGGGCCCGCCCTGGGTCGTGTCGACCGAGGCCCCACGCGCCGTCGCCAGCTCCGCGCCCATCCCGGCCCGGATGGCGAGGACGTCGTTGGCGACCGTGATGACCCGGAAGCCCTGCTCGCGGCGGCGTGCGGCGAGGGGACCGTTGGCGTGGATCCCCGGAGCCACGCCCGCCCTTCGGCAGCCGGCGACGATCGCCTCCAATGCCTCGGTGAAGGCCGGGTCGTCGTCGTGGTTCCCGGGTGGGAGGCCGAGGGTGAGCGACAGATCGGCGGGACCGACGTAGATCGCCTCGATGCCCGGGACGGTGAGGATCTCGTCGAGGTTCGAGATCGCCTCGACCGTCTCGATCATCGGGATGATCGTCGTGGCCTCACGAGCCCACTCGACGTAGGGCACGTCGGGACGGGTGCCCGCCGCGGTCGGGCCGTAGCTCCGACTCCCGTCGGGGGCGTAGCACCCGGCGGCGACGGCCGCCTCGGCCTCGGCGACGGTGTTGACCATCGGCACGATGACCCCGTGGGCGCCGGCGTCGAGCACCTTGCCGATGATGCCCGGCTCGTTCCACGGCACCCGCACCAACGGGATCGATCCGCCCACGAGGATGCCCTGGATCATGCCGACCACGGCCGAGTACTCGATGAAGCCGTGCTGGGTGTCGATGCAGACGTAGTCGAACCCGAGCCGAGCCGCGTGCTCGGCGGTGACGGCGTTCGGCACCGACAACCAGCCGCCGAGGGCGGTGCCGTCGTCGGACAGGAACGGGCTGAGGCTGCTCACCCGGCTCTTCTAGCGCAACTCACCCGGCGAGCGCGGTGTCGGGGTGGTAGCCGGACCAGGCGAACCAGAAGGTGTCGATGCTGGGCACGATCGCCAGCGTCCGGCCCTCGGAGGGACCCGATGTCGCCACGCCGAGGATCGACCAGGTCGTGCCGTCCTGGTCGACGAACCCGTCACCCTCGGCGACGAGCTCGAGACGACGCCCGTCGAGGACGGGCTCGACCACGGCGACCGAGCCGATCCGATCACCACCGGCGACCGTCTCGGCCTGGATCGCCGAGACCTGGCCCGGCGCCCAGAGCCCGACGAGCTCCCGGCCCGCGATCTCGATGTCGATGACCCGACGCTCGGCCAACACCGATCGCTCCAGCGCCACGCTCTCCCCGTCGAGGGCGACGCCGACGGTCCGGGCCATCGGCGCGACACGTTCGTCGATCGGATCGGGGACGAAGGCACGGGGTGGACTGAGGCGCTGATCGGTGTTCTGGTACGGGTTCTCGCCGTAGACGAGGTTGCTGGCGTCATCGCCGGTGAGAACGAGCGCGCCGCCGTGATCTCGCCGGGCGTCGGCCCACGAGACGACGGCGGTCGACACCAGCTCGAGCTGCGTGCCGACGAGGTCGCCGACGACGGACAGCCCGTCGAAGTGCGTCCACAGCGACTCGGTCTGGCGGTCGTACATCACGAGCGCCGAGCGGTAGAGCGTTCCCGAGGTGCCGAAGTCGAGGACCGTGCCGCCCGCGGTGCGGAGGAACGACACCGCCGAGTTGCACAGCGGGCAGTAGGTCACGGCGACCGGCTCACCGCCGATCACGTCGTTGACGATCTCGTGGCGGATCAGGATGCGAATCGGGTACAGCTTCGTCTCGCCGCCGACGGTCACGACGACCACCGCCTCGCCGTCGTCGAGCTCGACCTCCGGGGTGGCGGCGAACGTGGGAGCGTCGATGGACGGGATGCCGTCGGGCGGCGCGCCGCCGTAGACGATGCGGTCTCGCGGGACGAGGATCTCGGGGAACGCCTCGACGTCGAGGTGCCGCGGCGGGATCGCCGAACGAGGGACGGGACGGGGCTCGGCAGCCTGACGCCGCAGCTCGCGCACGATGGCATCGGGATAGATCTCGATCGTGGTGGAGGTGGGGGTGGGGAGGTCGGCGACCGTCGTCGTGGTCACCGCGGCGTCGGTGGGCGTGGGCGCGCCAGCGCTGCCGCCGTCGTCGGCTGCCGAGCAGGCACCGACGAGCACGACGCCGAGGAGGACGACCGCGAGCGAGCGCATCACCACCCAACCCCGCTGCAGGTCCTCTCGATTCCGCCGATCAGCTCAGCAGCTCGACGAAACGGGTGATGTCGACGTTCCCGCCCGACAGGGTGATGCCCACACGGCGATCGGTGACGTCGATCGTGCCGGCGAGCACCGCAGCGAGCGCACACGCCCCCGACGGCTCGAGGACGACGTTGAGCCGCTCGAAGGCGAACCTCATCGCCGCCCGGATCTCGTCGTCCGTGGCGAGTACGACGTCGTCGACCCGCTCGCGCATGACGGCGAAGGTCCGTTCGCCGGGGGCGGTGGTCTGCTGCCCGTCGGCGATCGTCCGCGGCGTGGGAATGCTGACGATCTCACCGGCGCGCAACGATCGCCGGACGTCATCGCCCGCCGCGGGCTCGACCCCGACGACCGGGACCGGTCGCTCCTGCGCCGCCGCGACCGTCGCGCAGCCCGAGATCAGTCCCCCACCGCCCACGCAGACGACGAGCAGGTCGAGCGGGCCGGTGTCCTCGAAGAGCTCGAGAGCCACCGTGCCCTGACCGGCGATCACGTCGTCGTGGTCGAAGGGCGGCACGAGGCTCATGCCCCGCTCCGAGGCGAGCGCCTCGCCGAGGCTCGTCCGCTCCTCCGAGTAGCGGTCGTAGGTCACGATCTCGGCGCCGTAGCCACGGGTCGCCTCGACCTTGGAGGCCGGAGCGTCCTCGGGCATGAGGATGACCGACGGAACGTCGTGGAGCGCTGCGGCGAGCGCGACGGCCTGAGCGTGGTTGCCGGAGGAGTAGGCGGCGACGCCGCGAGCCCTGGCCTCGTCGGACATCGACGCGACGGCGTTGTAGGCGCCGCGGAACTTGAACGAGCCGGTCCGCTGGAAGCACTCGGCCTTCAGCACGGGGAACCCGCCGGTCCGGGCGTCGAGATGGCGACTGGTCAGCACGGGGGTGCGGTTCACCACCCCGTCCAGCCGCATCGCCGCCCGGCGGACGTCGTCGAGGGAGGGCAGCGCTGGCACCGCCCGACCCTAGGTCGTCGCTCGGATCCCGAGAAGACGTCGCCGGGCTCCGAGGAAGCCGTGCGCGACGGCGGGGTGGACGCCGTAGCGGATGGGCCGACCGGGCCAGGACCGATAGGGCGCGCTGCGTCCGGTGGACCGAACGGCGGCCCGGAGGCCGTTGACCGCGCTCGGCAGCCCGTTCGGGGTGCGGAGCGCGTCGGTCGCGAGCGAGCAGATCTCGTCGCCGCTCATCCGCCGGCCGGGATGATCGACGAGCACGTCGAGGAGGTCGCGCACCGCGGGACGGGCGAGCGCGGCGCGGTACACGGCCTCGAAGTCCTCGGCCGGTGCCGCCAGCCACTCGGCCAACGACTCGTCGTCCCAGAGCGGATCGGCGACGGACGACGGCTCGGCCGAACCGACGTGGGCGCCGTCGGCCACGGCGAGGCTCGATCGCAACGCCCGCCGGGTGACGCGGGGCAGCGCCGCGGCCAGGACATCGAGCTGACCGGCGAGGTGGGCGGTCACGATGTCGGTGGCGGTGCCCGCCGGGTCGAGCGTGGGTCGCTGCGACGACGGTGCCGTGCCCGGGACGAGCAGCACCGCGAGATCGCAGGCCTCACCTCCGCGCCGGAGCAGATCGAGCGCGAGCGAGTGTCGGTCCACGTCGAGGTCGGGGAGCATCGGTGCGACGTCGGCGACGGCGACGACCCGGGCCGCCTGGCGCCCCGGAGCGCCGAAGTCCACACCAGCGGCGGCGACGGCGGCCACGATCCACGTGGCATCGAGGGTGGGGCCTCCGTCGGCGGCCACCCGCTCGGCGATCTCGGCGGCCACCGGACGGGCACCGTCCTCGGAGCGCACCACGAAGCGGAGCGCGTCAGCGATGGTCCACGGCGAGGTGCCCGCGCCGAGTTGGAGCACGGCGTTGGTCGCCCGCTCGACGACGGGGTCCTCGATCTCGGCCGAGTGGTCCCCTGCGCCTTCCATCCCCGGGTGATCGGCGACGCCGACGAGCGCCTCGACCCACCTCCCGGCCAACAGCTCGCCGACAGACCAACGGCTCGGAGGTGCTGCCGGGCCCGAGCGACGGGTCGCCCGGGGTGAGCTCAGCCGAGCGCGGGCTCGGGTTCGCGCAGGCCGCCGCCCTCGTCACCGTCGACGGCCTCGGCCGGCGAACGACGGCCGAAGAGCCGCCCGAACCCGGCCCGACCCCAGTCACGGAGCTTCTCGGCCGCGAGGTAGTAGTAGGGGAAGCTGACCAGGACGAGGAACGTCGACGACACCAGGCCGAAGATGATCGTGTAGGCGAGCGGCTCCCAGAACGGATCCGTGAGCGCCAGCGGCAGGAGACCGGCCACCGTGGTGATGGTCGTGGTGACCAGCGGGCGGAAGCGTTGCCGCACCGCCACCGAGATCGCCGTCACGGCGTCGGCCCCCGCCCGCCGCTCCTGGTTGGCGAAGTCGGTGAGCAGGATCGTGTTGTTGACCGCGATGCCGATGAGGCCGATCAGGCCCAGCATGGCGAAGAAGCTCAGCGGGTTGCCCGTGACCCAGAGGCCGAAGAAGACACCGAAGAAGCCGAAGGGGATGGCCAGGAAGATGAGGAGCGGCTGCATGACGGAGCGGAACTGCACCGTCAGCAGGACGAACATGAGGACGAGGGCGACGAGGAACGCGATGCCGGCCGATGCGAAGGAGTCCTCGTTGTCGGACTCCTGGCCGAAGTCGAAGCGCAACGCATCGTCCGCCAACCCCAGGGCGACGAGCTCCTCGGCCGGGTACAGGTCGGCGACCACGTCCTCGGTGGCGTTGAGCAAGGCCGTGTTGTCGTCGTCATCGAAGCGGGCGCGGACCTCGACGTAACGCTCGCCGTCGAGACGGGCCACGACGTCGTCGAGCGCCACGACGGTCTCGACCACGACGAACTCCTCGCCGTTGGCCCGCTCGTAGGTCGATCCCTCGAGCTCGGCCGCGATCTCGTCGGCCAGCGATTGCACGGTCTCGACGTCGTCGCCGTAGACCTGGGCCTGGAAGGGGAAGTCCTCGCGGGGCGGTCCGTTCGAGATCTGGCTGACCGTGGCCCGGGCGCCGTCGAGGTCGGCCAGCTCGGCCTCGATCCGCTCGACGAGCTCGGGCGCCGTCGTGCTGCGGTCACGGAACGGGGTGAGGCCGAATTGGGCGAAGCTGCTCGCCTCGTCGCCCTGGAAGACCGATGCGGTCTCGACCAGCTCTCCGCCGGTCTCCACCACCGTCTCGCTCGCCTCGACGGCGAGTGCCTCCGCCTGGTCGAGCGTGACGCCCGGATCGAAGTCGAGCTCGACGACGATCTCGTCGGAGTCGTCTGCCTCCGGGAAGATGTCGAAGCCGGCCCGGCCCGCGAAGTTGAAGCCGGCGAACAGCATCACGATGCTCAGCGCCACGCCGCCGATCCGGACCGGCCAGCCGCCCCGTGCCGGCAGGGCCGCCACGCCGCGACCCATCGCCGACTCGATGCGTGACAGCGGACCGCCGACCGGCGGCCGACTCAGCACCAGGTACTTCGATGCGACCGGGATGACGATGAGCGAGAGCAGGAGCGAGAGGCTCAACGCGAGCATCACGGTGACGGGGAGCTGGCGGATGAAGTCGCCGAGGATCCCGGAGATGAACAGCATCGGCGCGAAGACGAGCACCGTGGTCGCCGTGCCGGCCACGCTGGCCGATCCCACCCGCTTGATCGCGCCGGTGATGCTGTCGATGGCCGAGGCGCCCTGCTTCCGGAAGGCGTCGATGGCCTCGACGATGACGATGGAGTCGTCGACGAAGAGGCCGAGGGTCAGGATCACGCCGAAGAGCGAGATGGTGTTGAGCGAGATCCCGAAGGCGAGCAGGGCGATCATGGTCGTCGCCAGGACCGTGACCACGAAGAGGCCCGTGATGATCGAGGCCCGCCAGCTGATCAGCAGGAAGGCGACGAAGGCGACGGCGAGCACACCGACGGCGGCGTTCGACTGCAGGGAGCCGATCTGGGACCGGATCTGCGGAGCGAAGTCGGCGCTGATCTGGGCGCCGAACCCGTCGTCGAAGGACAGCTCGTCGAGGGCGGACTCGACCGCGGACGACAGCTCGAGGGAGTCGGCCGAGCCGGCCGAGACGAGCCCGACCGACACCGCCGGGCGGAGCACGAGGGAGTCACCCTCCTCGATGCCGACCTCGTTGAAGCTCGTCTGGCGCGACGTCGACTCGCCCGTGGCCGGGTCGGAGGCGGTCGTGACCAGCTCCTCGACCAGCGCGTCGTCGACCTCACCCACGGCGACGAGCGACTCCGCGACGTCGGCCGCGAGATCGTCGAGGGTCGCGGCGTCGGTGCCCGTGGGCCCGTACACCGCGACGAGCAGGTCGTACTCGTTGAGGAACTTCGCCGCGTTCAGCTCGGTGAAGTCCGGCTCGACGTCGGGCGGGAGGTCGGCATCGACGAGCGCCTCGCGCAGGAGCGTCACTCCGTCGGCCGAGCTCAGGGACTCGTCGAACTCGGCGATCACGCTCCAGCTGTCGGCCCGGGCGAACGTCTGGAGCTCGACGATCTCGTCGACGTCGGCGACGGCGTCGCGGACCGGTGACAGGACGTCGGCATCGACCTGCTCGATGTCGTCGACGAAGTACGGGCCGGACACCACCGCGAGCGGGATGTCGACCGACGGGAAGCCGTCGCGTGGCAGCAACGTGGTGTAGGCGGCGACGCCGACGACGAGGAGGACGGCCCAGAGGGCGAGGGTGGCCCGCGAGCGAGCCACGAAGAAGCGAACGATCGAGGCGATCATCTGGTGGGGGTCTCCGAACGGGGGGCTACTCGGATCTACGCCCTCCAGAGTGGCACCGGATGCAGGCCTGACGTGACGCGAGATGACATGAGTCACAGCGACCGGATTGACAGGCGGCCGTCGGTGTCCGACGCTCGCCGCCGGGAGGCCGCCGATGTCGCTGTACCAGGTGCAGAAGTTCCTCTACGAGCTCAACCGCAGCCCCGAGCTGCAGGAGCGATACCGCGCCGATCGCGCCGCCCCGCTCGCCGGGTTCGACCTCACCGAGGAGGAGGTCCTGGCGCTCGTCACGCCCGACATCGGCAAGCTGTTCCACCTCGGCGTGAACGGCCAGATCCTCATGCACTTCGCGGCGTTCCATCAGATCGAGTGGACCGACTACCTGCAGCTGATGCGTGACGGCATCGCCGAGCACGGGCCGGTCCGCGAGGGCGTCTACGCCATCGCCGGCTACGAGGGCGTCGACGACCACAGCGCCGGGCTCGGCCAGCGCAGCGAGACCGGCATCGGCCGCTCCGACGGGGGAGCCTGAGATGCCGCTCGTCCACGTCTCGGTGTGCAGTCACGCGCCCGGCATCACCGGTCGAGCCCACCTCGCCGACCCCGCTGCCCGCGACTCGCTCTACGACGCCTTCGCCGGACTTCGCGACCGGCTCGAGGCCGACCGCCCCGACGCGGTGATCGTCATCGCCGCCGAGCACTTCGCCAACTTCTTCATGAACAACATGCCGTCGTTCGCGATCGGCATGGCCGACCGCTACGAGGGCCCGATCGAGGACCCCGACTGGCTCGGCATCGCCCGCACCGACGTCCCGGGTGACCGCGACCTCTCGGAGCGGCTCATCACCGAGGTGATGCAGACCGTCGACGTGTCCTACGCCGAGGAGTGGAAGTTCGACCACGGCATCATGGTCCCGCTGCACTTCCTGACCCCTCGCTTCGACGTGCCGGTCGTCCCCGTCAACGTCAACTGCCAGGGTCCACCGCTCACACCGCTCCATCGGGCGCTCGAGCTCGGGCGGGCGCTGCGCCGGGCCGCCGACGCCGTTCCCGAGCGGATCGCGCTGGTCGCCACGGGTGGCATCTCGCACTGGCCGGCGACCCCGGACTCGGGTCGGATCAACGAGGACTGGGACCGCGACTTCCTCGACCGCTGGTGCCGCAACGACGTGCCGGCGCTGCTCGACTACACCGACCTCGACGTCTACGCCGACGCCGGGCAGGGCGGTTTCGAGATCCGCACGTTCATCGCCGCCGCCGGCGCGGCCGAGGGCAGCCGCGGCGTCGTCGACCTCTACCTCCCGATCCCCATCTTCGCGGTCGGCTGCACGATCGCCCGGATGGAGCTCGCCGCGACGTGAGCGATGTCGAGCGCGACACGTCGATCGAACCGATCGGCGAGGGTCGCTGGTCGACCCGCCTCGATCGTTCGTGGCACATCGGCGAGGCGAGCAACGGCGGCTACGCGCTGCTCCCGGTCGTCCGGGCACTCCGGGAGCTTGCCGTCCACCCCGACCCGCTCACGGTCACGACCCACTTCCTGCGACCCGGCCTCGGCGACACCGAGGGCGAGGTCGAGGCCGAGCTGATCCGGTCGGGACGACGCACCGGCACCGCTCGGGGCCGACTGGTGCAGGCCGGCAGCACCCGGCTCGAGGTCATGGCCGCGTTCACCGACCTCAGCAATGGTTCCGACACGGGACCCGAGCTGACCCTCGCCCCACCCGATCTCCCGGCGCCGGAGCGGTGCGTCGACCGCGCCGAGCTCGCCCAGGGCGTCGAGCTCCCGATCCTGTCGCGGCTCGACGTGCGCCTCCATCCCGACCTGACGGTGTCGGGCGGCAGCGATCGCGCCCTGATGGAGGGATGGATCCGCCTCCGCGACGGCACCGAGCCGACGAGCCTGACGCTGCCGCTGTTCGCCGATGCGTTCCCGCCGTCGCTGTACCCGCTGGTCGGCAACGTCGGTTGGGTACCGACCATCGAGCTCACGGTCCACGTGCGTCGTCGCCCGGCGCCGGGCTGGGTGCAGGCGCGTCTGGAGTGCGACGACCTGCAGGGCGGTCGGATGGTCGAGACCGGTGCGCTCTGGGACTCGACCGGTGCGCTGGTGGCCCGCTCCCGGCAGGTCGGCCTGCTGCTCAGTCGCTGAGCCGCCGGGCCAGCTCGACGAAGTGGTCGAACACCCCCGGGTCGGCGAGCGACTCGGCGCTCGCCACCGTGGTCGGGTCGGCGCCCTCGAGGAGGCGCTTGACCGGGACCTCCAGCTTCTTGCCCGACAGCGTGCGCGGGATGGCCGGGACCACCTCGATCCGGTCGGGGACGTGGCGGGGTGACAGCTCGGACCGGAGCCGGTCCCGCACCTGGGCGAGGGCCGCGTCGTCGAGCGTCTCGCCCTCGCCGGGTCGGAGGAACAGGATCAGCTCGTCGGTCGTGCCGAGGTGGACGACGAGGCTGTCGGCGACGATGGGGAGTTCTTCGACCGTCGAGTAGAAGTCGGCGGTCCCGAGGCGGACGCCACCTCGGTTGAGGGTGGCGTCCGAGCGGCCCGAGATGACGCACGCGCCGTCGTCGAAGATCGTGATCCAGTCGCCGTGGTGCCACCGTCCGGGCAGCTGCTCGTAGTACGCAGCGCGCAGCCGGGCGCCGTCGTGGTCGTTCCAGAACGCCACGGGCATCGAGGGCATGGGTGTGGCCAGGGCCAGCTCGCCCTGCTCGCCCGGTGGGCAGTCGGTGCCGTCGGGTGCCACGGCCCGGACATCGCACCCGAGGAGCGGGGCGGCGATCTCACCCGCCCGGACCGGTGTCATCGGGTTCATGCCGACGAAGGCCGTGCAGACGTCGGTGCCCCCGGAGATGGAGTTGAGGAGCACGCTCTCGCCCAGCACCTCGTGGACCCAGCGGAACTCCTCTGCCGCGAGCGGGGCGCCCGTCGAACCCATCTGCCGGATCCGACCACGTGCCGGCGTGAGCCCGGCCTTCCGACACGCCGCCAGGAACGGGGCGGAGGCACCCAGCACCGTGACGTCGAGGTCGTCCGCGAGATGCCACAGCGTGTTCAGGTCGGGATGGGCGGGGTCACCGTCGTAGAGGACCACCGTCGCCCCGGCCAGCAGACCCGAGACGAGGTAGTTCCACATCATCCACCCGGTGGTGCTGAACCAGCAGAACCGCTCGCCCGGACCGAGGTCGTGGTGGAGGACCATCGACTTCAGGTGCTCGTGGGTGATGCCGGCGTGGCCGTGGACGATCGCCTTCGGGATGCCGGTGGTCCCCGAGCTGAACAGCACGTACAGCGGGTGGTCGGCGGCGACGGGCTCGAAGGTGAGCTCGCCGGGCTCGGCGAGCAGGTCCGACCAGCCGTCCTGCCACTCGCCGAGGTAGGGGACCTGCACCGTCGAGCCGAGCGTCGTGAGCGAGCGACGGAGTCGGGCGACCTCGTCGCGCCGGTCGATCGTCCTGGTGCCGTAGCGGTACCCGTCGACGGCCAGCAGCACCTTCGGCTCGACCTGGCCGAGGCGCTGGACGACGGCGCCGGTGCCGAACTCGGGCGGGCAGCTCGCCCAGACGGCGCCGAGGCTGGCGGTGGCGAGGAAGGCGACGAGCGTCTCGGTGGTGTTCGGCGCGTAGGCGACGACGCGATCGCCGGGCACGACGCCCCGTCGACGGAGGCCGGTGGCGCATCGGGCGACCTGATCGGCCAGCGACGCCCAGGTCGTGTCGACGGCCTCCCTGGTCTGACCCCGCTCGATCACGGCGAGCTCGTCGGCGAGCTCGGTCGCCCGGGCGAGGGCGTGCTCGGCGTAGTTGAGGCGCCCGCCCGGGAACCACGTCACGGCGCCCGGCTCGGTGCCGAGCAGCGTCGCCGTCGGAGGTTCGTGCCATCGCACGCCGAGCTCGTCGCCGATCGCCGCCCAGAACGCCGCTGGATCGGTGACCGACCACCGGTGCAGCGACGCGTAGTCGTCGAACCCCCGCCGCGTGCCGAACCGGGCCAGCGCCGATGCGGCGGCAACCTCGGCGACGGGCTCCCGGAGCACCTCTCCCCGAACGTGTTCCACCTCGCAGAGGTTCGCGTACCGGGCTGGGTCCGCGGGGACCCGATTCCATAGCCTGTGGTCCGAAGGCCACGACGAGGGGAACGCCATGACCAGCACCGAGCACCGTCCGGGTGAGGCACGCAGCACCGGACCGAGCCTCCAGGAGCTGCTGGACACCGACACCCGCGAGGTGCCGGTCGCGCTCCGTGAGGAGTCCTACGTCTTCCAGGGCCAGGCCGACGTCCCGAAGTCGCGCTACACCTCGCCCGAGTTCGCTGCCCTCGAGGCCGAGCACCTCTGGAGCCGCTCCTGGCAGATGGCCTGCCACGAGGACCAGATCCCGCGATCGGGCGACCACGTCGTGTACGACGTCGCCGACCAGTCGCTGATCGTCACCAGGACCTCCGACGGCTCGATCCGGGCGTACCACAACGCCTGCCTGCACCGTGGCACGAAGCTCCGGGTCGACGACGGCCGGGTGGCGAGCTTCCGGTGCCCGTTCCACGGCTGGCGCTGGTCGCTCGACGGGGAGCTGTCCGAGCTGCCGTGCCAGTGGGACTTCCCCCAGGTGGTCGAGGCGACCGACGGCGCCGCGCTGCCCGAGGCGCAGGTTGCGACGTGGGCGGGGTGGGTGTTCGTGAACTTCGACCTCGACGCCGAGCCGTTCGAGACCTACGCCGCCAAGCTCATCGAGCACTTCGAGAGCTTCCCGGGCTTCGCCGAGCGGCGCATCGCCTTCCACGCCGTGAAGGAGGTGCCGGCCAACTGGAAGGTCGTGATGGAGGCCTTCAGCGAGGGGTACCACGTCATCGCCACCCACCCCCAGATCCTGGAGTTCACCGCCGACGCCAACAGCGAGTACTCGATCTGGGCCGACTCGAAGAACGTCTCGCGCTTCGTCAACGGGTTCGGCGTCCAGAGCCCGCACCTCGGTGAGCTCACCGAGCAGCAGGTCGCCGACGCCTACGCGGCCTTCTCCAACCGCAACGCCGACAAGGGCGCCATCCCGGTGGCCGACGGCCAGACGGCCCGCCAGGCCGTCGCCGAGACGTTCCGTGCCGGCATGGCGAAGATCTACCGATCGGACCTGACCGACTTCTCCGACGCCGAGATCCTCGACGCGATCCTCTACCACCTGTTCCCGGCGTTCGCCCCCTGGGCCGGCGTCGGCCAGCCGCTCGTCTACCGCTGGCGTCCGGGGCCCACCCCCGACACGAGCTTCATGGACGTGTACCGGATGGCACCGCCGCCCGACGGCGAGGACCGCCCCGCGCCGGCCCCGACCGAGCGGCTCCTCCTCGAGCAGTCGTGGAAGGAATCGAAGGCGATGGGTGGGCTCGCCGACGTGTTCGAGCAGGACATGGCGAACCTGCCCCGGGTCCAGGCCGGCCTGAAGAGCACGGGCAAGCCGACCGTGAGCTTCGGGCTCTACCAGGAGGCCCGGCTGCGGATGTTCCACCGCCTCATCGACGAGCGCATCTCCTCGGGACTCGCGGCGCAGGGTCGGTCGACCGACGAGCTCGAGCCCTTCGCCATCGCCGAGGGGTGACGCCCGACGGTTCGTCCGGCGCCGTCGGATCGACGGGCGACGGGCTGCCCGTCGAGCGGCTGCGGGCCGAGACCCCGGGCGTCGACCACGTCGTCCACCTGAACAACGCCGGCAGCTCGCTGCCGCCCACCGTCGTCATCGATACGGTCGTCGATCATCTCCGCCGCGAGGCCGAGATCGGCGGGTACGAGGCGGCGGCCGAGGCGGCCGACCGCACCGACGGCGTGTACGCCTCCATCGCCCGACTGATCGGCGCCCGAGCCGATCAGATCGCGATCGTCGAGAACGCGACGATCGCCTGGGACCTCGCCGTCCACGGCTACCCCTTCCGCCCCGGTGACCGGGTGCTCACCTCGCGGGCCGAGTACGCCGCCAACGTCATCGCCCTGCTCCAGCTCCGTCGACGTCACGGCATCGAGATCGTGCAGCTCGACGACGACGAGCACGGTCAGGTCTCGCTCGACCACCTCGACCGCGAGCTGGACCTTGGCGCGGTGATGGTCGCCCTCACCCACCTGCCGACCAACGACGGGCTCGTCAACCCCGCCGCCGAGGTCGGGGCGCGCTGCCGCGCCCACGACGTGCTCTTCGTGCTCGACGCCTGCCAGGCCGCCGGCCACGTGCCTCTCGACGTCGAGGCGATCGGCTGCGACGTGCTGTCGGCGACCGGCCGGAAGTACCTCCGCGGGCCGCGGGGTACCGGGTTCCTCTACGTCGGGCGGCGGGCGTTCGACGCGCTCGAACCACCCTTCCTCGATCTCCACGCCGCCGACTGGACCGGGGCCGACACCTACGAGATGCGCGGTGACGCCCGGCGCTTCGAGAGCTGGGAGACGAACCACGCCACGCGGCTCGGGCTCGGCGCCGCCGTCGACCACCTCCTCGAACTCGGCGTCGACGCGTCGTGGGAGCGGGTCCGGACGTTGGGCGACGCGCTGCGGGCCCGACTCGGCGAGGTACCGGGACTGACGGTTCGCGACCGCGGTCTCGTCCGCAGCGGCATCGTGACGTTCTCGCACGACCGGGTGGGTGCCGAGGAGGTGCAGGCCGCGCTGTCCGCCCGTCGGATCAACACCTCGGTCGCGCCGACCACCGTGGGGCGGTGGAACCGGGAGCCGGAGGGCCACCCGCCGCTGGTGCGGGCGTCGGTGCACCACTACAACACCGAGTCAGAGCTCGATCGGCTCGTCGAGGTGCTCGACTCGCTCGGTTGAGCGGCTCCTCCCGGCTCACGCTCCGAGCCTCGGGATGGCGTGGTCACCGTAGGAGATCGCGACGTTCTTGGTCTCCATGTAGAAGTCGAAGCTCCAGTCGCCGCCGTCGCGACCGATGCCGCTGGCCTTCGTGCCACCGAAGGGCGTCGGCAGGTGGCGGACGTTCTGGGAGTTGACCCACACCATCCCGCAGTCGAGCTCGTGGGCGACCCGATGGGCCCGGCCGGCGTCGCCGGTCCAGAGGTAGCCGGCCAGGCCGTAGCGGACGTCGTTCGCCAGGCGGACGGCGTCGAGCTCGTCATCGAAGGGGATGGCCGTCAGCACCGGCCCGAAGATCTCCTCCTGGGAGATGCGCATGTCGTTGGTGGCGCCGGTGAAGAGCATCGGCGGCACGTAGTTCCCACCGTCCGGTGCGGTCCCGGCGTGCACGGTGACCCCGGCCTCCTCGGCGAGGCCCCGATAGCTGCGCACCTTCTCGCAGTGGCGAGGATGGACGAGGGGACCGATCACGGTGTCCGGATCGAGGGGATGACCCACCGGGATGGTGGCGAGCCGTTCGGCGAGCCGTGCGACGAACTCGTCGTGGATCGAACGCTGCACCAGCAGTCGGCTCGAGCTCGTGCAGCGCTCGCCGTTGAGGCTGTAGATCATGAAGACGGCGGCGTCGAGCGCCCGGTCGAGGTCGGCGTCGTCGAAGACGATGACCGGGTTCTTCCCACCCAGCTCGAAGTGCACGCGGGTCAGCGTCGGGGCGCCCTGGGCCTGGATCAGCGAACCGGTCGACGACTCCCCGACGAACGCGATCGCCGAGACCTCGGGGTGCTCGGTCAGGGATCGGCCGGCGGTCTCGCCCATCCCGTGCACGACGTTGAGCACGCCGGGTGGGAGCCCCGCCTCGAGCGCCGTCTCGGCGAGGAGGGTGGCCGTCAACGGGCTCCACTCCGCCGGCTTGTGGACCACAGTGCAGCCCGCGGCGAGGGCGGGAGCGATCTTCCAGGTCGAGAGCATGAAGGGCGTGTTCCAGGGCGTGATCACGCCGACCGGGCCGATGCCGCGCCGGGTCGTGTAGTTGAGGTGGGTCGGGGTGGGGAGCGATCGGCCGTCGGCGGCGCCGGGCGCTCGATCGGCGAAGAAGCGGAAGTTCTCGGCGCCGCGCAGCGCGGCGGAGCTCATGAAGCGGATCGCCTGGCCGGTGTCGATGCTCTCGACGAGCGCGATGCGCCGGGCTCGCTCGACGATCAGGTCGGCGACGTCGTGGAGGATGCGACGACGCTCGGTCCCCGGGGTGTCGCGCCAGCCAGAGAACGCGGCCCTGGCCGCTGCGGCAGCGGCGTCGACGTCGGCCGCGTCACCGGCGGCGACCTCGCCGAGGGCCGTCCCGTCGACCGGCGAGGTGTTCGTGAAGGTCGCGCCGTCGGCGCTGGGCGTCGGCTCGCCGTCGATGAGGTGCAGCGCCGCTCGCTCGGTGAAGCGGGCGAGCTCCAGCCCGGCATCGGTGACGTTGTCCTCGAGGCTGCTGCTCATGGGAGATGATTAACATGTTCATCATCTACTGTCCACGAAGGACCGACCATGCGACTGCTGACCTATGACGCCGGCGGGTCGCGGCGCCTCGGCGCCGCCGTCGAGGGCGGCGTGGTCGATCTCGGCACCCGGCTCGACGGGGTCGACGACCTCGTCGACCTCCTCGCGACGGACCGCCTCGACGACGCCCGCCGCGCCCTCGACGGCGCGACGCCCGACCACGACCTCGCCGAGATCACCTTCGAGCGGACGCTCTGGTGGCCCCGCAAGATCTTCTGCATCGGCGTCAACTACGGCGGCCGGAACGCCGAGTACCGCGACGGCCAGGACGCTCCCACGAAGCCGAGCGTCTTCGTCCGATACCCCGACTCCTTCGTCGGGCACGGGCACGACCTCGTCCGCCCGCCCGAGAGCGAGCAGCTCGACTACGAAGGCGAGATCGTCGCGGTGATCGGACGGGCCGGACGGCGCATCCCGATCGAGTCGGCCCGCGACCACATTGCCGGGCTCACGCTCGGCAACGAGGGGACGATCCGCGACTGGGTCCGCCACGCCAAGTTCAACGTGACCCAGGGCAAGAACTGGGAGTCATCCGGGGCGATCGGCCCGTGGATGGTCACCCTCGACGAGATCGGCCCCGTCGACGACCTGACGATCCGCACCCACGTCAACGGCGAGCTCCGCCAGGAGGACTCACCCGCGTCGATGGCCTTTCCCATCGAGTCCCAGGTCGCCTACCTCTCGACGTTCACCACCCTCTCGCCCGGTGACCTGATCTTCACCGGCACCCCGACCGGTGCCGGTGCCCGCTTCGACCCACCGATCTGGCTCCGGCCGGGCGACGTGGTCGAGGTGAGCGTCGAGGGCGTCGGCACGCTCCGCAACGGCGTCACCGACGAGGTCACGGCGACCTGAGGGCGGGCCGGACGGTCCACCGGTGAGCGGGTTCATCGTCCGCCCGTGACGTCGACCGTCGTTCCCACGACGTAGGAGGCGGCGTCGGAGAGGAGCCACACGATGGCGTCGGCGATCTCCTCGGCCGTCGCCGCACGACCGATGGGCGTCGACGCCGCCAACTCGTCGAGCCGTCCCGGACCACCGGACCCCGCGTGGATCTCGGTGTCGACGATGCCGGGCCGCACACCGACCACCCTGATCCCGTCGGCGATGACCTCCTGGGCCAGACCGAGCGTGAACGTGTCGACCGCGGCCTTGCTGGCGGCGTACTCGACGTAGGCGTTCGAGCTCCCGAGCCGGGCAGCCGCCGAGCTGACGTTCACGATCACCCCACCTGCTCCACCTCGGCTCGTCGCCATGCGACGGACCGCCTCGCGGGCGCAGAGCATCGTGCCGACGACGTTGACCTCGAACGTGCGCCGGATGCGCGTGACGTCGAGGTCCTCGACGCGACCGAGGGGGAACACCACCGCGGCGTTGTTGACCACGCCATCCAGACGCCCGAACTCGTTCGAAGCCGTGTCGAGGAGTCGGATGACGTCGGCCTCGTCCGAGACGTCGGCCTGCACGACCGTCGCAGCTGCGCCGACCTCCTCGCAGCGTCGGGCGACCGCCGTCGCCGCCCCGAGATCGGTGGCGTAGCCCACGCAGACGTCGTGACCGCACCCGGCCAGCGCGACGCAGGTCGCGGCCCCGATCCCCCGGCTGCCGCCCGTCACGACCACGGCACGTCGATCCGTCATCATCCCATCCTCGCCGACCCGCCTCGCCCGAGCAGTCGGTCCACACTCGCCGACCCGCCTCGCCCGAGTAATGGGGCCATCCTCGCCGACCCGCCTCGCCCGAGCAGTCGGTCCATACTCGGAGGACATGGCAGCTCGGGCATGGTTGGTCGCTGCGATGTGCACCCTCGCGGCATGCGGTGGCGACTCGGACTCGACGGCGACGACCTCGCCACCACCACCGACCACCGCGGTGCCGACGACCGGTGCCTCGACGATGACCGCCCCTCCCCCACCCACCGCCGCGGCGACCACCGCGATCACGACGACCGCGATCACGACGACCACGATCACGACGACCGCGATCACGACGACCACCGTCGCGACCACCGTGCCGGCGGAGCCCGTCGCCGAGGGGGCCGGCCTGGATGAGTTGCCCGAGCTCCTCGACGACTGGGTCGCCGCGGAGTTCGATGCCTCGATCGAGCCGCTGTTCCTCGCGCAGCGCATCGTCGGCTTCCCGGTCGCCGTCCCGGTGCCGGACGCGTCGACGATCGAGGTCGTCTCGGTGGACGGGCGCCCGGGCAGCGAGGACGGCGACTGGGACTGGGGCTGGCGCTACGAGGCCATCGCCGGTCCCGATCCGGGCGACGTCGACATCACCCTCGACGACAACGGCCCCGGCGCCGTCGCGCTCCGAGCGACCTACGACCCGATCCTGGCGGCGCTGGGGTTCTCGTACTCGAACTCCACGGCGTCGGACCCCGGCGAGCCGGGCGGACCGAACTCGGTGAACCACGTCTACGTCGCCGAGGGCGGCACCATCGACGTCGGTGGTGTCGACCGGATCGCCACGCCGCTGTTCGTCTGGCTCGATGACGACGTCGTCGGCTTCGACGACGGCGTGCAGACCCCCGGCTTCCGCGTCGACGTCGGCGCCGAGCTCCCCGAGGGGGAGATCCCGGTCACGCTCGTCGCCGAGGTCACCGACGCCGTCCCCGGGATCGACGGTGCGGTCCTCGACCGCGTCGCGGTCACCAGCCGCACCCGCGACGCCGACAGCTTCGCCGCCGAGTGGGGCCTGCGATACCTGGTGCTCGACCTCTCGTGGACCCTCGACCCGGCTGCCGGGCTCGACCTGGTCGGGACCATCGTCGACGCGCTCGACGATCCGCGACTCGCCGCTGCGTCGGAGAACTTCTTCGAGCCGGGGACGATCGAACCGTCCGAGCCGGTCGAGACGAGCGACGGCTGGCTCCTCGACGTACTCCTCCTCGACCGCTACCCGGGCCGGCTCAGCTTCGACGGCACCGACGACGGGGAGCTACGACTCGTCCTCGACCTCGAACCGAACCGCGAGCGCCTCGCGCCCGCTCCGACCGGCTGAGCGCCCGACACCGGCATGTGAGCCGTCGGGCCCGGATCTGGCAGCATCTCCTCATGCTGACCGAGACGCTCGACATCGACGTGGCGGCCTTCGAGGCGGGCACCGGCTGGGAGATCAAACCCGAAGGGGCCTGCAAGGGAGAGGTCTGCGTCCCACTCGGCGGCGGGGACTTCGACCCGGTGGCCACAGCCGAGCGCCTCGGCATGGCGATCGTGCGTGACGAGCAGCGAGGCCTGTTCGCCCTCGGCCCCGAGTCGTTCAACGGTCGGGCACTCCCCACCGCCGAGGCCCCCGAGGTGGTGCTCGAGGACCTCGACGGCCGGGAGGTGCGCCTCTCGTCGTTCCGGGGCACGAAGGTCGTGCTCGTCGCCTGGGCCCCCTATTGAGGCTGCCGCTACGACCTGCCCGGGTGGCAGGCCTTGCGCAGTGAGCTCCGTGCCGAGCACGGCGACACGATCGAGATCATCACCGTCTCCGTCGAGACCGACGGCGCCGACGCCTCACGGGAGTTCATCGAGGCGGCGGCGCCAGAGCACCCGTCCCTGCTCGACCGGCACCACCAGCTCGAGCGACGCTTCGGCGTCGTCAACATCCCGAACGTGGTGTGGATCGACGAGGCCGGGATGGTCGTGCGTCCCGCCGAGGCCGGCTGGGCGGGACCGGCGGAGTACCCCGAGTGGCTCGCCACCATCATGGAGGAGCGGGCTCGGGAGGCCGAGGCAGCCGGGAAGGACCCGATGGCCGCCCTGCAGGCCGGCCAGGATCGCGACACCTACGCCGACGCGATCCGCGACTGGGCGGCGAAGGGTCCCGAGTCGGAGTTCGCGCTGTCACCCGATGCTGCCGTCGCGGCCTCGCAGCCGCGAGGCGACGACCAGTCGGCCGCTGCCGCCCACTTCGAGCTCGGGCAGCAGCTCTGGCGCGATGGCGACCGCGAGGGCGCCTTCGCTCACTGGCGAGAGACCCATCGGTTGGCGCCGGACGCCTGGACCTACAAGCGCCAGGCCTGGTCGTTGGTCGGCAACGAGGCGATGGGGGGTGGCGACTTCGGTCGCTTCGTGCAGTTCCCCGGCCCCGACCAGGACTGGCCCTTCGACGGCGACTTCAACACCGACACCGGCGCGCTCGCACCCGGCGAGTACTACCCGAAGACGCTCTGAACCGACGTACCTGGCGTCGCTACGGTGAGGACCGTGGAGCCCTCGAAGAGAGCCCGACCCGCAGACACCTCGGTCGAAGCCTGGTCGTTGCAGATGCAGCTCCTGCGATCGATGTCCGTCGCCGAGCGCGCCGAGCTGGCGAACCGGCTGTCCATCGACTGCCTCATCCTCTCGCGACGTGATCGGACCGCTTGATCTCGCTGTTCGGTTCGCGACGGATCGAGACCGAGCTCGGCAGGGACCGACGCCTCGATCGGCGTCGCCGACGAGGTCCGGGTGACCTACGACGCCGAAACCGGCGCACCGCTCGACGCCTGGATCGACGAGTCGTTCCAGATGGCTGGGTGACGAGCCCGGAGGTGCTCGTCCTCCGCACGT
>JBCCTY010000027.1:0-24705 GCA_039197885.1 Actinomycetota bacterium | reverse complement strand
CGGCCGTCGGGTCGGCCTGCGCCCTCGGCGCCGTCGGCCGCCTCGACCGGATCGTCCTGCGCCGGGGTGACGTCGAGCACCGGCGTCTCGTCGATCGTCGGTGTGGCCGCGATCACCGGCGCCTCGTCGCCGACCGCCGTCACCGTCGCCGGAGCCGAGGTCTCACCGTCGGGCGGCACCGTCGTCGACGGCACCGGCGTCGTGGTCGTGGCGGTCGTGGCGGCGCTGGTCGGTGGGATCGGTGCGTCCGGGAGGCTGACCTCGTCGTCGGGCACCTCGTCGTCGGGCACGTCGATGCCTGTCGTCTCCGCCGCGATCGCGACGGCTCCGTCGTCCGGGGTGTCGGAACCGCCGACGGCCCAGGCACCGGCACCGACGGCACCGAGGCCGGCCAGGGCAGCGAGCGCGACGAGCACCCGTCGTCGGCGCGGCCGCCGGGTCGCGGTGGGGGACGGACCGGACTCCTCCTCGTGTGCCCACGTGACGGCGATCGTGGCGTCGTCGTCACCTCCGGGCAGCGGATCGAAGGTGGTGCCGCTCGGCGCCAGGCCGAGCTCGGCCCGCACCGACTCGAGGGCCGTCCCGAAGAACCAGGCGCCGGGAG
Organism: Actinomycetota bacterium; assembly: GCA_039197885.1. Lineage (GTDB taxonomy): Bacteria > Actinomycetota > Acidimicrobiia > Acidimicrobiales > Poriferisodalaceae > JBCBSZ01. The sequence goes on along the minus strand of JBCCTY010000027.1, from coordinate 24,101 downwards.
GGCGGTCCTCCGGGTGGCGCTGCATCGCCGCGCCGACGAGGCGGGCCAGCGGCGCCGGGAGATCCCAGCGGCGCAGATCGGGCGCCGCCTCCGTCGCGAGCCGGTGCACGGTCGCGGCCATCGCCTCGCCCTCACGCCGTGCGAACGGCACCTCACCGGTGAGCAGCGTGAACAGCGTCGACGCCAGCGCGTAGACGTCAGCGGCCGGCGATGCCGGCACGTGGTCGAAGACCTCGGGCGCCGTGTGGCCGAAGCTGACCTGCAGCGTCGAGGTCGCGTCGTCGTGCTCGAGCGACGCGGCGCCGAAGTCGGCCAGTCTCCACGAGCCGTCCGCGGCGCGCACGACGTTGGCGGGCTTGACGTCGCGGTGCACGATGCCGGCACGGTGGGCCCGGTCGAGGGCCGCGGCGAGCGAGATCGCGAGCGCGGTCGCCTCGTCGATGCCGAGCGGTCCGTCGTCGACGCGATCCTGGAGTGAACCCGAGGCGAGCTCGAGGACGAGATACGGCACGCCACCCGCCGTCTCGCCCGAGTGGAGCAACGACACGACCGCCGGGTGCCCCGACACCAACCCGAGGGCGGTCCGCTCGCGGTCGAAACGGCGCCGCGCGTCGACGGCCGGTCGACCGTCGTGGACCTTGACCGCGACCGGTTCGTCGTCGGCGTTCCGTCGGCCGCGGTAGACCGTCGACTGCCCGCCGCGGCCGATCACGTCGAGGATCTCGATGCCGTCGATCGCAGGGAGGTCGGTGGTGGTCATGGGTCTGCTCCTGGTGCTCGGCTCGGACTCCGACGGTGAGGGGCGAGGCGCAAGCCGGCCGAAGGGCACCGGCAAGGAAGCGGCAAGATCGGACGGTCGGGTCCCTACGAGCCGGGATCGCACGGGAGCGCGCCGTTACCCTGCGCGCCATGCCGACGTTGCTGGTCGCCGAGGACGACACCGAGATCCGGACCGCCCTCGAGCGGATCCTCCGCTACGAGGGGTACGACGTCGTGACGGCCGGCGACGGTGCCGCAGCGCTCGAGGCGTTGGGCGGAGGTGGCGTCGACGGCGTGGTGCTCGACGTGATGATGCCGCTGGTCGACGGGCTGTCGGTGTGCCGGCGGATGCGAGCGAACCGCGACCGCACGCCGGTGCTCATGCTCACGGCTCGCCAAGAGGTGCGTGACCGGGTCGAGGGGCTCGATGCCGGCGCCGACGACTACCTGGCGAAGCCCTTCGATCTCGACGAGCTGCTGGCCCGCATCCGCGCCCTGCTCCGTCGGGTCGCCGACGACGGCGACGACGAGCCGCTGGTCGTCGGCGACGTCGAGCTCGATCCTCGGCGGCACGAGGTCCGACGCGCCGGCGAGTCGCTGCACCTGACGAGGACCGAGTTCCAGATCCTGCATCTGCTGATGCGCAACGTCGGCCTCGTCCTGGAACGAGGAGTGATGTACGAGCGCATCTGGGGCTTCGACTTCGAGGGGTCGTCGCGCTCGCTCGACGTCCACGTGGGCTACCTGCGCCGCAAGCTCGAGGACGGTGGCCACCCGCGGACGATCGAGACCGTCCGAGGGGTGGGGTTCGTCCTCCGGGGAGCGGACCGGTGAGGCTCGGCACTGGTCGCCTCGGGCTCGGCGGGCGGTTGGCCACGGTGTTCGCCGTGCTGGCCGTCGTCGTCACCCTGATCGTGTCGATGGCGACCTTCGTGTCGACGAACGACCAGGTCAACGATGACGTCGACGCGTTCCTCCTCCAGCGCAGCGACGAGATCGCCTCCGGGAGTCGCGGCAGCCCGCCCGATCGTCGCGGTGGTGGGGGAGGGGGAGCGGCCATCGACCAGGACGACGTGCAGCGGGCGGTGGAGGCCGACGCCGTCGTGCAGCAGCTCGACGAGCGGGGCGAGATCATCGACGGCATCGGTGTCGAGCTGCCCGTCGAGGAGGTCGACCTCGCCCTCGTGCCACCGGGACCGGTCGACCCGGTCCTCCGGACCGTGGAGATCGGGGGTGACTCCTACCGCATGGTCACCCGCCACCTGCCCGGCGGTGGTGCGGTCCAGGTGGCGCGCAACATCGAGGACACCAACGCGCTGCTCGCCACCATCCGCGACCGTGCGCTCGTCACGGGTCTCGTGCTCGGCGTGCTCGCCGCGACGATCGGCTGGTTCGTCGCTCGGGCGACGACCTCACCGCTGCGCCGGTTGACGGCGTCGGTCGAGCGGGTCGCCGCGACCGGCGACCTCGAGACCCCGATCGCCGCTGGGGGCGACGACGAGGTCGGTCGGCTCGCGGCCTCGTTCGACGACATGCTCGGCGCGCTGACCGAGAGCCGTCGCCAGCAGCACCAGCTCGTCCAGGACGCCGCGCACGAGCTGCGCACCCCGCTGACGAGCATCCGGGCCAACGTCGACCTACTGGCCCGTGCCCCCGATCTGGCGGCCGTCGAACGTCAGGAGGTGCTGGGTCGCGTCCGCTCCGAGCTCCGCAACCTGAGCGCCGTCGTGACCGAGATCGTCGAGCTGGCGACCGATTCCCACGACGAGCGGGGGCACGCGCCCCTCGACCTCGCCGACGTCGTCGATGCCACGATCGCCGACCTCGTGGCCCGTGGCGAGCAGGCGGTCGTGGTCGATGCAGAGCCGAGCCGCGTCGTGGGCGATGTCACGGGACTGCAGCGGGCGGTCGCCAACCTGGTGGGCAACGCCCGGAAGCACGGCGGGGCCAGCGGTGAGGTCGTCGTTCGTGTCCGCGACGGGGCCGTGACCGTCCTCGATCGGGGGCCGGGGATCCCGGCGTCAGACCTCGACCGGGTCTTCGACCGCTTCCACCGATCGACGGCGGCCCAGGACGTTCCCGGCTCGGGGCTCGGGCTCGCGATCGTCGCGAAGATCGTCGCCGAACACGGCGGCGACGTCGTCGCCGAGAATCGGCCGGGTGGTGGCGCGGCGGTGGGCTTCTCGCTGCCGTCGGCAGCGTCGAGCTGAGATCGAGCTCGCCCCGGGGCAGCGGCGTGGCAGCCCGGCAGGGAGCCGCAGGCTCACCCGCCGGTGGCGGCGTCGGTCGTCTCGTCGTCGGTCGCCGCCTCGTCGGTCGCGGTGACCGGCAGGAAGTAGTCGCCGGTCTCGGGGTGGTCGATCCGCAGGGTCACCAGGTCGCGCAGCGTCGTCGTGGGTGTCCCCGGGTCGCCGGTCAATCCGAAGAGCACGTCTCCCGCGACCTCGATGCCCTTGCCCCGGTCGATCTCGACGATCTCGACGAAGATGCCGTCGCCGTTCGGGAGGGCCCGGACCCGGAGATCGGTGTCGACCACCTCGCCGATCTGCTGGAAGGAGCCGGTGGCGAGTTGGCCCGAGTTGGCGACCTCCTCCAGCTCGAGCCGGTGGACGACACCCAGGTCGCTGTCCTCGACGAGCTCCTCCCACTCGAACGTGCCGAGCCACGCGGTGAGGTCGACGTCGGTCACGGCCGGCTCCGCGGCCGGGGCCGCGGTGGTCGGCGGTGCCGTCGTGGTCGCTCCGGTCGTCGGGGTGGTCGGCGCAGCGGTCGTCGTCGGAGCGGTGACCGCCGCATCGTCGCCGGTCTCCACGAGGTCGGTGTCGTCGGACCCGGAGCTGACGGCCAACGCGATCGCAGCGATGACGACGACCACGGCGGCGCCGACCGCCGCGAGGACCGCAGGTCGTCGTCGCGACGTCATCTCGTCGTTCGGGTCGGGATCCATGGGTCAGCTCCTGGGGTGGGGGGCGCTCGGCCCGTCGTCTCCGGTCGATGGCGCGGGCCGTCGTCGGTGTGGCGATCCGATCGGAGGCGTCGGCACAGCCCTGCAACCCGCCACCCGTCCGGATCCTGCCCGCTTCGTCCGGTTCAACCGGCCACGGTGGCCCCGTGGTCGTCGTAGGCCCGACCCTGGGCGGCGGCGAGCTCGCGGCCGGCTCGAAGCTGGTGGATGCTCATCCCGTCCTCCTCCCAGGGAGTGACCGAGCCGGCCGCGACCGCACGGTCGCTCTTCGGGACCACACCGAAGTGGGTCCGCACCTCGTCGATCGGTCGATCGGCCAGCTCCCAGAAGTTGGTGGCCAGGAACTCGACGCTGCCCTCGGTCAGGGCGCCCCGACGGAACGCGTCCGCGAGTCGCTCCGGCATGCCCTCGGCCTCGAGATGACCCGGGTCGGCGTCGAAGATCCCCGCTGCGCCGGCGAGCTGGCCGGTCTGGAACAGGTTGATGACCATCGCCAGCAACGCGAACGCGGCCGGGTCGTCGCTCGCCCGGGCGATGAAGGCGAAGACCTCCAGCTCGGACTCCACGACGCTCGCGTAGTCGGCGATGACGTGGACGAAGTCGTGCTGGGCCAGCAGAGGCGGCGCCGACCCCTCCTCGCCCGGGAAGCGGAAGCCGCGTGCCTGGTAGAACGCGTGGACCATGCGGCCCAGGGTGCCCTCGTCGTGGTCGCCGAGCGCTCGCCACCGGTCGGCCAGCTGCGGTCGGACCGCCGTGTTGGTCCACGCCCAGTTCTTGTCGTCCTCGCTGCGCAGCGGGGTGAACCCCGTGAGGTCGAGGTTCATCAGGTAGCGGTTGCGATCGATGTCGGCGGCGACGAGCTGACGAGATCCCTCGGCGAGCTCGCGGGCCTGGTGCACGTAGTCGTTCTCGACCGACATCTCCCTGGCGAAGTCGATGACCCGGTCGGCGACGTCGATGTGGGGGGCCGGGAGGATCATGTTGCCCAGCTCCATGAGCTGCAGCAGGCGGGTGCGGAAGGCGACGTTGCGATCGCTCAGGCCCTCGGCGAACTCGGCGGCGGACAGCGGCGTCAGCGTGGTGACGTCGACCTCGTGGCCGGTCATCGAGGAGGTGATGGCGTTGAGCACCAGCGCCTGGAGCTCGGTCGGGCCGTCGTCGAGACGACACGCCGACGTGATGCCCTGGGCGATGAAGCGGGCCTGGTCGGCGTCGGGTGGTGTGAGGTTCTCGGTTCCGGGAGCGGGCAGGGGCGTCGGCATCGGCCCAGTCTGCCCACCCCGTGGCGTCAGACGGCGCTCACCTCGCCGACCCGGTCGTAGAGGGTCGAACGCTGGACGAGGCGTCGGCCGAGCGGCTCGACGAGCTCGCGGAAGTCGCCCTCGCGCAGGTGCTGACCGTGCTCGGCGCCGGCGGCGCGGGAGATGTTCTCGTCCATCAGCGTCCCGCCCAGGTCGTTGCATCCGGCCAGGAGCAGCTGACGCATGCCGTCGAGGCCGATCTTGACCCACGAGCCCTGGATGTTCGGGATCAGCTCGCGGTAGGCGATCCGGGCGACCGCGTGCACGAGCACCAGCTCTCGGAAGGTCGGGCCGCGCCGCGCCTTGCGCTGCAGGTAGATCGGCGACGCCATGTGGACGAAGGGGAGTCCGACGAACTCGGTGAACCCGCCGGTCTCGCGCTGCAGGTCGCGGGTGCGGACCAGGTGCCTCGCCCAGTGGACGGGCTGCTCCACCGCGCCGAACATCATCGTCACGTTGGAACGGAGACCGATGCCGTGGGCGGTGCGATGAGCGTCGAGCCACTCGTCGGTGGTCACCTTGTCGGGGCACAACACGGCGCGGATCTCGTCGTCGAGGATCTCCGCAGCGGTGCCGGGCAGCGACCGCAGTCCGACGTCCATGAGTCGCTGGAGGTAGACGGCGAGCGGTTCGTCGAGCCGGCGGGCCCCCTCGGTGACCTCGAGCGCGGTGAAACCGTGCACGTGGAGGTCGGGGACGCGGTCCTTCACCGCCCGGGTGACGTCGATGTAGTAGTCGCCGTCGAAGTCGGGGTGGATGCCCCCCTGGAGGCAGACCTCGGTCGCGCCCTCGGCCGCGGCCTCGCCCGCCCGGTCGGCGATGTCGTCGAGGGTGAGCAGGTAGGGCGTGCCGCGCAGGTTCAACGACAGCGGTCCCTTGGAGAAGCCGCAGAACTTGCACTTGAAGGTGCAGACGTTGGTGTAGTTGATGTTGCGGTTGGCGACCCACGTCACGTCGTCACCGACGATCTCGGCTCGCAGTTGGTCGGCGACCTCGGCGACGGCGGCCACCTCGGGCCCACGAGCGGAGAACAAGGTGACGATCTCGTCGATGCCGACCTCCTGACCCGCCCGGACGCCGTCGAGCACCTCACCCACCGCTCCGGCGGCGGCCGGGGACCCCGGCACCAGCGCCGGCGGGGTGGCGGGGGCGCCGGAGTACCACGCGGTCGACGGGCGCCCGATGACGAGCACGTCGGCGCCGTCGCCGGCCCTGGCGTTCTCCATGGTCTTCTCGGGGTGGTGGGCCCCGGGGTCGTCGCGACCGAGCGACTCGGCGTCGGACCGATCGAGGACCGGGAAGCGGAGCGCGTCGTCGAGCCAGCGGTCGGCGTCGAGGGCGAACTCCGGGTAGATCGTCAGTCGCGGTGCCAGGGTCCGACCGCGGGCCTCGGTCACCTCGCGGAGGCGGTCGAGGTCGGGCCACGGCCGCTCCGGGTTGACGTGGTCGGCGGTGACCGGCGAGACACCGCCCCAGTCGTCGATCCCCGCGTCGAGGAGGACACCGAAGTCGTCGGACAGGTTCGGCGGGGCCTGCAGGTGGATCTCGGGCGGGAGGATCAGGCGCGCCAGGGCGATCGCCTCGAGGTAGTCGCCGGGCGGGCACGGCGGGTGCTGGTGCATCGAGGTGCCGAGCTTGGGCAGGAAGTTCTGGACGATCACCTCCTGCACGTGGCCGTGTCGACGATGGGAGGCGGCGATGGCCTCGAGTGCCTCGACCCGGTCGGCGCGGTCCTCACCGATGCCGACGAGGATCCCGGTGGTGAACGGGATGCCGAGCTCGCCCGCCGCCTCGAGGGTGGCGAGGCGCCGCTCCGGCGTCTTGTCGGGTGCACCCCGGTGGGCGTCGACGTCGGCGAGCGTCTCGATCATCATCCCCTGGCTCGGCGAGACCGAGCGGAGGCGGGCGAGCTCGTCGGGGAAGAGCGCGCCGGCGTTGGCGTGGGGCAGCAGGCCGGTCTCGTCGAGCACCAGCTGGGCCATCGCCGCGAGGTAGTCGATCGTCGAGGCGTAGCCGTGCTCGTCGAGCCATTCCCGGGCGACCGGGTAGCGCTCCTCGGGCCGCTCGCCGAGGGTGAACAGCGCCTCGTGGCACCCGACGGCGGCACCCCGGGTGGCGATGCGGAGGACCTCGTCCGGGGACAGGAACGGTGACTCGAGGCGGGCCGGGGGCTGCGCAAAGGTGCAGTAGCCGCACCTGTCCCGGCACAGCATCGTCAGCGGGATGAACACCTTCGGCGAGTAGGTCACGCGGGTGCCGTGGTGCTCGTCGCGCACCTCCCGGGCACGGCGACAGAGCTCGTCGAGCGAGAGGTCGAGGGCGGCGCCCCCGTCGGCGGTGGTGGTCACGTGGTGCTCCCGGATCGGCTTCGGACGTGGGCGGGTCGGACGGCGATGTCGCAGCTGGGGCAGCGGAGCTCGAGGTCGAGCTCGACCCCGCACTCGTCGTGGACGAGCACGGTCGGTGCCTCCCCGTCGCGCTCCCACCGGTCTCCCCAGCGGATGAGCGCGATCAAGGCGCGCGACAGATCGGCCCCCTTCGGGGTGAGGCGGTACTCGTGGCGCAGCGGTCGCTCGCAGTACGGGACCTTCACGAGGACGTCGTGCTCGACGAGCCGAGCGAGGCGCTCCGACAGCAGGTTGCGGGCGATCCCCAGGCTGTCGACGAGCTCTCCGAAGCGGTGCAGGCCGCGGAAGACGTCGCGCAGGATCAGGATCGTCCAGCGGTCGCCGACGACGTCGAGGGTCCGTCCGATGGACGAGACGGAGTCGGCGGTCCCGGTCATGGCCGGCAGCCTAGGGTCGGTTGCTATTCGAAACCAACTGCCCCGTCGGGGCCCGCCGTGATCAGTCGGTGGCGTCGGGGGTGATGAGCACGGCGCAGTCGGACGTGGTCGAGGAGCCGAAGAGCGACCGGACCTTGCCGATGACGGCGATGACGGTCCACATCACCCCGTACTTGGACTGCACGAGGTTCTTGATCCGTTCGAACTCCGGTCCGGTCACCACCTCGGCGGTGCCCGTGACGATCGGGGCGTCGGGCTCGACCCGTCCGGACCGATCCGACGGGCGGAGCTCGACCCGCGGATCGTTGGTGAGGCGCTTGACCTTCCACGAACCGGTCGAGGTGGTGAAGCCCAGTCGGCCTCCGCCCGCCCCGACGATCCACACGGGCAGGGGCTTGGGCCTGCCGTCACGGGTGAAGGTGGTGAGGGAGACGAACTGCTCGGAAGCGAGGTCGGGCATGCGGCGAAGCTACTGCAGCCCGGCTGCGCTCCATCGATCGATGCCGCCCACCCCGTACTGGTGGAGGATGATCGCCCGGGTCGGGCGAACCGCCAGGAACGCGGTGTCCGGGGAGCCGTCGGGACCGCCGGGTGCGAAGGCGTTCAGGTCGTAGTCGAACACCCCGTCCCACAACCGCCGCTTCGTCTCGAGGTCGGTGAACAGCTCGGCGCGGCCCCAGACCTCGACGCCGTCGCCGACCTCGGTGACCTGCCAGTGGAGGGCGACCTCGGGGTTGTCGGCGACGTTGCGGGCCTTCGTCGAGGTGACCCCGAGCATGGTCCAGAGCACGTCGCCCTCCCAGCACGGATGCACCGGGACGACGTCGGGCGCGCCATCGGCGCCCACCGTCGCGAGATGTGCCCACGGACTGAGCTTCGAGGCGAAGTCCTTGACCTCGTCGAGCGTCGTCATGTCGTCTCCCCTCCGGCGCCGACCCGGCGCGCCGTCAGCAGTCTGACCGCCGCGCCGACGGCGAGCACGCCGATGCCGGCCACGACGTTCACCGGCGGGAGCGCGAGCGCGAGGACGACGCAGCCGATCAGGCCGACGATCGCGATCACCGGCGGCCAGCGTCGCTCCTCCGGTGAGAGCTTCAACGCAGCGGCGTTGGTGATGGCGTAGTAGGTGAGGATCGCCACCCCCGACGCGCCGATCGCCCCGCGTAGGTCGAGGGTGGCGGTCAGGACCACCACCACGGCGGCGACGGTGAGCTCGGCGCGGAGTGGGAGCGCCCGGTCGGTGTCGACGTGGGAGAACCAGTGGGGCAGCTCGCGATGACGCGCCATCGCCAGGCTCGTCCGGGACACGCCGGGGATCAGGTTGAGGAGCACGCCGAGCGAGGCGATGCCCGCACCCACGCGGACCACGCCGGCGAGGCCGTCGAGCGATCCGGCCTCCACGACGACGCGCAGCGGCGCGTCGGTCGCCGCCAACGCCACGGCCGGGACGGCGACCAGGGCCGTGACGCCGACGACCGCGTAGATCCCGAGGACGCCGAAGAGCGCCCGGGGGACGGCCCGCGGGATCGTCCGCTCCGGTTCCTTGACCTCCTCGCCGAGGGTCGCGATGCGGGCGTAGCCGGCGAACGCGAAGAACAGGAAGCCGGCGGCCTGCAGGACGTCGAGCGGGTCGGCGTCGAACGGGGTGAGGCGATCGATCGAGACGTCGTCAGCGGTCCAACCGGAGATCACGACCACGATGAGTGCGGTGATCGACACGACGAGCAGGACCTTGGTGACGGCGACGGTTCGACTGAGGCCGCCGAGGTTGACCGCCGTGACCGCGAGCACGGCCACGATGCCCGTCAGCCGCTCCTGCTCGGGCCACAGGTAGGCCCCGACGGTGAGCGCCATGGCGGCGCACGACGCCGTCTTGCCGACGACGAACGCCCAACCGGCCAGGTGGCCCCAGGCGGGACCGAGGCGGGCGCGACCGTAGACGTAGGTGCCGCCCGACTCGGGGTGCCGGGCCGCCAGCTGCGCCGACGACGCCGCGTTGCAGAAGGCCACGATGCCGGCGATCACGAGACCGATGAGCAGGGAGGTCCCGGCCGCCTCGGCGGCCGGCGCCCAGGCGGCGAAGACGCCGGCGCCGATCATCGATCCGGCGCCGATCACCACGGCGTCGCGGACGTCGAGGCGTCGGATGAGCTCCGGCTGGGTGCTCATGGGCCACTCCTGGGGGGCTGGGCGAAGGGGGCGTTCGCTCCGTTCGCGCCAGTCTTCACGACCCCGACGACGCCCGGATGAACGGGAGGCGACGCCGACGTGGCCGACTCGTCGGGTCGCGGCGGGGAAGCCGGTCAGTCCTTGAGGAGGATGAGGAGCTCGTCGACGGTGTGATGGTCCTCGAGGGGGTGGCGGAGTGGCTCGCCGCTCACGATCTCGTACCGGTTGCGCCGGCCGATCTTCTGGCGATGGATGTAGCCGTCGGCCTCGAGGTCGTCGAGGATCTTCTGCACCGCACCCGGCGTGATGCCGACCAGCTGGCTGATGTCGCGCTGGCGCAGCTCGGGGTCGCGGCTGATGGCGACGAGGACGTGGCCGTGGTTCGTGAGGAAGGTCCACCGTGGCGTCTGGGTCTCGGACGGGAGGTTTTTCATCACACGACAGGTCTACCACGTCATGCCTCTCGGAGTGTGTTGATATGACCGGAAAGGCATGTCTCGATTGGTGTGTTGTGATCGGCTTGATAGGGTGGCGACATGTTGCCCCGGAGCGTCGCTCTCGGACACGCGCTGCTCTCGCCAGCCGAGGAGCGTGAGCTCGCCCATCGGATCGCCATCGGCCGCGGCGCCGCCCGTCGGGCCGACGAGGCCAGGGGTCGGGGAGCGGAGCCGGACGGTGACGACCTCGCCACCGAGCTCGACGGCGAGGCGGCCCGGCAACGCTTCATCGAGTCCAACCTGCGCTTGGTGCTGAGCATCGTCGGGCGCTACCAGGCTCCTGCCCACGTCGACCGCGACGACCTCATCCAGGACGGCATGATCGGACTGGGCAAGGCCGTCGACCGCTTCGACGGTCGGAAGGGGTTCCGCTTCTCGACCTACGCGGCCTGGTGGATCCGCCAGTCGATCCAGCGCGGTCTCGAGCACACCTCGACCACGGTGCGCATCCCCGCGCATCGGCGCAGCGAGCTCCGGATGGCCCTGCGCGGCCTCGACGGTGATGCCGAACGCCTCGATGGCGACCTCGCCCACGTCCACTCGATGGCGAGCGTCGACTCCATCGATCGAAGCTTCGACGACGACGAGCGCGGGCTCGACCCGGCGAGCGACGAACCCGCCGTCGACGAACAGGTCGTCGACCTCACGGAGGCCGAGCACCTGCGGCGGCTCGTCGGCCGCCTCGACCCTGCGGCTCGCACGGCCATGGAGATGCGCTTCGGGCTCGTCGACGACGAACCGGCCACCTACGCGGCCATCGCACAGCAGCTCGGGGTGACGCCCGAGGCTGCTCGCCGTCGGACCCACCGGGCGCTCCGCGAGCTCCGGGACCTCGTCGAGTCGATCCCGGCCTGATCGTCCGACCACTGCCGGGCGGAGAGCGCAGAGATCAGCGGGCCGATCCCGAAAGGACCACGATGCTTGCCAAGGACGTCGCCCTCCTCCAGCAGGGAGCGGGCCGGGGCCGCGTGTCGTTGCTGTGCAGCGTCGCGCCGAGCGCGAGCCTGCACGATCGTGTCCAGGCGTTGATCCTCGAGGCCCGCGCCGAGCTCCGGGGATCCCTCGCCCCGTCCGACGTCAGCGAGCGGATCGGGAACCTCGAGGCCGCCTTCGCCAAGATCAGGGCCACGCGCTTCGGTGCGATCGGGCTCTTCGTCGACGAGTGGCTCATCCACGCCGTCGAGCTGCCCTTCCCGGTCCGCGATCGCGTGGTCGTCGGGGAGGAGTTCGCGGTGCGCGACCTCCACGCCGCGCTGAGCCGATCGCCGCGCTACGTCGTCGTCGACCTCGCCGGCGTCGGCGCCCGGTGCTACATCGGCTACGCGAGCCAACTCACCGAGTCGACCGACGGCCCGTTCCCGGTCGAGCCTCGCGAGCTCGCACCGGGCGCCCCGCGGCGCGAGCAGCGCCGCGAGCGCTCGACCGATCGCGACAAGGCGCTCGCCACGTTCGCTCGCGACGTCGACGAGGCGTTGACGGCGGTGATCGAGGGGGACGACCGGCCGGTCGTGCTGATCGGCGGGAAGCGCCGCGTCGGCGCCTTCCGCTCGGTGACGCGTCACGGCGATCGGGTCCTCGCCGAGGTCCACCACTCCGGGGAGCTGACGGGCGAGCGGCTCGCCTCGCTCGCCGCCCCCGCCCTGGCGAGCTGGGAGAGCGGCCGGCAGCGGGTCGCCCTCGGAGCGCTCGACGCCGCGACGGGGCAACGTCGTGCTGCCGACGGACTGGTGGAGGTCTGGCAGCAGGCGGCTGACGCCCGGATCGAGCGGCTCCTCGTCGAGGAGACGTTCCACCAGACGGTCGGCGTCGATGACGACCAGGGGATCGTCCCGCTCGTCGCTGTCGACGATGACGACTCGACGATCGACGACGCGGTCGACGAGCTCATCTCGCGGGTGGCCTCGACCGGTGGGACCGTGTCGGTGGTCGACGACGGCACGCTCGGCGAGCGGGGCCGCATCGCAGCCGTGCTCCGCTACTGATCGCCGCATCGACGCACGGCTGACGTCGAGGCCGAGAACAGGATGAGGCCCGGTCAGCGGTGGGAACCGACCGGGCCTCTGGGGTGAACACTACGGGTCCCTCCTCAACGGACGCCCGCGCCACCCACAACACGCCGCGGAGCGTGGCGACGGCTACGGTCCCGGCACCCGCCCGCCGCGACGTTTCGGAGCTCCATGACCCTCGTCGACGCCCTCCTGGCCATCGCCGCCTCCGATCGCGATGCGGCGATCGTGGCGGCCGAGGCGGCGGCGACGGACGGTCCGCCGTCGCGCCTCGCTCCCGCGCTGCTCGACTTCCTCCGCGAGGTCGGTCCGAGTGGCGTGTACGACGAGCCGACCGCGTTCGAGCGGTTCCTCGACGGGGGCGGGAACCCGCTCCTCTATGAGCGCACCATCGCCGAGCTCGCCCGGGTCCACGCCGACGAGGTGCCGACGTCGGTCCTCGACGTGGGCTGCGGCGACGGCCGGGTCACGGCTGCCGTCGTCGACCCGTCGGCCGCCGTCGAGTTGGTCGAGCCGTCGACCGAGCTGCTCCACTCGGCCACTCGCACGCTCCGGGCGCGTGGACACCGGGTCGACCCGCACGAGATGGGCATCGATGCCTTCCTGTCCGAGCACCCGAGGCGCCGGTGGGACGTCGTCCAGTCGACCTTCGCGATGTCGGCGCTCGATCCGATGACGAGGCGCGACGTGTTCGGTGAGCTCGCCCGACGGACGAACCGGTTGGTGATCGTCGACTTCGACGTGCCCGATGTGGTCGACCGCTCCGTCGCCCACGCCCGCTACGTCGTCGACCGCTACGAACGCGGCCTGGCCGAGTACGTCGACGCACCCGACGTCGTGAGCGGCTTCCTCCTGCCGGTGTTGGTCGGCCAGTTCGATCCCGCACGGACCCGCCACACCTTCGAGCAGTCGACTTGGTCGTGGGTCGCCCAGCTCGAGGCGGCCGGCTTCGCCGTCGACGTCCGTGCCGTGGCCGACTACTGGTGGGCGCCCGCGAAGCTCTTCGACGCCCGTATCACGCCGCCGGGACCGGGAGCAGCGACCGCTCCATCGTGAGCAGCTCCGGATGGTCGATCGACGCATCGGTCGTCGTCCGCTCGGCGAAGCCGTGGCGCCGGTAGAGCTCGATCGCCGGGTCCATGACGCCGATCGCGGTCTCGAGCCACACCGACCGCAGGCCGTCGCGCCGGGCGATCGACAGCGCCCCCTCGACGAGGCGGTCGCCGAGCTCCAACCCCCGAGCACCGGGCCGGACGTACATGCGCTTCAGCTCACCCGAACCGTCGGCATGGCGACGGATCGCGGCGCTGCCGACGGGGACGCCGTCGGCCCAGGCGAGGAGGAACCGCCCACTCGGTGGCCGGTACAGGGCGGGCAGGTCGTCGACCTCGGCGGCGAACCCGCGCTGGGCGGTGCGCAGGTCGAGGCCGGTGCGCTCGCGGACCCACGCCGCGAGGTCGTGCACGAGGGCGCGGGCGGCTCGCCACTCGGTGGCGTCGACCGCGAGGCGGACCTCGACGGCGGCTGACCGTTCGGTGGTGTCGTCCATGCCCGGGGTACGGAACGTAGGCTCGCTGTGGTTCGCGGCGGCCCCCAGGCGAGGGACGTCGTCAGGCCGACACCTCGTCGTCGGGGCGATCACGGGCAGCGCGAGGATCGAACCCGAAGGGCAGCTCCAACCGGTTCGCGGCCAGGAGCTCGGCATCGTCGAGCAGGTCGGCGGTGTCGCCGTCGGCGACGACCCGTCCGTCGCTCAGCACGACCGATCGAGGACAGAGCTCGAGGGCGAACGGCAGGTCGTGGGTGATGACCAGCTGGGTGAGCGTGAGCGAGTCGAGCAGGTCGGCGAGCTCACGTCGACCGGCGGGATCGAGACCGGACGTCGGCTCGTCGAGCACCAGGACGGCCGGCTCCATGGCGAGCACGGTGGCGATCGCGACCCGTCGCTTCTCACCGCCGCTGAGGTGATGGGGTGCCCGGTCGGCGAGCGCCTCGGCATCGACGCTGCGGAGCGCGCCGTCGACTCGGGCGTCGAGGTCGTCGCCGCGGAGGCCGAGGTTGGCCGGACCGAACGCGACGTCTTCACGCACCGTCGGCATGAACAGCTGGTCGTCGGCGTTCTGGAACACCATCCCGACCTTGCGTCGGATCTCGCCGAGGTTGCGGTCGACGAGCTCGATCCCGTCGACGGTCACGGCCCCCGCCTGGAGCTCGAGGATGCCGTTGAGGTGTAGCGCGAACGTGGTCTTGCCGGCGCCGTTCGGTCCGAGCAGCGCGATCCGCTCGCCGTGATCGACGTCGAGCGACAGCGCGTCGAGGACGCGGTGTCCGTCGGGGTAGGTGAAGGAGATCCCGTCGACGGACAGGGCGGTGGCGCTCATGTGAGGATGATCCCGCCGATCGCGGCGCACAGGGCAATCGTCGGCACCACCGCAGCGGCGGCCCACTCGCGGCCAGTGGCGCGCCGCTGCTCGAGCTGGGGCATCGTGCCGGTGAAGCCCCGGGCCAGCATCGAGGCGTGGACCCGTTCGCCCCGCTCGTAGGACCGGACGAAGAGTGCCCCCGCCGAGCTCGCGATGGGCTTGGCCTGCCACAACCAGCGGGGGTCGTGGCCTCGCGCCGTCATGGCGGTGCGCATGCGCCGCATCTCGTCGACGATCACGTCGAGGTAGCGGAACATGAACGACACGATGGCGACGAGCACCGGTGGCACGCGGAGCCGACCGAGGCCGCTCAGGATCTCGGGGATCGGCGTGGTGCCGGCCAGCAGCAGGCTGGCGCTGGCCCCGAGGGCCGCCTTGGCGATGATGTTCCAGGTTCCCCACAGGCCTTCGCGCGACAGCGAGACGCCGAGCACCTCGACCTGCTCACCACCGGCGATGAAGGGGATGAGGAAGGCGAACGTGATGAACGGAAGCACCACGGCCAGGCGAACGAGCACGAGCCGGGGGCCGAAGCCGGCGACGGCCATCGCGACGATCACGATCGCGGCGTCGATCGCGAACGCCGGCACGGCTTCGCGCGGCGTGACGGCGACGGCGATCACGAACGCGATCACCGCCACGAGCTTGGCCTCCGGCGCGAGCCGGTGCAGTGGCGAGTCGCCCGGGACGTAGAGGCGGGCGGTGTGGCCGGCGCTCACGTCAGGCAGACACCTCTTCGCGTCGGTCAGGCTCAGGGCGTTGGCGGACGGCGGCGAAGATCCCGAAGCCGACGGCGAGCGTGATCACCACACCGGTGGTACCGGCCACGGCGAGGCTGAGCGTCTCGTTGTCGATGCCGTCGGTGGCGTAGTCGGAGAACAGGCTGTCGGCGAAGGAGTGGTCCTCGGCGCTGTCGATGAACCCCTCGTCCTCGGCCACCTTCTCGAGGCCGTCGGGGTCGTCGACGGCGAACTGGCTGACCACGACGGCGAAGAGCAGCGCAGCGAGCACGCCGCCGATCACGAAGGTGCGGGCCGCGAGCGGCTGACGATCGCCGAGCTGGGCCCGGTCGAGGTCGCTGGCGCCGTGGACGAGATCGGGCCGGGCGGCGAGCACGGCCGAGACGGCCAGCGCGCTGATGAGGCCCTCGCCGACGCCGATGAGCAGGTGGACGCCGACCATGGCGCCGAAGACGGTGTCGAAGGGCACCGGAGCGCTGGCCCCGAAGAGCCACTGGATCGAGAACGCTGCGGCGGCGAGCACCACCGAGAGCATGGAGGCGAGGGCGGTGGCGGCCACCACGCCCGCCGAGGAGCGGGGGAGGAACCGGCGGAAGAGGCGGAAGAGCGCGTAGCCGCCGTAGGCCGGCACGATGGCCATGTTCATCACGTTGTAGCCCAGCGCGCTCAGGCCACCGTCGGCGAAGACGAGGGCCTGGACGACCACGACGATGGCGACGACGAGCGCGCCGACCGACGGACCGAGGAGGATCGCGGCGAGCGCTCCGCCGACGAGGTGGCCGGTGGTGCCGCTGGCCACGGGGAAGTTGAACATCTGGGCCGCGAAGATGAAGGCGGCGGCGACGCCCGCCAGCGGTACCTGCTTGTCCTGGAGGCGGTCGCCGCTCGTGCGGAGCGCGACGGCGAGGATGCCGAACGAGAGCACCGCGGTGGCCAGGGCCACCGGCGCCTCGAGGAATCCGTCGGGGGCGTGGAGTGCGAGCACGTGGTCTCCTGCGACGCCGGACTGGTCCATGGGGGTGGCGTCGGCGCCGCACCCTAGTGCGGATCTCCGTTGTTGCGAAGTACTCGCAACAAGCCATCTTGCGAACCGGTTGCAGGAGACCGGCGATCAGATCGGCACCACGAGGGCGCTCGGGCCGGTGGCCAACCGGGACGAGACGGGCGACCGTGGCTACCGTGGGCGGCGTGGAGCTCGATGCCGTCCTGCGTGCCGGGGACTTCCGCGTGACCCGACCTCGTCGGCTCGTGTGGGAGGTGCTCACCGGCGAGCACGGTCACCTGAGCGCGCAGGAGATCGCCGAACAGGTCCGCGCGATCGACCCGACGGTCAACCAGTCGTCGGTCTACCGAACCCTCGGGCTGTTCGCCGAGCTCGAGCTGGTCCGGGAATCCAAGCTCGGCGGCGGCGACACCTCGCACTGGGAGCCCATCCACGACGACGCCGTCATCCACCTCGTCTGCGAGCACTGCGGCGAGGTGATCCACCACGTGGCCGACGGCGTCGAGCAGCTCCGTCACCGGGTGCTGGGCCAGGAGCGGTTCGAGGCTCGTTCGATCGAGGTGGTCGTCCGGGGTCGCTGCGAACGCTGCGGCGCACGCATGCGCTGATGGACCAGCTGTCGACGATGACCGCCGCCGAGGCGGTCGGGGCGATCCGGCGCGGCGAGTTGGGCAGCGAGGAGCTGCTCGACGCGCAACTGGCTCGCGTGTCGACTCACGACGACGAGCTCAACCTGGTCGTGGCCCTCGACGTCGACCGCGCCCGGACCTCCGCCCGCGAGGCCGACGCCGCGGTGGCGAGGGGCGACCGGCTCGGTGCGCTGCACGGCCTGCCGATCACGATCAAGGACTCCTTCGAGACCGCAGGGCTGACGACGACATCGGGTGCGCCGGCGCTGCGCGACCACGTCCCCGAGCGCGACGCCGACAACGTGGCTGCGCTCCGGGCGGCCGGAGCGATCGTGTTCGCCAAGACGAACCTGCCGGTCTACGCCGGCGACTTCCAGACCTCGAACGAGCTCCACGGCACGTCCAACAACCCGTGGGATCCGACGCGGACCGTCGGCGGCTCGTCCGGTGGCGCGGCCGCGGCGCTCGCCGCCGGGATGACGTTGCTCGAACAGGGCAGCGACATCGGCGGGTCGATCCGCTGCCCCGCTCACTACTGCGGCGTGTTCGGCCACAAGCCGACGTGGGGCGTGCTCTCCGATCGGGGCCACATCCCGGCCGCACGCGATCTCGGCGTCATGGGACCCCTGGCCCGGTCGGCCGCCGACCTCGACCTGGCCATGGACGTGCTGACCGCCGACGGCGTCGCCGGCAACCCGGGTGCCGTCCTGCCGGCCGCGATGCCCGGCTCGCGGGCCGCACGTGGACTCCGCGTCGGCTTGTGGGCCGACGATCCGGCCGCGCCGACGAGTCGTGCCTGCAGCGACGCCGTCCGACGGGTCGGTGCCGCGCTCGAGGGGGCGGGCACCCACGTCGTCGACGACGCCCGCACGACGGCGCCGCTGCGCGAGCAGCACCTGCTCTACGCGACGCTCCTCAACGCGGCGATGGCCGCCGGGTTCCCCGACCGTGTCGTCGACGCGGCCCGCCGCGCGGTCGAGGAGGGCTCGATCGAGGATCCGGTCGAACACGCTCGGCGACGCGGCCTGTGCCTGAGCCACACCGAGTGGGGCGAGCTCCACGAGCGACGCCTCGAGTTGATCGACGACTGGCACGGCCTGTTCGGGCGCGTCGACGTGGTGATCGCCCCGATCGCGCCGACCACCGCCTTTCCCCACGACGTCGAGCGGAAGTTCGACGAGCGCACCCTCGACGTCGACGGTTCCCGCATCCCCTACTGGTCACACGTCGTGTGGGCCGGTCTGGCCACCCTCCCGCTCCTGCCCGCCACGGCGGTGCCCACCGGGACGGCCGACGGTCTGCCCGTTGGCGTGCAGATCGTCGGCCGCCGGTGGGCGGACCGCAGCACCATCGCGGTGGCCGGGCTGGTCGAGTCGCTCGTCGGCGGCTTCACCGCCCCACCCGGCTACTGACGGATCAGGAGCCGGTGCGGTCGACCGGTGCGCTGCGTCAGCGGGAGATCCCGGCGAAGCGGCGGAGCTGGCCGATGACGTCGGCCGGAGCGACACCGGTGCCCTCGTCGCTCACCACCGCCGCACCGGCGGTGGCCAGCTCCTGCTCGCAGATCGTGCCCGGCTCGGGCTCGACGAGGTCGACGAGGAAGGCGCCCACCGCGTCGTCGATGCAGGTGCTGTTGCCGCCGTAGGCGGTGTGGCCGTCGCCGACCATCGTGAGGAGAGTGGCGTCGCCGAGCTGCTCGGTCATGGCGATCGAGCCCCGGAAGGGTGTCGCCGGATCGAACGTCGTCCCGATGACCACGATCGGCGGCCCGCCGTCGGCGTCGTAGGTGAAGGGACCGGTGAATCGGTCGTCGGCCTCCACCGGCCACTCGAACGCCGCGTAGCCGCCGGCCGTGCTCGCCCAGAAGGTCGAGGGTCCGAACGAGGGCGAGGACTGCAGGTAGGTCCAGTACATCTGGTCCTGCAGCGCGATGTCGGTCGGGTAGGCGGCGTCGATGGCCGTGATCGCCGGGAAGGCGTCGGCGCCGGGATCGACCGAGCCGTCGTCGTCGATCCCCAACGCGATGTCGGACAGGAACTTGATGCGGGCGCCGTCGCCTGCTGCCGCCTCGGCCAGCGCGAGGTCGAGGATCGGCCACGCCTGGCGCGAGTACATCACGATGAGGGTGGCGTTCAGGACGTCCTCGCCCGTCACGGGCCGCGCCGGATCGCCGGTCTCGAGCGGTGCGGCGTCGAGGCGAGCCACCAGCCGACGCCAGTCGCGCTCGTCACCGAGGTAGCGGCAGACGCCCACGTCGCAGATGTCGAAGTAGCGGGTCAGCGCCGTCTCGAAGCCGACCGCCTGCTCGGCGTTGCTGACCAGCGGATCGTTCGCGTAGGCGTCGGGGTCGACGGCTCCGTCGAGGACGAAGGCCCGGACCCGGTCGGGGTAGACCGCCGCATAGGTGGCACCCAGGTAGGTGCCGTAGGAGAAGCCGAGGTACGTGAGGTGCTCCTCGCCGAGCGCGAGGCGGATCAGCTCCATGTCGCGGGCGGTGTCGAGGGTGCTCACCGACGCGAGGAGGTCTGCACCGACGCTGTCGACGCAGGCCTCGGCGTAGGCGCGTGCTGCCTCGACGATCCGGTCGCGCTCGTCGAGCGCGGGGAAGGCCCCGAACGGTTCGACGTCGACGTCGAGGGCGCAGTCGATGGGTGACGACCCCTTCGTCCCTCGGGGGTCCCAGCTCACGAGGTCGAAGCGCTCGTTCAGCGGCGCGAGGAAGCCGTCGTCGGCACCGGCACCGAGGACGAAGTCGACGCCGCTGCCGCCCGGACCGCCCGGGTTGGTGATGAGCGTGCCGACGCGGGCGTCGGTGTCACGGGCCGGTCGGCGCACGAGCGCCAGGTCCAAGGTGTCGCCGTCTGGCTCGTCGTGGTCGAGCGGGACGGTCAGGGTGGCGCACTCGAACACCTCCTCGCAGGTCGACCAGTCGAGTGTCTCGACCGGTGGATCGTCCGAGGTGGTGGCGAGCGGGTCGGCGACGGCGGCGGCGCTGAGCAGCGGCGTGATCAGCAGCGCGGCCAGGCCGACCGCGAGGGTGCGGAGGGTCGGGGACGGTCGCATCGGAGCTCCTGTGGGGACGTGGTCGTCCCGCCCGCGGCTGGCGTCGGACCTCCGAGCTCGCCGTCCGCCCACCGGACGATCGAGGCTGCCGCCTGCCCGCCAAGGTAGCCCCCCCGTCGACGCCGTGTCGTCGGCCGGTGGGCCGACCGCGCCCCCGAGTGAACCGAACGCGACCGCGCGGCGTCTGTGGATCGTGCGGCTGCCGTGACCGACCGGCCGAGCCCGGCCACACGTCGGGTGAAACGGGTCGGCGCGGGTCGGGCAAGGAGAACGTGCGGGCCCGCTGGATCGGGTGCCGCGGTGGGAGGTCGACGTGAGGGTCCGCTGGGCGATCGTGGTGGCGGGTGCGTTGGCGCTCGCGGCCTGTGGAAGTGACGGCGAGGGGGTGGTCGCGGCCGACGAGGCGCCGGTCGGCGAGGACGAGTGGCGCGAGCTCCCGCTCACCCAGGCGATGGGCTGGGCCGAACGTGGGCCGGACTCCGAGGAGGAGTTCGCCGAGCAGGAGCGTGAGATCCAGGAGCTCACCGCCGAGTGCATGACCGCGCTCGGGTTCGAGTACCAGCCCGTGGAGCAACCGGGCGGCAGCTTCTACGACCCGACGGCCGATCTCGATGTCGAGTGGGGCAGCCGCGAGTTCGCCGAGCAGTACGGGCTCGGCATGTCGACGTTCTTCGAGCGGGAGCAGGAGGCGTTCGCGGTCGACGACGAGGAGTTCGTCGACCCGAACCAGGACTACGTCGAGTCGCTGTCCGACGGCGAGCGCGAGGCGTTCTACGAGGCGCTCCACGGCGAGTCGCCCGAGATCGACGAGTCGTGGACCGAGGAGGAGATCCAGGAGGCGTTCGAGAGCTTCGTGCCGACCGGCTGCGACTCCGAGGCTCGCGCCGAGGTCTACGGACCCGGGTACTTCGGTGGCCTGGGGTCCGAGGCGATGCAGGAGTTCAACGACCTGCAACAGGACCTGTACCAACGGATCGAGGCCGATCCGCGAGTCGTCGAGATGCAGGCGGCGTGGCAGGCCTGCATGACCGAGGCCGGCCACGACTTCGCCGACGAGCAGGACATGTACGAGACGCTCAGCGACCGGATGAACGAGCTCTACGAGTCGCAGAGCTTCCCCGGGGACGATCTCACCGAGGAGGAGTTCGAGGCCCTGACGTCCGAGCAGCGCGACGAGTTGTTCTCCCAGCCGCCCGACTACGACCGCGAGCTCCTGGCCGAGATCCAGGCCGCCGAGATCGACGTGGCGGTCGACCACCACGACTGCAGCGTCGGTTCGGCACGGCTCCGCTTCGAGGTGCAGCGCGAGCTGGAGGCCGAGTTCGTCGAGCAGCACGCCGATCTCATCGACGAGGTGCGCGGCGAGTCGTCGTGAGCGTCGCCGACGACACCGCTCCCGTGCCGGCCGAGGAGCCGGTCCCCGGCGACCGGCTCCCGCTCCCGCACGCCGAGCGCCCGGTCATCGACGTCGGGGTCGAGGCGGCGGCCAGCAGCCGGCGACGTGTCCTGCTCGCGGTCGTGGCCGTCGCGGTGCTGGCCGCGGTGATCGGGTTCGTGGCGGGCTCGCGGCTGCAGTCGTCCTCCGATGCCCGTGCCTCGGCCGAGGCGCCCGAGGCGTCGCTGATCACGGTGCCGATCGAGCGGCGTGAGATCTCCTCGACGGTCGTGGTGCGAGGAGACGTGCGCTTCGAGGAGTCGACGGCGATCTCGGTCGCCGGGGGTGTCGACGTCGACGTCAACCCGGTCGTCACCCGGGTCGGTCCGGTGGTCGACGACGTGATCGGTGAGGGCGTCGTGCTGCTGGAGGTGGGCGGCCGACCCGTCTTCCTGCTCGAGGGGGACCTCCCGACGTTCCGGGACCTCCGGCCCGGGCAGGAGGGTGACGACGTGACCCAGCTGCAGGAGGCGCTGCAGCGGCTCGGTCATCTGAGCGGCGGCGTCGACGGCAGCTACGGCGAGGCCACCGAGGCCGCTGTGTCGTCGTTCTACGAGGCGGCCGGCTACCAGGCGGCCGGCCCGACCGACGAGGAGGACGAGCAGCTCCGTGCCGCTCGCGACGCCGTCGACGATGCCCGCTCCTCGCTCCGCTCCGCCGAGCAGGCCTTGGCCCAGGAGACCGGTGGTCCGTCGACCGCCGAACGCCTGCAGCTCGACGCCGCGGTCGCCGACGCCGAAGCAGCGGTGGTCGCGGCCCAGCGGATCCTCGACGAGGAGCTCGCCGCGCCCCGGGCGGCACGGGCCGATGCCGAGACCGTCCGCGACGACCTCAAGGCCGCGGTCGCCGGGGCGGAAGCGGTCACGGCCACGGCGCAGGCACGCCTCGACCAGGCGCGGGCGGGGACCGACCCCGACACCGGCGTCGCCCCGACACCGGAGGCCCTCGCCGCGCTGGAGACGGCCCTCGCCGACGCCGAGCGGGCCGAGGTCGCCGTCCGCAGCGATCTCGACGGCGCCGAGGTGGCGCTCGTCGAGGCAGACGCAGACCTGCGCGTCGCCGAGGACGAGCTGGGCGTCGAGCTGCGCGCCGCCCAGACCAACCTGGCGATCGCACACGCCACCCGCGACGAGGCGCTGGCCCCGGCGGATCGCAGTGGCTCCCCGCAGATCGTCACCGACGCCCGCGCCGCGCTGGATCGAGCCCAGGCCGACCTCGCCGAGATCGAGTCAGAGACCGGGGTCGTGCTCCCACAGTCCGAGCTCGTGTTCCTGCCCGAGCTGCCCCGACGGGTGGAGTCGGTCGCCGTCGAGCGCGGTGATGCAGCTCAGGGCGACGTCATGACGGTGTCGGGCGTCGACCTCGTCATCGACTCCGGTGTCTCGGCGGCCGATCGTCCCCTGCTGGCCGAGGGCGATCCGGTCGTGCTCGACGATCCCGGGCTCGAGCTCGAGATCGAGGGCGAGATCTCCTTCCTCGCCAACAACCCGGGCTCGGGCGACGTCGGGGACAACCGCTACGAGATGCGGATCCGGCCCATCGGCGAGTTGCCCCCCGAGGCCAGGGGGGTGAACTTCCGCATCACGATCCCGGTCTCGTCGACCGGCGGCGAGGTGCTCGCCGTGCCGCTGGCCGCGCTGTCGTCGGCCGCCGACGGCACCGCGCGGGTCGAGGTCGACGACGGCGACGGCGTGACCCGCCTCGTGCCGGTCGAGGTCGGTCTGTCCGCAGGCGGCTTCGTCGAGATCGAGCCGCTGAGCGGATCGCTGGCCGAGGGCGACCGCGTCGTGGTCGGCGCCGAAGGCGTCGACACCAGCGGCTTCGACGACGAGCCCGCCGACGACGAGCCCGTGGAGGAGCCCGCCGACGAGCCGAGCGGTGACGGGGGATGACGGTCCTCGTCGAGGCCGAGGTCGTCGCGAGTCGCCGGGCACCGGTCGTGGAGCTGGCCGGGCTCGGCCGGGTCTTCCCCGGCACCCCACCGGTGCAGGCCCTGGCCGGGGTCGACCTCGCGATCGAGCGGGGTGCCTACCTCTCGATCGTGGGTCCCTCCGGGTCGGGGAAGTCCACGCTCCTGCACCTCCTCGGTCTGCTCGACCGGCCGACCGAGGGCACCTACCTCCTCGACGGCGACGACGTCTCCGACCTCGACGACCGGACCCGCACGGCCATCCGGGCGAGTCGCATCGGCTTCGTGTTCCAGAGCTTCCACCTGCTGGGTCACCGATCGGCACTCGAGAACGTCGAGCTCGGGATGCTCTACTCCGCCACGCCGCGCCGACGACGTCCGCTCCGGGCGATGGAGGCGCTCGACCGGGTCGGCCTG